>JBNJGN010000011.1:0-22804 GCA_051747785.1 Patescibacteria group bacterium | reverse complement strand
ATTTTTGGCCTGGTTATAAGGTTGGGTTCGGAAGTTCTGTCCCAGGACGCTATACTTCTGGCTTCTTTGATAGTGGTAATAAATATTATAATTGCCATTTTTAACTTGATCCCCATACCCCCACTTGACGGCTCCAAGATACTTTTTGATATTCTTCCGCGTTCTCTTAAGGTTTCGCAAGCACGTATGTTCCTTGAGAGATACGGGCTTTTCATAGTTTTAGGACTGGTACTGTTGGCTGGAGACATTATCTTTCCCTTTATCATAGGAGCGCTTGTCCTGATTTTTTCCTTTTTTGCCGGAGATGTTTCCTTGATAGAAGGGGCGCTGGAGAGATTCTTTTCTCCGTAGTCGTTATTCCTTAATAATTTCTTTGCTTTTTCTGTTAAGGGCGCGACTTCGGGCACTTGCTTTTTTTGAAAAGTTGTAATACCCTAGTGCTTATCATATGTTGTGAAGCTTACTTAGATTATCTTGGTAAGTTTGATAAAGAAGTGTTTATTATTAAAAGTTATGACAACTACAAATCAATTAGTTCGTAAAGGTAGACAAAAAGTCCGCAAAAAATCAAAGGCGGTAGCTTTAGCGCGTGGTTTTAATACCCGTAAAAATAAGCCGACATATTACCCTTCTCCTTTCAAAAGAGGTGTCTGTGTTAGGGTTACTACAAAAAACCCAAAGAAACCGAACTCGGCTATACGAAAGGTTGCCAGGGTTCGTCTTACTAATGGTATGGAGGTAACAGCATATATTCCCGGAGTTGGCCACAACTTACAGGAACACTCTGTTGTCTTGGTCAGAGGTGGTCGTGTTAAAGACATCGGCCTGCGTTACACCATTGTTAGAGGAAAGTTTGATGCTGAAGGAGTAAGTGGAAGAAAGCAAAGCAGAAGCCTTTACGGAACAAAAAAGAGTTAATCTATGAGAAGACCAGTTAAAAAAAGACCACAGATAAAACCTGATCACCGATATGAGTCGGAAAAGGTTTCAAAATTCATAAATTACATAATGCTTCACGGTAAAAAGCATACTGCTCGTAAGATGGTGTATAATGCCCTAGAAGAGATAGCTAAAGAGACCGGAACAGACGAGCCTTTAGAGGTTTTTTATGCAGCTATAAAGAACGCCAGCCCGGTTATGGAGGTTCGTTCTCGCCGAGTAGGTGGAGCCAATTATCAGGTGCCAAGGGAGGTAAAGCCTGATAGACGTCAGACATTGGCTATGAAGTGGATAATAGGAGCCGCTAGGTCAAAATCCGGAAAACCGGTATATAAACTATTGGCCTCAGAGCTTATCCAGGCGAGTAACAATGAGGGAGAAGCTGTAACCAAGAAAGAAAATACTCATAAAATGGCAGAAGCCAATAAGGCATTTGCTCATTTTGCTTGGTAGGAAAATTATAAGCAAAAAGGCTAATTTTTTAGTTTATTTAAATAATCAATTAATTTTTGATCAATATGGCAAGAGACTTTCCATTAGAAAAAGTAAGGAACTTTGGTATTATCGCTCACATTGACGCTGGTAAGACCACTACTACTGAACGTGTTCTTCTGTACACCGGTATTTCGCATAAATTAGGTGAAGTTCATGAGGGTGAGGCCATAATGGATTGGATGGAACAGGAAAAGGAGAGGGGTATTACTATAACCTCAGCTGCTACTACTGCTTTTTGGGCCCCGAGCTGGGTTGAGGACAGAAAAAGTAAAGAGAATCAATATCGTTTTAATATAATTGACACTCCAGGACATGTTGATTTTACCGTTGAAGTAGAGCGTTCTATGAAGGTTTTAGATGGAGGAATAGTGGTTTTTGACGGAGTGGCTGGAGTTGAGCCTCAGTCTGAGACGGTTTGGAAGCAGGCTGATAAATACAAAGTTCCCCGCGTTTGCTTTGTTAATAAACTTGACCGGACGGGAGCTAGTTTTGAGTACTCTTTTAAAACCATCCTTGAGCGTCTTACTCCTGATGCGGTCAGGGCTCAGATACCTATAGGCGAAGGAGATAAACATGAAGGTGTTATAGATCTTCTAACTAGACAGGCCTACTACTTTGAAGGAAAGATGGGTGAGGATATGAGACCCTCAGATATCCCGGAGGAGTATAAGGAGGATGTGGAGAAGTATAGGAATGAATTAGTTGAAAAGGCGGTAGAAAACGATGAAGAGCTTATGGAAAGATTTCTTCAGCAAGAAGAAATATCTGTTGAAGAGCTAAAAAAGGCTCTGAGAAAATCAATCTTAAATAACGAAACGGTGTTGGTATTTGCTGGATCGGCGCTGAAGAATAAGGGGGTTCAGCTTCTTTTAGATGCAGTTATAGACTATCTGCCTTCACCTGTAGATGTTCCAGATACCGTCGGCTTTAACCCCAAGACAGGTGAAGAGGTTACCAGGAAAGCGAATGATGATGAGCCTTTTGCGGCATTGGCCTTTAAGTTGCAGACTGATCCTTATGTTGGCCAGTTAACTTACTTTAGGGTTTATTCCGGAAAACTTAAGGCCGGATCTTATATATATAACGTATCAAAAGGCGTTAAGGAGAGAATCGGAAGGATCGTTAGAATGCACTCTAATCACCGAGAAGAGGTTGAGGAGGTTTATGCCGGAGAGATAGCTGCTGCTGTTGGATTAAAGCAGACAGTCACTTCTGATACTCTCTGTGACGAAGGTAGTCCCATAGAGCTTGAAAAAATAGAATTTCCTGAGCCCGTTGTTTCCGTAAGAATTGAGCCGAAAACCAAGGCAGATCAGGAAAAGATGGGTGTAGCACTAAGTCGTCTTTCCGCAGAGGATCCGACATTTAAAGTTTCTACTTCCGATGAAACGGGCGAGACGGTTGTTTGGGGAATGGGAGAGCTTCATTTGGACATTATTGTTGACAGAATGAAAAGAGAATTCTCGGTTGAAGCGGCTACAGGTAGACCGCAGGTTGCTTACAAAGAAACCATTACATCTTCGGCTGAAGCGGAATACAAGCATATAAAACAGACCGGTGGAAGAGGGCAATATGGTCATGTGAAGATATTCATCAAACCTTTGGAAAAGACCAATGAAGATGATACAGATAAGAAAAAGCCCAAAAATGTTTCCAAAAGGGAAGGTTTTGAGTTCATAAATTCAATAAAGGGAGGCGTTATACCTCAAGAGTATATTCCGGCAGTTGAGAAGGGTGTTTATGAGGCAATGGGAAGAGGTGTGCTGGCTGGGTATCCTATGACTGATATTTCTTGTGAACTTTTAGATGGAACTTATCATGAAGTTGACTCTTCAGAGATAGCTTATCATGTTGCCGCTTCACAGGCCTTTAAGGATGCCGCTATGAAATCAAAGCCGGTACTGCTTGAGCCGGTTATGAGGGTAGAGGTTGTAACACCAACGGAGTTTATGGGTGATGTGAACAGTGACCTTAATTCCAAGAGAGGTCAGATAGAAAAGATGGCTGAAAGAGGTCATAATGATACAGTTATACATGCCTCTGTTCCTCTTTCAGAAATGTTCGGTTATATTACCCACCTTCGCTCAATGACGGCCGGAAGAGCAAGTTTTTCCATGGAATTCAGTCACTATGCTATCGTGCCTGGTAATGTCTCGGAAACCATCATATCTTCACGTAAAAAGGTCTAAATAGATTATATTTAAAAACACCGCGATCAGATCGCGGTGTTTTTAAATTACCTCCGTATGGTGGATAAGCTGTGGAATGACTGTGTAAATTTCTTTTAGACTGAAAATATTTTATAAAAATGTATCCTAAACGGTCTTTATGGTGCTTATATTATTACAAGTAACCCCTTAAAAGACATAGAAAAATTAAAAAACACCCTCTTTTATTGACATTTTGCTATTTGCTCTGCTAATATTGCTTTACATCGGTGTAGCTTACGGCTTGCATCGTTTTGTTTTGTAAGCGTTGCGTAATTTTTATTATATGCAATCTTACATTTTGAAGAAAAAGGGTTTGGTGTGCAGAAAATACGCGTTTGAATGTTAGGTGCTCTTTTGTGGGCAGTTAAGCGGTTACTTTCCGTATCATCAAAAACGAAATTTTATTATTAGTATTATTATTAAATTAATTAAATAAAAAAATATGGCAGACTTCGATCGTTCTAAATCGCATATTAATGTGGGAACCATTGGCCACGTTGACCATGGTAAGACTACTTTAACTGCGGCGATGCTTAAGGCGTTGCAGGCTTCGGGCCAAACGGTTAAATTAAAAGATGTTAACCAAATAGACGCTGCTCCGGAAGAAAAGGAGCGCGGAATTACAATTGCTCTTTCTCATAACGAGTATGAGACTGAGAACAGGCATTATGCTCACATAGATGCACCCGGTCACGCCGACTATATTAAAAACATGATCACCGGCGCCGCTCAGATGGACGGGGCTATATTGGTGGTAGCTGCGACTGACGGTGTTATGCCTCAAACCCGTGAGCATATTCTTTTGGCTCGTCAGGTGGGTGTTCCTCAGATAATCGTTTTTTTGAATAAATGCGATATGGTTTCTGATGCCGAGCTTATTGACCTGGTGGAAGAGGAGGTAAGAGAGCTTCTCACTCAGTACGGTTACGATGGTGACAATGCTCCGGTTATTCGAGGTTCCGCTCTTAAGGCTCTTGAAGCAGAGGGTTCTACTGACAGTGAATGGACTAAGAAGGTCCTTGAGCTTACCCAGTCAATGGATGATTATATTCCTTCTCCGGAACGTGATACTGATAAACCTTTCCTTATGCCTATTGAGGACATATTCTCCATTGAGGGCCGTGGAACTGTTGTTACCGGTCGTATAGAGCGCGGAGTCGTTAAAGTGGGTGAAGAAGTGGAGATCGTAGGAATTGAAGAGAAGAAAGAGAAAACTACCGTCACAGGTATTGAAATGTTTAATAAGTCCCTGTCGGAAGGAATGGCTGGAGATAATGCCGGTATTCTCTTGAGAGGTAAAAAGAAAGATGAAATACACAGAGGACAGGTACTGTCTGCTCCTGGTTCTGTTACGGCTCATACTGAGTTTGAGGCCGAGGTTTACGTGCTTACCAAAGAAGAAGGAGGAAGACACACCCCGTTCTTCACTGGCTATAAGCCTCAGTTTTACATTCGTACCACTGATGTAACCGGTAAGGTTGACCTACCCGAGGGTGTAGAAATGGTAATGCCTGGTGACACTGTGACTTTCAAGGTGGAACTTACCGATCCCGTTGCTCTGGAAGAGCAACAGAGATTTGCAGTTCGTGAAGGGGGAAAGACCGTAGGTGCCGGTGTAGTAACAAAAATAACTTCGTAATAATGGCAGAAAGCAAAAAACATACCCCAAGCTCAAAGGAGGATATGGCCAAAGTGGCAAAAAAGACTGTTGAGAGCAAAAAAGGAAAGTCCGAGGCGGCTAATAAAAAGAAAGCCGCCTCAGGCGAGGGGTCTATACCTCGTTTACGCATCAGGGTAAAGGCTTATGAATACAGGGTTTTGGATGCATCTGTTCAACAGATAATGGATACGGCACTTAGATTTGACGTTAATGTTCGTGGACCGGTGCCTTTGCCTACAGAGATAAAGAAGTATTCGGTTAATAGATCTTCTTTTGTTTATAGCAAATCTAAGGAGCAGTTTGAGATGCGTATTCATAAAAGATTGATAGATATCATAAACCCTAATCAAAAGGTTATAGAATCTCTTACTAATATGAGTCTTCCTTCAGGAGTCAGTATAGAAGTGAAGACTGTTTAGTCCCCCGTTTGCTTTTGATGACCATTTTAACTTTTGCGTTTCTCTAGTGATGCCGTAGTGATATCGTTTCGGTATTAGAGATCGCAACAGCTAAATAGCTTCTCTCTATTGACTGGAGGGTTATAAATTGGTAAGCTCTTTTTCGTTATTGCATTATATTGATTCATAAAGGGCTACTGAGCCAATAAAGATAAAAAGATACATGAAGTTTATTTTAGGAGAAAAACAGAATATGTCACAACTTTTCCGAGAAGACGGCTCAGTTGTTCCTGTTACGGAAATAAAAGCTCTTCCTTCAAAAGTCGTTTTTGTTAGAGACCCTGAGAGAGATGGTTACTCTGCTTTGCAGGTGGGTGCCGGAAAGCGCAAAGAGAAGAATGTTACCAAAGCGGAGAAAGGGCACACTAAAGACCACGGCAGTTTTAAGGTTCTTAAAGAGTTCAGACTACCGAAAGATAAAAAGAGCGGTTATGAAGAAGGCGCCTTCCTTGATCTAACTCAGTTTTCTGAAGGGGATAGTGTTGCAGTTTCTGCTGTTTCTAAAGGTAAAGGCTTTCAAGGTGTGGTTAAGCGTTACAACTTTGCTGGGGGGCCTCGCACTCACGGTCAGAAACACTCTGAGAGAGAGCCGGGATCAATTGGTGCCACTGGACCGCAAAGAGTTCTTAAGGGTACTAAAATGGCCGGAAGAATGGGGGGAAAGAGAACCACTTTGAAGAACGTAAAAATAGCGCAAATAATGTCTGAAGAGGGTGTGCTTTTTGTGGAAGGTGCGGTCCCCGGAAGAAAAGGAACTATTGTAGAGATAAAAGTTAGAAGTTAAATATGGAAGCTAACGTATACAATCAGAAAGGCAAGAAAGTGAGTGCAATTACACTGCCTGAAAAAGTATTTGCGCAAAAATGGAACCCGGACCTGGTTCATCAGGTAGTGGTTTCAATGGAGTCTAATGCCCGCATGTCAACGGCTTCTGTTAAAGGTAGAAGTGATGTCAGAGGCGGTGGAAAGAAACCGTGGCGCCAGAAGGGAACAGGACGTGCCCGGCACGGATCAAGGCGTTCTCCTATTTGGGTTGGAGGAGGAGTTACACATGGACCCTCAAACGAAAAGGATTATACCAAAAAGATAAATAAGAAGATGAGAGCCAAAGCGCTTCTAAGTGTTCTGTCTCAAAAGTATAGGGATAATGAAATACTTTTTGTTGATAAGATCACCTTTGAAGAGCCGAAGTCTAAGGAGGCAAAAGGGGTACTTGAGGCTTGGGGTTCTATTAAAGGTTTTGAGAGGATGGCTTCTAAGAAAAAGAATGCTGCTTTAATATCTATTTCTGAAGATGATAGTGATGTAAAGAGAAGCTTTAGAAATTTGGGTAATGTTGATATAAAAGAGACAAGGTCTCTTAATCCGGTAGCCGTGCTGTCTTCAAGTTATCTTGTAATAGAGAACCCTGAAAGAGCACTGTCATTTCTGGAAAGTAAATTAAAATAGACCATGGCAATATTTGGAACAAAAGACACGAAAGATAATAAGGGGGAGAGTAATACTTCAGAAAAAAGAGAAGTTAATACAAACGAGCTTCTTAAAAAGGCCATTTTTAGTTTTAATACGGATGAAGTATTAAGGTCTCCAAGGATAACTGAAAAGGCTGCACTGCAGAATCAGTACAACGTTTATGTTTTTGAGGTCCGATTGGATGCAAATAAGCGTGATATAGATCATGCTGTCCGCTCTATTTATAATGTTAGCCCTAAAAAGATCAGGACTGCTCCGGTACCTAGAAAGAGAGTTCAGAGAAGAAAAGGAGGCAGAGGTTTTACTTCACGAAGGAAAAAGGCCTATGTTTATCTAAAAGAGGGAGATAGTATATCTTTAATATAGTATGAAGAAATTTAAACCAACAACACCAGGAAGAAGAGGAATGACGGGGATATCATATTCCTCCAAAATCACAACCCAAAGCCCCGTAAAAAGCCTTACTTTCGGCAGAAAGTCGGCTAAGGGAAGGAATTCCTTTGGCAGGATAACTCTACGTTGGCGTGGAGGGGGTCACAAGCGCCGTTACCGGGATATTGATTTTAAAATGGATAAAAAGGACATCCCTTTTACCGTTAAAACGGTTGAGTATGATCCCAATAGATCGGGTTTTATAGGGTTGATTGCGTATAAAGATGGAGAAAGAAGGTATATCTTACTTCCTAGGAAGGTTTCTGTGGGGGATAGTTTGCTTGTGTCTAAAGAGGCGCCTTTAAAACCTGGTAATCGTTTACCTCTTTCAGAGATACCTGTTGGTACTTTTGTTTATAATGTTGAGATCCAGCCCGGTGGAGGAGCTAAGTTGGCCAGATCTGCGGGTTCTTCTGCAGAGGTTTCAGCCAGAGATGGCGGATATGTTGATCTTAAAATGCCTTCCACTGAGATACGAAAAGTAAGGGAAACAGCTTGGGCAACGATCGGCGAAGTTTCCAATCATGAACACGGAAGAGTTGTTATCGGTAAAGCTGGAAGGAGCAGGAATATGGGATGTAGACCTAAGGTTCGCGGTTCGGCTATGAACCCCGTTGACCACCCTTATGGTGGTGGAGAAGGTAGGGCCGGACGTGGTCTGAGAAGAGAGAAAACTAAATGGGGTAGGCATGCCGGTAAGCGTCAGAAGACCAGAAAGCCTAAGAAGTATTCAAACAGTTTGATAGTAAAGCGAAGAAGAGTCGGTAAGAAGAGGTAGTGATATTTATATTTTGAGCTGTTTCTTTAGAATCAGCTCTTTTTATTGCATATTTTAAAACTTCCGTTGGTCTTTAGGGTTCTTTGAGTATTAGTGCGGTAAATTAATAAAATAAAAAAGAAGTTTTTATTGACATCTGCCGGTCTTTTGTTTAATATACCTAATCACGTTCCTTTGAGATAAGGGTCGTGTGAGTAAGTGTGTATTTAAAATACTTTACTGAAAAGATCATAAAGTAGTAATAAGAAAAATAAGAAAAATTTTGATAAAGAAGTAAAATAATTATGACCAGATCACTTAAAAAAGGCCCGTTTGTAGACGAGAGAATTTGGCGAAAAATAAAAGATAAGACCCCGAAAGAGACTGGAGTTATAAAGACGTGGGCAAGAGCCAGTCAGATATCTCCGGAAATGATAGGTTTTACTTTCGGTGTTCATAATGGAAAGGATCATATAGAGATACTGATAACAGAAGAAATGGTCGGCCATCGATTAGGTGAGTTTGCGCCTACCCGTAAGTTTATTAAGCACGGTGGTAAGATGCAAAAAGAACTAGAGCAAAAACAGAAAGCTGCTGAAATAGCCGCAGCTAAGGCCGCTAAGGCAAATCAATAATTATGGAAGCAAAAGCAATACTAAAAACATACAGACAGTCTCCGAGAAAGGTTCGCCTTTTGGCGAGAGAGATCGCCGGAAAGTCGGTTGAAGATGCGAGAGCCGAGCTTAATTCCGCTTCCAAAAGAGTTGCTCCAACAATGCTAAAACTTATAAAGTCGGCGGAGGCAAATGCGCAGGATAGAAAGATAGGATCGGACCTTTTTATTAAGCGTATTTGGGTGGATGAAGGCCCTACTCTTTTCCGCATGATGCCCAGGGCTTTTGGAAGAGCTTTTATTATTAGAAAGAGAACCAGTCATATAAATATAGTATTAGCACCTAAGAAGACTGAAGAGACGAAGGGACAAAATGATGAAGGTGTTAAAAAAGAAAATGTTTCCGCAGGTAACAAGAAAGAAAAAGAAGAGTCCAAGAAAAAAATTAACAATAAAAAAGTAAAAACTGCTTAGTTATCAGTAATTATTATGACCCACGTTGTTCATCCATATTCACAAAGATTAGGAGTAATCAGAGATTGGAAATCTCGTTGGTTCGGTACGAAGAGCTCCTATATTGAATCCTTAAAAGGGGATGTGGTTTTGAGGAACTTTCTGGAAAAAAGAATGCGCGGTTTTTTTGTGGGTAATATAGATATTGAACGTGAAGAGAATGCTATAAAGGTTATAATTGAAACATCAAGGCCAGGTATGGTTATAGGAAAGAAGGGAGAGGGTTCAACAAGACTGAAAAAAGAGCTTGTTTCTCTTCTTAACAAAAGGGGGCTACTTGGCAATAAAGATCTTCGTTTAGATATTCAAGAGATAAAATCGCCGGAATCAAATGCTTCTATTGTGACTCAGATGATAGCTGAAGGGCTGGAGAAGCGCCTTCCCTTTAGGCGCGTTATAAAGCAGACCGTGGAGAAGGTTATGGCCAATAGAGATGTTCAGGGGGTCAAGGTGGTTGTTTCAGGGCGTTTAGGTGGTGCTGATATGGCCCGTAAGGAAAAGATCAAAAGAGGAAGGATACCTCTTCAGACTCTTCGTGCTGATATTGACTTTGCTAGATTTGAGGCTCGCCTTCCTTACGGAACTCTGGGTATTCAGGTATGGGTATACAAAGGGGATATATTTGATAGTCAGATTAAATCAAAGCTTTCAAGTAGGAGGTCTGAATCGTAAGGTATACATTAAGAATAGTTATTATGCTTTTCCCAAAAAAAATAAAATTCAGAAAATGGCACACGGAAAGACGAAACCTAAAAAAGGCGAGTGTGGCAACCCGTGGTGTTAAGATCGCTTTCGGTTCACACGCTCTAAAAGCGGTGACCGCCGGCAAAATAACATCAAATCAAATAGAAGCGGCTAGAAAGGTAACTGCTCGTGCGACCAAAAAGACTGGAAAGATGTGGATAAGAATATTCCCTGATCGTCCTTATACGACTAAGCCGGCTGAAGTTAAGATGGGTAAAGGCAAAGGAGATCCGCAAGGATTTTGTGTAGAAGTTGATCCAGGAAGAGTTCTGTTTGAGGTTGACGGAATATCCGATGCACTAGCTTCAGAGGTGTTAAGAAAAGCAGGGACAAAATTACCGGTTAAAACAAAGATCGTAAAAAGATTTTAATAAGCTTGCAAATCAGAGGAGGGTAAGGTAAAATCCCGTTCTGATATTCAGAAGAAAATATGAAATCCACGGAAATAAAAGAAAAGAAAGACACGGAGTTAATAGAACTTTTAAATCAAAAACGTAAAGAATTACGTGATGCCCGGTTTGATACTGCAGGAAGCAAGAACAAAGACGCTTATTTTAAAAGGAAAATACGTCGCGATATCGCTCGTATTCTTACAGAAATGAGAGCCAGAGTAGGTGGAAAATAAATTAATATGGAAAATAAAAAAGAGAAAAATATAAAAACGAAAAGATTTTCCGGAAAGGTTGTATCAACCGCTATGAAGGATACGGCGGTTGTAACTGTTTCTCGGTATTTTAAGCATCCTCGTTATAGAAAGTATATAAGAACCAGAAAGCGCTATAAAGTTCACGATAAAGGCAACCTTGTTTCCTTAGGCGATCAAGTGGAGATTGAAGAAACTTCCCCTATTTCCAAGGATAAGCATTTCAAAATAGTTAGAAAATAATATGATACAGCCTCAGACCATTGTGAATATTGCTGATAATACTGGCGCAAAAGTCGGAAGAGTTTTTAAGGTATTAGGAGGTTCACGTAGAAGATATGCTCGAATAGGAGACGTGGTAGTCTTTTCGGTTCAAAAAGCCGAGCCCAGGAAGCAGGTAAAGAAAAAAGATGTACTCTACGGTGTTGTGGTAAGACAGAGAGCGTCTTTTCGTAGGAAAGGAGGATTTTATGTTCGCTTTGATGAGAATGCTGTTGTTGTTATTAATAAGAATAATAAAGATCCTTTGGGTGGCCGTATATTTGGACCTATACCGCGAGAACTTTCGGAGAGAGGGTATCAACGGATCGCTTCCCTGGCCCCAGAGGTTATATAAAGAGGTCTGAAGAGGTGGTATTTGCATTAAGGGTACTTTTATTGTAGGTTGTATAGGTCATTAATTGCTTGTTTATGAAGATCAAAAAAGATGATCCGGTAGTAGTAATAACCGGAAAAGACAAAGGAAAAAGAGGAACGGTAAGCAAAGCGCTCCCTTCAGAGCGGAAGGTGGTAATTTCTGGTGTGAACATAAAAAAAGTTCATAGACGAAGCAGAGGCAGTAAAGAAGAAGGCCAGATACTAGAGGTTCCTTATCCTGTTGATGTTTCCAATGTGGCTATTGCGGATCCGGAATCAGGCGAACCTTCCAGGGTAGGAAAGAAGAAAACGCAAGAAGGATATGTTCGCATAAGTAAAAAAAGTGGAAAAGAAATATGACGCAGGTAAAAGAAAAAGAAAATAAAACACTTGAAACCTTAAAAGATAAATTTGGTTATTCAAACCCTCTACAGGCTCCGCGACTTGTTAAGGTGGTGGTTAATGTTGGTATTGGGTCTGTTCAGAGTAAAGAGAAACTAGAGCTTATTGAAGATCGTCTGAGTACTATTACTGGACAGAAGGTCGCAAAGTGCAGCGCATCTAAGTCTATAGCTTCTTTTAAGATCCGTGAGGGGGATATAATTGGCTATAGAGTGACGATGAGGGGCAAGAGAATGTATGATTTTCTAGAAAAGCTCTTCCATATTGCTTTACCTAGAACAAAAGACTTTAAAGGAATTTCCAGAGACTCAATTGATGATATGGGAAATATGACCATAGGAATTTCCGATCATACGATCTTTCCGGAAACTCCGGATGAGGAACTAAAAAACATCTTTGGTTTTTCTGTTACTATGGTCACCACATCTTCAGAAAAAGAAGAGTCAGAGAGCTTCTTGGAGCATATAGGCGTTCCTTTTAAAAAAAGAGAAGAACAGACCAACTCTTAAGTATCCGTGAGAAAGAGGATGTGAAATTCTCCCGAAAAGCGGCCTTGGTTTGACAAGAGGGCTGCCTCTTGCTAGGATACTTCCTACGCTTTTTGTGGCTGATCTGCCACTTAGGGCATGTTGCGTTCAAGACAGTTTTAGTTTGAGAAGAAAGCGTTTAAATAAAGAGATAATTTAATTATGGCTAGAAAAGCAATAATCGCAAAATCATTAAAAGAACCAAAGTACAAATCGCGAAAGCTTCGCAGGTGTTTTGTTTGCGGAAGGAAACGCGGATATATGAGGGACTTTGATCTTTGCAGGATATGCTTTAGAGAGATGGCCAATGAGGGTAAGATACCCGGTATAAAGAAATCATCTTGGTAGACTATTATGAATGACAAAGTAGCAGACATGCTTAACCGCATATATACAAATACGTTAGTAGGTAAGGAGACCGTCTCTTTTCCTGCTAATAAGTTGACTGAATCAATAGCGGAAGTTTTGCGATCGGAGGGATATGTGAGTTCTTTTGTTTTAAATAAGAACAATAAAAAAGCGGGTAAGAATATTGAGGTTGAGATAAAGTACAGAGAAGAAAATGGTAAGGATCCGGTGATGAAAGGATTTTCTCGGATATCTAAACCTTCTTGTAGGGTCTATGCAAGTGTTGAAGATATTAAAAGCGGAAAGGATCCTCTTTCTACAAGAATACTCTCTACTCCCAAGGGTGTATTGACCCATAACCAGGCCATAAAAGAAAAAGTGGGAGGGGAGATTCTTTTTGATATATGGTAAAGATGAAATTATGTCACGCGTAGGTAAACAGATAATAAAGATACCCGAAGGTGTAAAAGCGAATTTTGATCCTCAGAGCAGGGTTTTTAGCGTAACAGGCCCGCACGGAAATCTTTCTCGTGAACTCCGTCAAGAGGTTGATGTTAATTTAGAGGAGGATTCGGTATCTTTCGATGTAAAAGAGGGTGATATATTTTCCAGATCTTTATGGGGTACTTATGCTTCTCATGTTGCAAATATGATAGAAGGTGTAAGTAATCTTTTTGAAAAAAAACTGATTGTGGAAGGGGTAGGATATACTGTTGAAGTTTCCGATGATTCTCTTACACTTAAAGTGGGATTTTCTCATCCTGTTGTTATAAAAATACCAGAAGAGTTGGAGGTTTCGGTTGAGAAGAACACCGTATCTGTTAAAGGGATAGATAAAGAGTTGGTGGGTAGTTTCTGTGCACAGGTTCGCAACAAGAAAAAGCCGGAGCCCTATAAAGGAAAAGGAATACGTTATGAAAACGAAATAGTCAGAAGAAAACAAGGTAAAAGGGCAACGTAATATATATTTATGATAATCAAAGAAAAGAATACAAAAGAAAGCCGAAAAAGAAGGCATAAAAAAATACGAACTACTTTGGAAGGGACTTCGGAAAGACCCAGAATATCTGTTCATCGTTCAAATAAGGGTGTGCAGGTTCAGTTAATTGATGACCAAAAGGGACATACTATAGCACTAACTTCTTCCATTAAGGATAACAAAAACCCGATGGAGGCCGCTAAGGATGCAGGTTTGAGATTGGCGAAAGAGGCGAAGGACAAAGACATAAAAGAAGCGGTTTTTGATAGAGGGGGATTTGCTTATCATGGAAGGGTCAAAATGGTCGCCGAGGGCGCCCGTGAAGGAGGTTTACAGTTTTAATAGAAAAATGATACAACAAACAGCACAAAAAAATAATACTTCAGATGGTAATAAGGTTTCCCAAGCACCGGGAAATAACGATGCTTCAAAAAATATGTCTCAACCCAATAAAGAAGGCGCGGTTAAAGAAAGAAAGAACCAAAACAGGAGGGATAATCGTAAACCTAGACAGGAGTTTGAACAGAAAATAATAAGCATCCGCAGGGTTACTAGAGTTGTAGCCGGAGGAAGGAGATTCAGTTTCAGTGTTTCTTTGGTGATTGGAGACAAAAAAGGATCTGTGGGCGTTGGAATGGGAAAAGCTTCTGATACTGCACTTGCTATAGAAAAAGCTTACAATGACGCCAAAAGATCAATGATCAAAGTTCCTCTGAGTGAGAATATGATGATACCTCATAGTGTTAGCGCTAAATTTACTTCATCGGAGATATTTATTAAGCCTGCCCCGGGAAAAGGAATAATAGCCGGAAGTTCCGTAAGGACAGTACTGGAGCTTGCGGGGGTAACGGATGTTAATGCTAAGGTCTTTTCCAGAAGCAAAAATGCGTTTAACAATGCCAAATCCGCAATCCAGGCACTATCCAGTATTCATCATCCTGATTCTGAAAAACTTAAAAAATAAACATTATGCAGAAGAATACTTTAAAGCCAACATCATCAAAAATAAAATCCAGACAGATAGGTAGAGGGGGAAAGCGCGGTAAGACGTCAGGTCGCGGTCACAAAGGTCAGAAAGCTAGGGCTGGTAGGAAAATTAGACCGGAAGTTAGAGATTTTATAAAATCTTTGCCTAAGCTAAGAGGGCATTCTCAGGATGTTGTAGAAAGAAAGAAGTATTGGATCGTTAATGTTTCCGATTTAGAAAACAGTTTTTCCGATGGAGACGATGTTCATCCCGATTCCCTTTTTGAGAAGGGGCTGATAGATAAAAAAGTGAAACCGTCTTCAAAAAAATCAATTAAGATATTAGGTCACGGAGAACTGTCTAAGAAGTTCGTAGTATCTGGTTGTGAACTTTCCGTATCTGCTAAGGAAAAGATAGAAAAGAGAGGTGGTAACGTGAAGAGTTAGTTAACATTTTATATGTTAAAATTATTTTTTGAGAAACTAAAGTTCGTATTTTCGGACAGCAATCTTCGTCAAAGGATCTCATTTGTTTTTGGGGGACTGGTCATATTTACCATTCTGAGAGCGATCCCAGTTCCTGGAGTTGATCCTCAGGAGTTGGCACGTTTTATGGAAAGCCAACAGTTTTTTGGTTTGCTTGATATATTTTCTGGTGGTGGACTTTCTAACTTTTCAATTGTAATGCTTGGTGTGGGGCCTTTCATTACAGCTAGCATTATTATGCAGCTGATGACTGTCATGTCCCCTAAACTAAAATCTCTATACCAAGAAGAGGGTGAGGCAGGCAAAAGAAAATTTGTACAGTACTCTAGAATGCTCACTGTACCGTTGGCCCTTATTCAGTCTTTCGGATTCCTGACCCTTCTTACAAGAGAAGGGGTATTGCCCCAACTTGATACTTTTGGAATGATCACGAGTATTATCGTAATAGCCGCGGGATCTATTCTTCTGATGTGGATCGGAGAGCTGATATCTCAGTACGGAATAGGCAACGGTGTTTCTTTGATCATTTTTGCGGGTATTGTCGCTAACCTTCCCGGAGTGGTGGCTGAAAGAATTTTTGATTTTGATGCTTCTCAGTTGCCTCTGTATGTGGCTTTTGTGGCTGTAGCGGCAGCGGTAATTTTCGGTGTTGTTCTTATTACCGAAGCCGAGCGCCCTGTTCCGGTAACTTATGCCAAAAGAGTTAGAGGAGAGAAGATGCGTAGTGGTGTCTCCACTTATTTACCGTTAAGACTTAATCAGGGCGGGGTTATTCCTATAATATTTGCTCTTTCTATACTTCTTTTTCCTCAGATGGTGTTTGAGTTTTTGCGTAATGTTGATAATGAGATCGTATCTTCTGCCGCGGAATCGATGATCATGTTCTTGGAAAACGGATGGATATACGCTTCCTTGTACTTTATTTTGGTTATTGGTTTTACATACTTTTATGTTGCTATAACCTTTGATCCAAATGCTATAGCAACAAATCTCCAGAAGGGGGGAGCTTTTATACCCGGTATAAGGCCGGGGGAGCCGACTGCCGAATACGTGGGTAACATAGTTACTCGTATTACCTTGGTTGGAGCACTTTTCTTGGGAATTGTGGCTGTTTTACCCTTGGCAATGAGGGCGGTAACAGGTATAGAGGCGCTTGCTATCGGGGGAACAGCGCTCTTGATAACGGTTGTTGTTGTTACAGATATTATAAAGAAAATAGATGCTCAGATAACTCTTAGAGAGTACTGATTAATAGGATTAATTATCAAAAAATGAATATAGAAGAAAATTCTTACACTTTTTGCTTTTTTGGACGCTCCGGAGCAGGTAAAGGTATGCAGTCAAAAAAGATGGTGGAACATCTTGAAAATAATTTTTCCGAGAGGAATGTTTTATACATAGAAACAGGTAAGCTTTTTCGAGAATTTGTAAAAAATGATGAAAGTTATTCCAGTGATCTGGTTAAAAATGTAATGGATGAAGGCGGCCTGCTGCCGGCCTTTTTGCCGGTTTGGATGTGGTCTAACTTTTTGGTAAAGAATTTTTCCGGGGAAGAACATCTTATTTTTGACGGAGTGGCGAGACGTTTAGTTGAGGCTCCTATTTTAGAAGAGGCTTTAGCTTTCTTTAAGAGAAATAGGTCTTTTGTTGTTTATATTGATGTCTCTCCGGAGTGTGCTATGGATAGATTAATGGAAAGAGGAAGAGGCGATGATACTAGGGAGAAGATAAAGGAGAGATTGGATTGGTATGAGGAAAATGTTATTCCTGCTATTGATTATTTCAGGAAAAGTGAGCATGTAGAATTTATCTCTATTGACGGTGATCAAACCCCCGAAGAGGTCCATCAGAGTATTTTGCAAAATACTATCGGAATTTAAAATGATAAAGTTAAAAACAAAAGAAGATATTTCATCTCTGCGAGAAGCGGGTAAGGTTCATGGTGAGATACTAAGAAAGCTGGAGGGTTACTGTGTACCGGGCGTTTCCACAAAAGAAATAGATAAAGAAGCCGCTCGCTTGATTGAAAAAGCCGGAATGAAAGCCGCTTTTTTAGGCTATAAACCAAAAGGCGTTCCTCGGCCTTTTCCTGCTTCCCTGTGTGTTTCAGTGAATGATGAGATAGTTCACGGAATTCCCAATGAAGACCCTAGGGTTATAAAAGAGGGGGATCTTGTTAGCTTGGATATAGGACTCTTTTATAAGGGTGTTGTAACGGATGGCGCTATTACTGTCGGTGTAGGGAACTGCTCTCGAGAGAATAGAGATATGAATACACAGACTCAACAAGCTCTTGAAAAGGGTATAGAGGCCATGAATCCGGGTGGTAATATAGGAGATATTGGGGCGGCGATATCAGTATTTGCCCGTAAGACATCCTTTTCGCTTGTACGCTATCTTTGTGGTCATGGGGTTGGTTACTCGGTACATGAGGACCCTTTTGTTCCCAACGTTAATCGTAAAGGCGAGGGCCCTGTACTTGAAGAGGGTCTGGTTATTGCCATAGAGCCCATGCTAACCTCTGGATCCGGTGAAATAGTTTTAGATAGCAATGATTTCACTTATCTTACCAGAGAAGGAACCCCGTCAGCTCATTGGGAGCATACTCTAGCTGTAACTGATAAGGGTATAGAGATAATCACTGAATGATCTTCGGTGTTTTAACCCCTTATTTTTTCTGTTAAAATTATCTGCAATTATTATTAAGATTTAAAATATATGGCTCATCATAGTAAAGAAAGGACACTTGTGATCATAAAGCCCGATGGGGTGCAAAGATCTCTTATAGGAGAAATAATAAAAAGGTATGAAAGAAGCGGTCTAAAAATGGTGGCCGTAAAAATGGCTCTTCCTACTGAAGATCAGATAGAGGAGCATTATTCGGTTGATCCTGATTTTAAAAAGAAGGTAGGAGAAAAGGCTATTAAAAGCTACAAAGCTAAAGGAGATAATCCTCCTTCTGATGACCCTGAGGTGGTTGGGGAGAGTGTTATTAAAAGGCTTAAGAGTTATATGACCTGTGGGCCTGTGGTTTTAATGGTTTGGCAAGGAGCTCATGCGGTAGAGTTGGTTCGTAAAATAACGGGAGGAACAGAGCCCAGGAGTTCGGATGTGGGAACTATCCGGGGAGATTATGTACTTGATTCCTATTCCATGGCTGATTCAGATGATCGTGCCATAAGAAATCTTATCCACGCCTCTGGGGATGTGGAAGAAGCAAATAAAGAAATAGATATATGGTTTGATGAGAAGGAAATAACTTCTTATAAGTTGGTTCAGGAGAGTATACTTTATGATGTTAATTTAGACGGTCTTTTAGAGTAATTAACATATTATAAACATCTTTTCCCCAAAAAAGCTTGCGTTTTGGCATTGAAACTCCTAACATTAAGACAGGATTGATAATGCTTGTCCTTCCTAAGTGTTCATAAGGGAGCTCAAGATCCTTGTTTCGTGATGAATCTTCCCGAAAAGGGCAAAATTCAGATCGGTACCAAGTGCGAGCACCCACCTAGTACAAATGCTAGGTCAAGCACTTCAATTCTAATATCAAAAACCAACAGACAGAGAGAGTCTGTTGGTTTTTTGTGTTTGAAAAGATAGATGGTCTAAAATTGAACTGTATAGCATTATTTCAAACTCCACATTTAACCGGTAAGCAAATGTTCTTCTTTTGTGTTATTATACAGTTGTGGGTTATTTGAAATATTCCTTAGATACCAATCGCAAGGGAGCTTGAATTACCGCATCGTGATGAACCCTTCTCAGATTTTTAATTATTTAAAAATCTGAGAAGGGTTCTGATCGGTATGAGTTGAAAGTACCCACTTGACTTAAATAGTCGAGGCGATATTTCAAATAACCCCTTACCGGTCTTGTTGTTCATTATTACAAGCTCGGTAAGGGGTTGTTGGTGTTTCGGAGTATTGCAGAGTTTTAATATTTTCATCTAAAGGGTTGTTTTTAGTTTTATCGATCTTTTTTAATGCAAAAAATCCATAAAAACAGCTCTTTGCTTGGTGTTACCGCTTCTGTCGGTATATTGTTTCTTATCGTTTTTCATTTATTGGCGATATTTTTCTATCTGTATTGGTTTTATTGGTGGCTGGATACGCTTATGCATTTCTTGGGCGGCTTTACTTTTGGACTGTTGGCTATGTGGTTTGATCGTAAACTGTTACCTTATCGCGAAATTTATTTTGAGGAGAGTTTTTTTCGTGTTTTTATTGCGGTCTTAACTGTCGCAGTGTTTTGGGAGGTTTTTGAGTTCATCATAGGTTATACCGATCCTTCTTTAGGAGGGCTGTTTTGGGCGGGGACATTTGCCGATATAACCGCTGGATTACTGGGTGGTTCTTTATCTGTTATTACTCTTTTTTATGCGAGTGGCCTTTTAAAAAAGAATTAAACCGTATCTTATATGATTATACGGAAATAAAAAACCGCGCTTGAGCGCGGTTACTTTAATTTAAGAGAGATGTTTCATTATCCGGTTAAAGGATTCGGGATGCTCTCTGGCTATTTCAGACAGCATTTTTCTGTTTAGTGAAATGTTCTTTTTCTTTAGAGCGTTTATAAAGGAGCTATAAGAAAAACCGTGTTCTCTTACGGAGCCGTTAATCCTTATATTCCAAAGTCTGCGGAAATCGCCCTTTTTATCCCTTCTGTGATCAAAAGAGTAGGTGGCGCTGTGATGGAGTGCTTCTCGGGCCGCTCTTTCTTTTCTGGATCTGTCAAAACGATACCCTTTTGTCTTTTTAAGGAGTGATCGTCGTTTTTTTATGGCGTGGTTAGCTTTTTTGACTCTGGTCATATGCTTTTAACTTTTATTTGAATTTCCGGGTAAAAATCTTCTTTTTATACGGGAATTAAAGGATATCTTCTTAAGTCCTCTTTTTTGCATGGTCTGCTCTGAAGAGTCTTTGCTGTTGAAGTGATTCTGTCCTTCGGGTCTCCTTAAAAGCTTGCCCTTTTTGGTAACTCTTATTCTTTTTGAAAACGATTTATTGCTTTTCATACGAGTGGCAAGTATTACATAAAATTATCTTTTTTTCAAGCTTTTTGGCCTTTTTTATTACTCAGCTTTCTCTTTTTTAGAGGACTGACTCTGTTCAACTGTCAATATCAATCCTTTAGGGCTTTTTTGAGGCCCGTCTGCTATTTTATAGGGCTCTTCCACCAAATCCAAGACTCTTTGCAGTCTTTTTTCCAAAAATTCTCTTTCCATGTACTTGGATCGTCCTCTTAAAAATAATTCCACTCTTACTCTGTTGCCCTTTTTGAGCCAATTGGAAACCCTCTTAGCTTTCATCTTGAGGTCGTTTTCTCCGGTACCGGGTTTTATCTGTATGGATTTAGTTTCTACAACATGAGCTTTGGCTTTGGCCTTTTGAAGCTTCTTTTTTTGATCGTATTGATATTTCCCGTAACTCATTATTTTAGCCACCGGAGGCTCTGCGTCGGGGGCTATCTCGACAAGGTCTAGATCAGCTTCTTCGGCTCTGTTAAGGGCTTCTTGGAGTGATATAACACCTAACTTTTCCCCGTCTTCATTTATAACTAGTAATTCGGGTGAATTTATACGGTTGTTTATTCTTGCTTTTGAATTTTTGGCCACGAGTTTTAATCTATTTATTAACTATATTTCTTTGATGTTAGAAACCTTATCAGTTTTTCAGACTTTTTTCAATTAAAGACGGCAGTTGCCGTAGTAATATATTCAAGATCTTTTTAGCGATTCAATAAGGTTTTTGGGTGAACAGCGTTCAGCGCCCATAATATCTTTTATCATTTGCACGCTTTCAGCTGGGTCGTTCCCGTAGATATGGATAACAAGATCACCGCTTCGGCTGAGCTCGAAGGCTTTTTTTAAGGCATCTTTCTCTTGTACGATCCTATGGATATTAGAGGGGGAGTGAGAGTGGTTTTTCATTTCTTCAAAAACTATTTTTGAGACCTCGCCTATATCTCGATAAGAAACTTTTCTTTTGTCTTTAAGGGGCTTCTTTTGCACCCCGTCTATTTTGTCGTATACAATAACGTTGTCAAAAAGGTTGGCAGTTTCTCTTGAGTAGTCTTTGAGCTGTTCGTCTGTTCTGTCCGGGGCAAATCGGATAACTCCAGTTGTTTTTCCGGGAGATAATTTAGAGGCAAGGCGAGAGATCTCTTTCAGAGAGTTTTTCTCATGTGCGTAATCAATTATCAATCCTATATTCTTCTCTCTATTCAAATAACAGAGCATTCTTCCTGCATTTTTTTCATCAGGAGTGTAATTTTCAAAGACATCTTTTACCTCCATAAGGACTTTTCGGCCTTGGTCTTTGTAAATACAGCTTACGGCCAACATTAGGTTCAACACAGCCGGGCGGTATGAGCCATTAAACGTCCAATCTACTGAAGAGAGGTCAATGACCTTTTCTTCTTTTTCCGGAGAAACAATGAGCAGACTACCCTCTTTTAGGGTTAATGCTTCGCCCCCGTTTTTAAGGTGTCTGTCTATGTTGAAAAAGGAAAAATCTATACCTGTGGGCATTATTTCTACGTTTTTCCTGTCTAATAATTTTCTTGCTTTTGTTATTCTGGGAACGGAATATTTATCATCGGCGTTGAATATAAGGGTGCCGTCATTTTTTACTCTGCGAAAAAGCTTTCCTTTTTCTTTGGCTAAAGAAAGCCTTGTTTTTATTCTTCTTCCTATGTGGTCTTCAAAAATATTAGTAAGTATTCCCACGTTATGGGCCTTGTATCCCATTCCGGGTAAAGCGGAAGATCCTACCGAGGTTTCCAGAATAGCCACGGAGTTTTCTTGATCTTTTAACTCGTAAAGGAAACGTCCCGGGCAAACGGTGGGCATTAATCCGTAAATCGCGATATTTTCTTCCTGGTTACTCCTTTTTTCTCTGTTAAAGTAGTGTCCGTGAGTATCAACTAGGAGAGTCTTCTTTCCTATTTTATTATAAGCAATCTCTAAAAGACGCGCCACGGTGGTTTTACCCTTGGTTCCGTTGATGGATATTATGGTAGGAGATTTTCCTTTTTTATTTTTCATGACAAAGAGGTCTCTATCTTTTATCCGTCTTCACTTTTATCATTTTCTCGCATCTTCTGACATCTGCCAATAGTTCTGATTGGTCTTCATTAAAAAGAGTAACTCTGAATATCTCTTTCCCCCCGTTTTTGGCGAAAATAGCTTTATCACCGACCTTTTTATTAACTTTAATGGAGTAAAAAGATTTTAATTCCCGTACTTTCTTAACCCCTGTTATGCTTTTGATGGTACCTTCTTTTTTGGAGTATGTTTTTAAGACGGTTGTGTAACCCTTTTCTTTTTTGGGTATAGAGAGTTTTTTCGGTATTCTGACTGCAATATCGTTAGCCGCTGTGTTTATGCCGTAAGAGAGTTTATACATTAAGTGTCTAAATCCGCCCATTCTGGGGCCAACCTCTATAACTTTCCATCCCTTTTCTGTTTGCAAGAGCTCTATGTGTGCCGTGGTACTTCTTAATTTCAGTGCTCTTATGGC
>JBNJGN010000010.1:0-24166 GCA_051747785.1 Patescibacteria group bacterium | reverse complement strand
GCCGTTGTCGGGGTCCACAATGGACTCGAATTCGGTGGCGGCGGACGCAAAGGAGGGAATAAGAAAAAGGGAAAAACAGAAAAAAAGTAAAGTTTTGTTTATCTTTTTAGCGTGCATGTAATATGAAACAGTAATCAGTTTAGGAAGTGCTTAATGATAGAAACGGATATCAGGAACTATTTCTTTCTCTGTTTAACGTAGTCTTTACTTATCATGCCTCCGTCTTTTAACTGCTCCAGAGCTTCAGGAGGAATATAGTACTTTCGGCGGGCTGTCATTCGCTCTTCCTCCTCATCGGCAAACTCTTCACCCATCTCATCTCTCTCTTCTTCGGGGATAGGTTCCGTCTTAGGAGAGAGGAGCTCTTGAACCTGTGTTTCGGTTAGATACATCTTTACTATCCAAAAGTTATTTTTCTCGGCAGGTGACCACTTACTTCCATACTCTCTAGCAGTAACAATATCGCCGGCACGATAGGCGCCAGAACCGGAACCGGTTTTAACTTTCTTTATCAGAAGATCGTAATAACGAGGAGCCTCACCGGGGCCGGCCGGATTTAGAGCGATTATTTCTCCCATAAAGGCCTGCATAGGGCCGGGGAGTTTTGAGAAGTCTATGCGCCCCCCTAAGGCGGTACCGGTAATAGAGAAAGCGACAAGAATAACTAAAACGGCTAATAATGAGTATACTATTTTCTTTTTCATATTTTAATAAGTTATTAGCTATATTTTAACAGATAAAGAGGTTAGAGCAACATAGATGCATGTTATCTTTATAATTACCTTAAAATAAAGAGGATATTTAAAAGAACCAAGCAAAAGGTTTTCTTTTAGATTATTTTGTTGTACTATTCTTACTCATAATGAAAACTTTATGTCGCTTTCAATAGGAATAGTAGGGCTTCCCAATGTGGGAAAATCAACACTTTTTAACGCCTTGACCGAAAAGTCGGTGCCGGCCGAGAACTATCCGTTCTGTACCATTGATCCATCAGTGGGAGTAGTAGCTGTTCCGGATGTCCGGTTGAACCGTTTGAGTGAATTCTCCAATTCGCAAAAGATGATACCGGCCGGAGCGCAGTTTGTGGATATAGCCGGCTTAATTAAAGGAGCATCGGAGGGTGAAGGGCTCGGTAACGCATTCTTAAGCAATGTTCGCGAGGTTGATGTTATTCTGCACCTGGTAAGAACATTTGAAGATGACGATGTTATTCACGTCTCAGGCGCCGTTGACCCCAGACAGGATGTTGAGACCATTAATCTTGAGTTAATAATGGCAGATCTCCAGTCCGTCCAGAAAAGAAAGGTCAAAATAGAAAAAGATCTTAAAAAAGGTGATCCGCAGGTCAAAAAGCAGGCAGAAATTTTAGACAGGCTGTCATTCATTCTCCAAGAGGGGCGGTTTGTATCCTCTGAAGAGTTCTCTGAAGATGAAGTAGCACTCTTTAGAGAACTAAATCTTTTAACATACAAACCGGTATTATACGTTTTAAATAAAAGGAGTGGAGCTCGGAATATTACGGAACTAGTTGACGAGAGACTGCCTTCACTGATGTCCGCTATTGAGTATAATACTCCTCACGCGCCTGTTATAGAGATAGACGCCGGTGCCGAGCTTGAGCTTGCAGGGCTGGAAGGTGAGGACCGAGCCACCTTCCGAAGAGAGATAAGCGGAGAGGAGAGTGGGGGAATTGAAGATGTCATTAAGACAGGCTACGAGATGTTAAATCTAATAACCTTTTTCACTACCGGAGAGAAAGAATCGAGAGCCTGGGATATAAAAGCGGGTTCCACCGCCCCGGAGGCCGGTAAGGCCATACATTCGGATTTTCATGATAAGTTCATAAAGGCTGACGTTATAGAGTGGGAAAGATTGCTCTCAAGCGGCTCAAAAGCCCTTGCAAGAGAAAAAGGGCTTATAAGAACGGAAGGAAAACAGTATATGGTAAAAGATGGTGATGTTGTAGAGTTCAAAATATAAAAAACCCTCCATAAAGAAGGGTTTTTTAAGATGAGGTGATCAGGACATCAGGAATGGGAATAAAAGTAATTTGAGCAACTCTCGCAATAAAAAAGTGTTTTGGAGAGCATCATGATAATCATGCTCACTCTACCAGCTTTTTTACAATGAGGACACATCGAGCGAGTCATAGCACCTCTTAAATACATAGCCGACCTCCCTTTTGCTAAAGGTTTAAAGAACCAAATTTATTTTAATGTAGCAGAGTTATTTCTGTTTAGCAATATCTGTGGACAGAAAAACAAGCTTCTGTAGGTAAGCACAGGAATCTAAAAGGTCTTTTATTATTTCTTATCACAGATGGAAATAATCGCATAATTAAAAGACCGTATCTGTAGATTCTTTTAAATTTGGAAAGTGCTACCGGTAAGGTTAAAATAGAGAGATGGATATAAAAAGTTTTTATAAAGAAAGAGACCCACTATCTCACAAAGGAGATTTCGGTACAGTTCTGATAGTAGCTGGAAGTGAGCGGTATACCGGCTCCGCCATATTTAACGCCGTTTCGGC
The DNA here is from genome assembly GCA_051747785.1 of Patescibacteria group bacterium. Lineage (GTDB taxonomy): Bacteria > Patescibacteriota > Minisyncoccia > Phycocordibacterales > CSBR16-193 > SKVL01. The sequence continues at coordinate 21,637 of JBNJGN010000010.1, read as the reverse complement.
ACTTCATGCCGGAGCGGACTTGGTAACGGTCATATCCCACAAAAGAGCGGCGGACATCGCATCTTCTTTTCTGCCGGATATTATTTCCCTGCCATTAAATGAGGAACTAGAAAGAGGACATTCGCAGTTAGTGCTAGAAGAGGCAGAAAACGCAGATGTGCTTATTATAGGAGGAGGGCTAAAGCGATCTTTAGAGACCTCTGTTGCTATAAGAAAGATAGTAGAGAAGACCAAAATACCTATGGTAATTGATGCCGAGGCCATAAGAGCACTAGCCGAAGAAGAAATAACACTTGAGAGCAAGAGAGTTATTATTACCCCTCATGCGGAAGAGTTCAGAATACTAAACGGAAACGCCCTACCGGATGAACAGAGCAAAAGAGAAGAAGTAGTCCGAGAGCTGGCAAGAAAGATAAGTGTCACCATTCTCCTAAAGTCGGGTATAGATATCATATCCGACGGAGAAGCTATACTTACTAATGAAACCGGCACCCCTTTTATGACCAAAGGAGGGTTCGGGGATAACTTGGCAGGAATATGCGGAGCACTTCTGGCTCGCAATCCTGACTCCTTTGAATCTGCATACCTGGGAGCTTACATAAACGGTAAAGCGGGAGAGAGGGCTTCTGAGATATACGGAGAGTCCGTACTGGCAAGTGATACCTTTGAAGTTCTGTCTCAAGTTATTGAAGAAGTAATAATACGTGACCAAAATGAAAGCTGAAAACGACAGAGACACTTTCAGCGTCTCGGAATTCATCTCTCTTTTAAACTCAAGAATAAGGGGTCTTAAAGTCGGTATAACTGGGGAGATAAGCGAGATGAAGATGTCGGCTAAGGGGCATGCTTATCCAGTAATAAAAGACAGAGAGACGGGAGACATCTTGCCCTCCACCATGTGGGCAAGTAATTACGTCTTAAACGGAGTTGAGCTTGAGGTCGGTATGGAGATCCTGGCCAAAGGGTACCCCGAGTTTTACGGACCTTTTGGAAAGCTCTCCTTCCATATTCACTCCTTTGAACTGGTAGGCGAAGGACAGCTAAAGAGAGCTTACGACAGACTCAAAAAGAAACTTTCGGCGGAAGGTATTTTTGATAACGACAAGAAAAGAGCACTCCCTGAATTTCCTAAAAAGATAGGCGTTATTACATCCACCCGCGGAGAAGCTATCCACGACTTCAGCAACAACCTGAGAAGATCAGGTTTTAAGGTAAAGATCCTCCATTCTCCGGTTGAAGGACCGGAATCCGGAAGATCTCTGACACTTTCAGTAAGAGCCATGAAGAAAGAAGACATAGATATTCTTGTTATAATGAGAGGAGGAGGGTCAATGCAGTCATTGGCGGGCTTTGACAGTGAAGCTCTGGTAAGAGAGATCGCCTCCTTCCCCAAACCGGTGATAGCGGGAATAGGGCATCACCAAGATATACCCTTAGCATCCTTGGCGGCGGATGTATCCGAGTCAACCCCTTCAATGGTGGCCTCCGTTTTAAGCAGACCTTGGAATGAGGCGGACGCCAAGCTGGGAGATCTTGAAGGAAATATATTTAGCAACTATGAAAAGGCAATAGAAAGCAATTCAAAACAGATAAAAAGGGGATTTGAGTCAGCAGAGCGAATGATGAACTCCATCTTTAAAAGATACAAAGAGAGTGAGTATAGAGTTCATCTTTCTACCGGAACCCTAAGGCGGAAGATCTCAGATAGCAGGAAAGTTTTGAGTGAGAGGGTGTTAACCACAGAAAGATACATGACAAGAAGTATAGAAGAGGTAAAAAAGGAACTTCTAAGCAACCTTCCTAAAAGGTACCTTGTTAATTTTTCTTCCGCCATGAACATCTCCTCTGACAAGATAGATAGCACCTATCGCTATATTCAGACAAATGATCCGCAAAAACAGATGAGGCTGGGGTACAGTATATCTATGAAAGAGGGAAAGGTTATAAAAAGCAAAAAAGGTTTAAAGACCGGAGATGAAATAGATGTTAGAGTATATGATGGAAATATTACATCGGAGATTAAAAGAATAAAGTAAAATATGGCAAACAAAAAAACAGACCTTAACAGTAATCTATCCAGACTATCGGAAATAGCCGAGTGGTTTGAAAGCCAAAAAGAAGTTGATGTGGAAGAGGGGCTTAAATTGGTCAGAGAGGCATCAAAGATCGTAAAAGAGAGCAAGGGAAGACTTAAAGAGATAGAGAACGAATTTGAGGAAATAAAAACTGACATTGAAAAGAGCTTGGAGGAAGAATAAAAATATATGATCGAAGTTTTAGGGCTTTTCATATTCATGGCGGGTTTCATAATAGGGCTAGGTGCCGTTACCGTTATAGATCTGCATGGTTTTTTAGGAAGATCCTCACCCTATTGGACCGAGGCCACCATCAGAACTCACAAAGTGACCAAGCCACTGATCTGGGTGGGAACCTTGCTAGCTACAGTGGGTGGAATAATATTTTACTCACAAAACCCCATAACATGGATCCCCACAGCGCATCTCTTTGTACTTCCGATCCTTATCTTAAACGGAGTTTTTCTTTCCTTTTATGTAAGCCCTTATCTTTTAAAAAGAGAGAGGGAAGGGCGATCCAAGGATTTATTACCCCGGAAGATCCAAGCTTACATTACGATAAGTTTTGTTATCTCATTCACTGCCTGGTGGGGCTCCGTATTTCTCTTAGTTTGGTATTTAATAAACCATGTCTAGAAAAAAAGAAAAGACCGTAAAAGTCAGTGATCTGATGCAAAAGAACTATACATATAGACTGACAGAGCCTTCAGGGAGAAATTTTGACTCTCAATTCAATCCCGACCTATCTCCCAAGGAGATGCTTGAGATGGGCGTGTTCGGAGGAAAGTACATGACAGACTGTAAGGCAGAGTTTCCCAAAAGTTGGTTTAAAAACGCCAAACTCTGCCATGAAAGACATGACCCGGAACTTAACTACTTTAAAATAAATGCTAGCCAGCCTCTGTCATACTGGAGAGAAAAGGGATGGATAAATGAAGACCACGATACAAGAGGGTGGTTTCAGTGGTACTGTAGATACTACCAGGGAAGACGACTGCCTGAAGAGGATAAAAGGCAGATAAAAAGATGGAATCAGATAAAAAGACATATCGCTCAAGTGGCAAAGAACTGTGCCACGGGAGACTTAACGTGCCGAGCAAAACAGCGTCAAGCTCTTTTACACTGGGCGTATGACCCTCGGGAAATTTAATGCAAACTATCAGTCTATTTTTCTTTATTGGAAAGCGTTATTTTGATAAAATAAAATCATGAATAAGGAGAAACTACAAAGTTTTATAAAGAAAAGAAAGAACCTCGTCTGGTGGGTAAAGAATCACTCCGAGCTATCTCCGGAGTCTATCGTTGAAGCGACATTAAACTACGGAGACTGGGATGACGTACAAGAACTCATCGAAATCCTCGGAATTGAAAAGGTCGCAGAAATATTCAGAAAGAACTCCAAACCCTCAGAGATGGGAAGACAGAATTATGACATTAAAACAAAGAACTACTTTGACCTTTATTTTGATAAACACTGCAAACAAAATGCATAAAGATATACTTACCGAAGAACAATTAAAACTGTTGCCAACTGTAATGAAATTTATGAATAATTTCTTTTTGGTGGGAGGAACAGCTACAGCTTTACAGATAGGGCACAGAAGATCAATCGATTTTGACCTGTTCTCCATAAAAGATTTCAAAAATGCTTTTGTAAGAAAAAAAATTAGTGAAGACGGATGGAAAATAGAAAAAGTTTTCAAGGATGAGATTGGTCAATACACATTTTTCATAAATGGAGTTCAGATGACATTCTTCCATTATCCATTTCAAATTGCTATCGAAAGTCATCCAGAGGGCCTGTTGATGCCAGATCTTACTACTCTTGCATCAATGAAGGCCTACGCTCTAGGCAGAAGAGCAAAATGGAAAGATTATGTTGATCTTTATTTTATTTTTAATAGGACCGGTTCAATTAAACCGATAATAAATAAAGGTAAAGAAATATTTGGAAACGAGTTCAATGAAAATCTTTTTCGAAAACAGCTGACATACTATGAAGATATAAACTATGATGAAAAGGTTGAATTTTTACCAGGTTTTGAAGTAAGCGATGAAGAGATAAAAGAGAAGCTTATAAATTATAGTTTGGAATAGTATGAAGACAAAAGAAGGATTATGGAGATTGAGTCCGAGCGGTCTATACGGATTCAGTGAGTGTCCTGCCTGTTTTTGGGTTGATAACCACTTCAGAAAACCACCAATGTTGCCACTGCTTTTAAATTCAGCAATGGATGAGATCTTAAAGAACAGGTACGACAGTTACCGTAAAGTGGGGGAGTTTCCGCCTGAAGCTGAACAGCTTAAAGAGGACGGGGTTTTGGTTTTTGAGGACCTGGCTAAGCTAAATGACTGGAGAGAGAACATGAGCTCCCTTAGAGTGATAAATGAGAAAAAAGGTTATGTTCTCCAAGGTAAAATAGACGATGTCCTTTTGGAAAAGGACGGAAGGCTTGTGCCTGCAGATTATAAATCATCGGGAAATCCGCCCAAGGAAGATAAACAGAAATACTATCGGGACCAGTTAGCCGGTTATGGTTTTATGTTTGAGAGTAACGGTTTTCTAATCTCTGACAGAGCTTACCTCTTACACTATTTCCCCAAGAACAAAAGTGATCCAGAAATAAAGATAGAGTTTGACGGGCATGTGGACAGAGTTAATATAGGGTCCATTGATATGGAGAAGAGGTTGTCCGATATTGTAGATCTCCTTGAGAGGCCATTTCCCGGATATAATCCCGATTGTGATAAGTGCTCTTATTACGCAGGAAGGGAAGAGCTTTTAAGATCAAATTTATAGCTGTAATTTTATTCCGGGGCAAGAGATCACTATCTCTTTCTTAGCTCATCTGATATATCACTCGCGGCTATTGCTCCTTCCGCGGCGGCGGTGATTATTTGCTTAAATCCATTAGAGGAGTTGGTTATATCACCGGCAGCCCATAACATATCAATATTGGTCTTCTGATCCGGACCCACTTTTATATACCCTTTCTCGTCCTTCTGTACATCCAGATCTTCAAAAAGGTCCAAAATCGGTTTTGATCCTATCTCAATAAATACACCATCAACCCTTATATCTTTCTTTGACCCTTCCTTTTTAGAAATAATCTCTAAAGCCTCTACTTTCTCGTTTCCTTTTATTTTGTCCAGCTCGGTATCATATAGAACACTTATATTCTCATTGTTTTTGACATTATCTATCCAAACTCTGTCTCCTTTTAGCTCTTCTCCTCTGTATATAAGGTACACCTTCTCTGCCACATCCGCTAAGTAAAGAGCGGCAGTAGTGGCTGAATTACCACCACCAATAACCGCTACGGTTTTATCTCTGTAGAACATACCGTCGCAAGTTGCACAGTAAGAGATACCCCGACCTATAAACTCTTCTTCTCCTTCTATGTTCAGTTTTTGCCTTTCTGTGCCTACGGCTGCTAGGAGTGCTTTTGATCTATATACTTTCCCCGAGTCGGTTTTTATTTCAAATAAACCACCGCTTCTCTCTATTTTATCCACGCTATCCATCACAACTTCTGCACCCTGATAAGTAGCAGTGGAGTACATCTTTTGAGATAACTCCGGTCCCGTTATATCTTTCTCAGTGGGAAAGTTACATACTCTATGAGCCTCGGTAGCTGTTCCTCCTGGCATCTTACCAATAACAAGTACTTTCAGTTTATACCTCGTCGCATACAGAGCACCTGTAAGACCCGCAGGCCCTGCGCCAACTATTATCAGATCATATTTTTGGCCTTTTTCTTCCATATCTATTTGTTATTACTTAAAAGTTTTATATTTCCTCTCCAACTCTCCGCTCTTACTATTCTATCCATGGCCAATGAGTAAGCGTAATCTCTTAAATTATGAGTTTTTTCATCTTTTAAATAGAGCTCATAAACCCTTTTCCAAGAACGCTTCATCATATGATGCAACCTTTTTGAGAGATAGTCCATCTCTAGCAATTGACCGTTCTTATTCTGAGCCCATTCAAAATAACTCACAACAACTCCACCGGCATTTGCAAGTATATCAGGTATGACCAGCACACCGTTATCTTTAAGTATTCTGTCACCGTTATGTGTTACGGGTCCGTTTGCAAGCTCTAATACATACTTAGCTTTTACATTAGAGGCATTATCTTTTGTTATCTGGTTCTCCAAAGCTGAGAGTATCAGTATATCAGACCGCATCTCAAGGATCTCTTCTGTCTTTATGCTTACGGAATTCTTATGAGCTTTTACACTTCCTTCTTTCTTTTTATCCTGAATAACAGACGGTATGTCCAATCCATTTTCGTTATAGATCCCGCCAGTACTATCGCTAACGGCAATGATCTTAAATCCGTCTTCGTGCAACATTTTAGCGATGTGTGAGCCGGCATTTCCAAATCCCTGGATCACAACAGTCGGATCACCATCTAAGCCATTTAGATCTTCCAGTACGGACTTTAAAACTATAAAACCTCCGCGTGCCGTAGCATCTATCCTCAGATCGCAACCACCTAATTCCAGAGGTTTACCTGTAAAGGTAGCCTTTTCATGTCTGCCTTTTATACTCTCATACTGATCAAGCATCCAGGCCATAACTTGGGCATCCGTGTATATATCAGGTGCCGGTATATCAATATCAGGCCCCAACACGGAATAGAATTTATCTACATACCCTCTACTAACCTTTTCCCTTAGATCCAAGGACAGACCTCTTCCGTCTATTGCAACTCCGCCCTTAGCACCACCATAAGGAAGCCCGACCAAAGAGTTTTTAATACTCATCCATAAAGAGAGAGCCTTTACCTCTTCTTCTGAAACACCTTGATGAAAACGGATTCCACCCTTTCCGGGACCTAATGAGCTGTTATGAACCACCCTCCAGGCGGGATAACTGATCCCGTTTACCTGTATATCTCTCTTTTCTATTCTTTCAAACTTATCTAGCAGAAAAACTGCCTCTTCCGGCAGTTCCGCTATCTTTCTTGCGGTTTCTAATCTTGATCTATGCTCTTCAGAGAAAATGGACATAATACAAATATCTAGCTAAATATTAAAAGAAAAGGAAAAAGAGGGGAGAAGAGGCTACGATATAGCCTCTTCTATCTCCTGTTTAAATGCCTCTTTGGGCCTTAAGCCAACATAATCCCCAATAACCTCTCCATTTTTGAACAGTTTCATATTAGGAATACTCTGTACGCCATACTGCGAAGCCAGTGCTTGGTTCTGTTCTTCGTTTACGTTTAGCTTCGTTATTTTTACTTTATCTCCGATATCTTCCGCCAGTTCATCCAGTATAGGAGCCATCATCAGACACGGCTGGCACCAAGGAGCCCAAAAATCAACCAGAACGGGCATATCTGCCTCCATTACTTCGCTGTTAAATGTATCTTTTGTGAGTTCTATTGCTTTTGACATAATACTTTTTATTATAACCTTTTAATTATTACTTCCTTTTAAAAAGCGCACCCATTATGGACTCCATCTCTTTTTTGGTTTTGGGATCAGATTCACCCAAACAGCTATCCAAATGGTCACGCAGGTAAACCTCAACAGCACGCTTTAGAGCAGCATCAGCGGCTGAGAACTGTTCCGCTACTTTTTGACAGTCTGACTCAGACTCAATGAGTCTAATAAGACCATCAATCTGACCCTTGGCTCTGTTAAGGCGTGTTATTACCGGCTTTTGCATACCCCTACAGGGTATACCAAACTAAATTATATGTCAAGTGAACTTATGCAGCGAATTTTAGAGATGGTTGATAAATTTTATTGATAGATGGCCACCGTAGAGTACACAGCATAGAACTAATAGAAAAGAAGGTGTAAAACCTAGATTCTAGTCTGAGTTGCACCAGGCATCATTCCTAATACATAAACCTCATGCGGAGTAAGATAGCCAAGGCGCTTACGTGGTCGGTGATTTAAATTACGCTCGACACGCTTAACTTCCTTATCTGTTATGTTACCAAAGTCGATACCTTTAGGAAAGAAATCTCTGACCAAGCCGTTGTAGTTTTCATTACTACCTCGTTCCCAGGAATGATAAGGGTAAGCTCGGTATACTTCCATCTTGATCATCTTTTCCAGCTCTCCATCTTCCTCTCCGAGTTCGACGCCGTTGTCGTATGTGTAGGTATGTTTTTTGGAAGAGGGAATGCACTTAAACCTGGCCGCTGTTTTTCTTCTCACTATCTCTGCTTTAACCAAGTCTAACCTGTCCAGCATACCGTAGCCACTGAAGCGATCAACGTTGCTCAATAATCTTTTTCTTTTATCCTTACCCAAGATGGTGTCACCCTCGTAATCCCCGATCCGACTGCGTTCTTCCACTTCCGGTGGTCTGATATCAATCCTCTTGATTTTGGCTTCATCTCGGGCTTTTTCTCGCACTTTAGTACCTCTCTTACGTCGGTATTTACCCTTGTGGCCTATACGGCGCAGATACTTGGTAAACTGTTTCTCTTCCTGAAAGATCCATTGGTAAATGGTCTCGGCACAGACATATTGGTAGGTACCGTTTAGTTTATTTCTGCCGGCTATCTGTTCCGGAGAATCCTTCTTCTTTAATCTTTTCCTGATATGGGACTTCAGTTTGGAGTCATTCTTGATCTTGCGGGAAGCACTTTTGGCTTCTTTGCGTTTCTCCAGATATTGTTTGTGAGCTTTAGCTCCCCGATAGACTCCGTCCGGACAGCTGTGTCTTTTCAGTTCACGATTTACTGAAGACTTGTCCATTCCCAGTTCTTCAGCGCAGTTTAGAGAACTGTGTCCCGCTCGCCTTAGTGCTGCTAACGCTATACGGGATTCTTTGGTAAAATATGTGTACATATTCGCTCGTGGGTTAGTCTGTTAATCTTCTTACCGACTATTTTACCCCACGGGCGTTTATGTTGTTAGGTGGTGCAGCTCAGACTGGGATTCAAGAAAGTCAGGATGCCGTAGGCTAATGAACGTGTTATAATTAGTTATTACTATTAATATTTATAATTAAGAGTTTATGAAAAAAACACTCATTATTATAATCGGAGCTGTAGTTCTCATTTTAGCCATTACCACAGCTTTTGTATTTTTAAGAGGTGGCGATGAAGGAGACGAGGGCACTGATAGTTTATCCGACATAAAAGGTTTCGTATTTGAGATAACACAAGACTCTATACTGGTAGCCGAAGACTTAAGTGGCCCCGAGCCCTATGACGGAGACACAGAAAGATTGGAAGGAAACGCCATAACTTACCAAATTACCGAAGACACCAAAGTACTATCACCCTCAGGTGAAGAGATAAGCCCAGAAGACATACAGCTTCACGACGAGGTTGAAGTTTGGTCAACAGGAGTGGCAATGGAGAGCTTCCCCTCTCAAGCCGAGGCAACAAAAATTGAGATCACAGGAGGGACCTTCCAGCCAGAAGAGCCGGAAGAACCAGAGACATTATCCTGCGATGGCGATCACGCTTCCAGAATGAATGTTATAAATAGCCTGGAAAATAGCTGGGCAGAAGTTGAAAGCGATATACCTGAAAGGCCAAGCATGGGGGCAACCTCATGGCACAGCCCATATCACGTACAGTTCATAGGCAATGACACTATAATGACCGCCTTTGAAGACGGACACAGCGTGATGACCGCCATAATAGAGTTCACCTGCGAAGAAGGAGAAGCGAAGGACTTCAGCATAGTAGACACCGTTGATAACTTCCCACTTGATGAAGACAATTGGTCCGATCTTAAGCAATCTTACGGCGATCGTTCCCGTTCTCTAAACACTTACACATCCATTGACGTATACGTAGAAGGGGACATGATAGAAGTTGACGACTGGGAAGAAGTTGAACCGAATATCTTTATACTTGATACGGGAAGCGGGAAGAAATTATAAAGTGTAAGCTTAAAAATAAAAACTCCGGTTAACAACCGGAGTTTTTTTATTAGAATTCATCGCTTCAGATCAGTAAATAAGAATCCCATAAAATATCCTAGTCTTTAAACTCAGGGTTTTCCTCCAACCAGCGAAAGATGGTGTCAACATCTTCTTTCCTGTTATCAGACCTTAAAATTACAGCGGCATAGGTTCGTCCATTCAACTCAAAAAGGGTGGCGTAGGTCTGCTTGGCTTCGGGTAAATATCCCGTTTTTCCACCTATAAATCCGGGTATATCGGGAAAGATGTTCAAATTTTTGAAAGTCAAAGAGCGACCATATGGGTTGGGTAATTGAAAATCTTCCTCGCAAGTTATCTCAAATATTTCCGGATGTTCTTCGTCTATGTAATTCAATAGCCTAACAATGTCCGATGCCGTAGCCTTATTCTCAGGACTTAAACCGTGAGAATCATAGAAGAAAGAGTCTTTCATTCCTATCTGATGAGCTTTTATGTTCATAAGCCCGACAAACACTCCTTTATCCATAAAATAGGTTAGGGACTCTGCGGCATCATTAGTTGATTGTATCAGGGCCGCTTTCATAAGATCTTTGGCGCGAACCTCGGCTCCCGGAAAAAGAGAAGGGCTATACCCATAGGTATTAAGCATGGAAGATTTCAGTGATATCTTTTCATTCTCATCAATGTTCTCTGCAGCTATTACGGCGCTCATAAGCTTGGTAACGGAAGCTATGGGGCGGCTTATCTCTTCATCCCTCTTAATAAGGACACGCTCATCTTCTGATAAGTCAGAAACCAGAAAACTCTTAGCACTTATCTCATCCTCAAGCTCAACCCCTTCAAGCCTCCATTTAAGATATATCTTTCTTTGTATAAGCTCATGTATCTCCTCCAGAGCCTTTTTCTTTTCCGGTAAAATATCATCATCATCCACATCCTCAGGCAAAGATATGTCCTCACCATCTACAGTCAGATCTTCCGCTTCCGCCATTTTCAGGCTTATCCCGAAGGATAATGTCACAACAAGTATTAATATAGTAGTTAAAAAAGTTTCCGTTTTTTTCATATAAAAGTATTATACCATTAAATTCCTTTTTCAAGCATAAAAAAATAAATGTTAATATAACCTTTAATGGGGACCATACTACCAAAAGTATTTTTCAATAAAAACGTCCTGAAAATAGCCCCTGAAATTCTCGGTAAATTTCTTGTGAAAGAAGAGAAAAATATCAGGATAAGATACGCCATTACGGAAGTGGAAGCCTACGACGGAAAGGAAGACCTCGCCTGCCATGCCAGTCGTGGAATAACCAAACGGAACTCGGTTATGTTCGGACCCGCGGGAGTATGGTATGTATATCTGGTTTACGGAATGCACAATATGCTCAACATCGTAACCGGAGAAGAAGGCTATCCTTCGGCAGTCCTAATAAGGGGAATAGAGGAGATAAAAGGTCCGGGACGCTTAACCAAGAGTCTATCCATAGACAGAAGTTTTAACGGAAAAGAGGCTTTAAAAGAAAACGGATTATGGCTGGAAGAGGGCGTGAGAATATCGGAAAGAGATATTAAAAGAACCGAAAGGGTAGGCGTTGAGTACGCCGGAGAATGGGCAAAAGCACCGTACCGATTTATCTGGGAACCAAAGGAATAAAGACTATTTCTCTTCAGGAAGAAGTTCTTCAGTAACTCTTTTTACCACTCGCCCATCAGCATATCCCTTAAGCTCTTTCATAACCGCGCCCAAAAGCGGACCCATCTGACCTCTGTCTGATATTTTCATTTCCTTCATCTTCTTCTCTATATATTCCTTCACTTCCTTTTCAGTCATTTGCTCCGGAAGATACTTTTCTAAAACAGAGAGCTCCGATCTTTCGGTCTCAGCAAGATCTTCTCTTCCGCCTTTTTCAAACTGCTCAATAGAGTCACGTCTCTGTTTAACAAGGCGGTTGATAACCTCTAAGGCATCCTCATCAGATATGTCGCTTTCTCTATCTTTGCCTTTTTTTATGGCCTCATTTGTAAATTCCGCTATTAAACTTTTTAGGGCGGTCACCCTCTCTCTGTCACGTAAGCGTACCGCTTCTTTTATCTCTTCTTTTATCTCTGAATGTATACTCATAATTAAAAATTATAACATGGCCCATAAACAAGAGCCACTGACCGTATCTACTAAGCTGGCGCGTAAGGGGTTTCTTTTGTTATACTGGCTTTTGTGGAAGGAAATCTGTCTATGACCATCCTATCGGTATCCATCGGTTTATTAATACTGATGAATGTCTTTATGTTCTATCTGCTTATAAAAAGCAGGGGGAAGGACAGTTCTTCTAGCTCGCAAAACCTGGATCTCATTTTTCAACAGATGAACGATCTAAACAAAACCATGGACACTAAAATGTCCGAAACCCACCGAAGTGTACAGAATCAGTTCCAAGACTCCCAAAGGTTGATACAGGATATAAATAAGCAAGTAAACGAGCAGCTAAAAGATGTAGCCAAGGGCCAGAGCGAGGTAAAAGAGCGGAGCAATCAGATATTCTCCATAGCCGAACAGCTCCAAGATCTTCAAAAAACACTTAAAAGCCAAAAAGAAAGAGGCAATTTTGGCGAAGCCAGTTTAAAACTTATCTTGTCCAACATTCTTCCTCCCGAGGTTTATGAAATGGAGTACCGCTTTTCTAACGGAGAACGCGTGGATGCCGTATTGCATACCCCAGAAGGGATCATCCCCATAGACGCCAAATTCTCTCTTGATACATACACAGAACTTAATAATGAAGAAGACGATGAAAGGAGAGCTTCTTTGGAAAAGAAATTCAGAGACGACTTAAAAAAGAGAATAGACGAAACTGCCAAGTATATAAAACCGAAAGAGGGGACATTGCCTTTTGCTTTTATGTACATTCCCGCAGAAGGAATATACTACGATCTTTTGGTAAAACAGGTCGGAGGGGTCAAGCCCAACTCCAGGAACATGGTTAATTACGCCATCAATGATAAAAAGGTTATCATAGTCTCACCTACAACATTTTATGCCTACTTGCAGTCGGTTATATACGGCTTCAGAGCTTTTAAAATAGAAAAGAATGCAGAGAGTATACAGAAGAATGTTAATAAGCTCTCCAGGCATTTTAAGCAGTATGATAACTTTTTCAGAAAACTGGGTTCTTCGCTAAAGACCACCGTAAACCATTACAATAGCGCCGATAAGGAACTAAATAAAATCGGCAAGGACATTGAGAATGTCATAGGGGAATCTATTGAAACTGAAAAAGAGCAGCTAGATGAACCACTTTCCACAGAAGAGAAGGAGGGGTAGCAAAAAACAAAAAAAGATTGCAAAAAAACGACTTTTAATATACAATGTTCCACTGTAATTAAAAAATTATGGCCAAAGTAGAAGAAAAAGAAACAAAAGAAAAAAATAACGCTTTTGCTGTTATAGAAACCGGCGGAAAGCAGTATAAAGTATCGGAAGGTGACGTTATTACTATAGAAAAGTTACCCGGTGAATACAAAACGGGAGATAAAGTTGTTTTTGATTCTGTTCTTATGACAGACGATGGAGAAAAAGCCAATATAGGTGAACCCTATATAGAAAAAGCACAAGTAAATGCTGAATTCGTTGAAGAAGGCAGAAACAAAAAGATAGCCGTAATGCGCTACAGAGCCAAAAGTAGACACTTCAAGAACAAAGGCCACAAGCAACCCCACGCCAAGGTAAGGATCGTCTCCATAAAATAACAAAACGGGCAGTATAGCCCGTTTTTTTAATAAGGAGTACCTCTATTCTTAAAGGCCTGTTTTAAGGTGTCAGCATCTGAGTACTCTATTTCTGTACCTACTGAAAAACCTCTTCCTGGAAAAGAGACAACTACACCTTTTTCTTCGCAAACTTTCTTTATACTATCTTTGACTATATTTCCGGTGTGCTCACCCTCGGGCGTATAACTTAAAACAATCATTACCTCTTTGAGGCCTTTACCAGAAAGATCTCTAATACGATTATTAAGATCATCAATAGGGAGTTTTGACGTGCTTCTTTCGGTGACCGGAAGAACTTTACCCAAAATAAAATAGAATCCATCCGTTACTTCACTTTTCTCAATGCTATTTCGGTTAATTTCAGTATCGGTTACGATCAGATAAGCGGGATCTCTTTTAGAGTCACTACAAAGAGAGCACACACTCTCATTTCCTTTTGAATAAAAAAGACTGCGGCACTCGGTACATCTTTTTCCCTCTACGCTTATTTCCTCCAATGCTTTCTGAAGAGAAGATATATAATTTCTATCCTTTGAACTTAAAAAATAAGCTAATCTTTCCGCGTGACGCGGTCCAATACCGGGAAAAGTTGCAAGTATTTCGGAAAGCTTTGTTAATGGGGACATAGAAAATTAGTAAGAGGCAGATCTAGCTCTCGGCATCCGGCAAACTAAACTCTTCTTCAAGCTGACTAAATTCTGACTTTTCTACGGTAAGGAAAGTAGACCTCTCGTCATCAAAATAGAGATCAACCTTTCCCGTAGGCCCATTACGATGCTTCTCTATGAGCAACTCCGCCGTATTATACCTCTCAGGGTCTTCGTTATTCTGCTCTCTATGAATGAACATCACCACATCTGCGTCCTGCTCAATAGAACCGGAGTCCCTCAAGTCCGAAAGACGAGGCTTACCACCTCGTTGCTCAACAGCCCTTGATAACTGAGAGAGAGCCAAAACAGGTACATCAAGTTCACGAGCCAGCTGTTTTAAGGACCTTGATAACTCGGTAACCTGCTGCACCGTTGAGTCACTTGCCTTCGTCTGCGTAGGCATCATAAGCTGTAGATAGTCAACGATTATCATACCCAAACCTCTCTGGCTTTTTAATCTACGTGCCACAGATCTTATTTTTAATATATTGTTAGCCGGAGTATCATCAATAAATATTGGCGCCTTTGAAAGATCATCCAGAGCATCTCTTATACGATCAAAATCACCACTTGCAGTGATCTTACCTGTACGAAGTTTCCACGCATCTACACGAGAATGACTGGCAAGCATTCTATCAACCAACTGCTGAGAACTCATTTCTAAAGAGAAGAAGCCCACCGGAACACCATTCTGAATGGCCGACTGACGAGCTATATCAAGACCCAGAGCCGTCTTTCCCATAGAAGGCCTGGCTGCAAGTATTATCAGATCCGACTTTTGAAAACCGGAAAGTTTATTATCAAGATCTTTAAATCCCGTAGAGACACCGCGACAGGAGCCATCCGATTTATGCAGTCTGTCCAACCTCTCCCATGCCTCACCGAGAACACTTGATATCTCCACCATTTTCTGGGCTTGAGATCCGGTGGTAACCTCAAATATCTTCTTCTCCGCCTGATCTAGCAAGCTATCCAGATCCTCTATTTCATTGAAACCCAGTTGGGAAATATCTTCAGACGCTCTGATGAGCTTTCTCATCATTGATTTTTTCTGAACTATCTCCGCATAGTGCATCAAGTGCGCAGCGGAGGGTACGGTATTAACAAGATCGGCAAGATAAGGATCGCCTCCGACATTTTTTAATTGTTTCTTTTCCTTTAAGCGAGAGGAGAGAGAAATAAGATCTATGGGGCTTCCTTTCTTAGAGAGCTCCAACATTATTTCAAATATATTCTTATGTTTTTCCGAATAAAAAACATCCGGAGTTATAAGGTCAACAACCTCGTCCAAGCTATCCGGTCTTAAAAGAAGAGAACCCAACAGAGCCATTTCGGCCTCCAAACTATGTGGAGGAACCTTAAAGTGAGTTTTTTCGTTAGAATTAGAACTCATAATGATCTTGCAAACATCATACCAAATTTACGCATCAATAACCGATAAAAATTGTGCATATCTTGTATATAACAAAAAGAGCAAAGATCCTTTAAGAGACGATCTTGGCACCTTGAGGAGTATCTTTAACGGTAAAACCGTGTTTTTCTATCTCATCTCTTAACCTGTCTGATTCTTTCCAATTCTTTCTCTCTCTCGCTTTCTTCCTCTTCTCCAGAAGATCTTTTACTTCCGATGGTATGTCTTTTTCCATTTGAATATTTGACATCAAAGCAAGCCCCAAAACGAAATCAAACTCTCTAAGAGTTGCATGCTTAATATCATCTTTGATGTTTTTATCCTTGACCAGCTTCCAGAGTAAAGCCAAAGCACTTGGAGTATCAAAATCATCGTTTAAATACTCGCTCATAAGCCTTATGTATTCACTTTCGGGTTCTGCCTCGAACTCTTCTGTATAAATATCTTCAGCATACTTGAGTAATTTCTTGTATGCATTGGAAGCTCCTTGCAGTGCCTCCCAAGAAAAACTGATAGGTTTCCTGTAATGTGCACCCAAAAGCCAATAACGATAGACCATCGGATCAAATCCTTTTGAGACCACATCATTCAAAGTCAGGAAATTTCCTTCTGACTTGGCCATCTTAGAACCCTCAAAAGAGAGGAACTCGTTATGAAGCCAGTAGCGAACAAATGGTTTTTTGCCAGTAGCACTCTCGGCTTGCGCTATCTCGTTGGGATGATGGGGGAATTTATGATCTATACCTCCGGTATGAACATCAAACTGCTCACCCAAAAGTTTTATGGACATGGCGGAACACTCTAAATGCCAGCCCGGAAAACCCACGCCCCAAGGAGAATCCCACTCTTGTTGACGTTTCCCTTGAAGAGGAGAGAATTTCCAAAGAGCAAAATCCGTAGGATGCATCTTTTCCGAATTAACTTCCACACGAGCGCCCTGTATAAGACTATCACCGGCTACACCAAAAACGTCATATTTGGAAAGCTTGGAAGTATTAAAATATATCCCGTCAGAGGTCCTGTAAGTTAAGCCCTTATCTTCAAGATCTTTTATAAGTTCTATTTGCTCCTTTATGTATTCGGTGGCTCTCGGGAAAATGGTCTCCTCCGTTTTGATATTTAAAGAGTATATATCCTTGAAGAAAGCATCTGTGTAAAATTCCGCAAGCTCTTTGGCTGTTTTATTTCTCTCCTGGGCGCGCCTCTCCATCTTATCCTCCCCCTCATCGGTATCACCGGTCAAATGTCCGACATCGGTTATGTTTATAACTTGGCGAACCGAGTAGCCATTGTATTCAAAAACTCTACGGAATATATCCGCCGATACATAAGAGCGCAAATTACCGACGTGAACGTAGTCATAAACCGTGGGTCCGCAATTATACATTCTAACCAAACCGGTGGTAATCGGCTCAAAATCCTGTTTTTCTTTACTTAAGCTGTTATATAACTTTATCATTTTGATGCTTGTGGTCTTTTTCATACCACAACTTAAGTATAATGATACTTAACTACTAAAGCAAACAGCATCTCTATAACCACCCCTTATGCCTGAACATTGAAACCAATACGGCCGTAACACCTATGAGAATAGTCAGCAGGATCCAGAGATCATAGGGCGGTGGTGGAAGTATCTGTGATACGGTATCAAGAAAGAACAGGCTGACAATAAAAGAAAGAGGCAGCAAGAGGAAGGTTACGGAAGTGAGCATCAGCATTATCTCGTTTTGCTTAGTATTAACCAAAGAAGTATTGGTATAGTGAAGATTGCTTATAACTTCTTTTGAGATACTAAGAGAGTTCTCTATTTTACCGTATTCGGAACGAATGGCACTAACATATCCGGCAAAGAAAGAACCAAAAAAACTATTGCCGGCGTACTCCAGTAATTTTAGGACCTGTTTATGTATTATAACCGTCTTCTTGAATTCCAATAACGTCCTGGTCACATAGGAAATAGAAAAGACCATCTGTTTTTCCTTGCCATTGAACATCTCTTTACTTATATCATCAATTACCGTATTTATATCCTCCAGTTCATGAATAAGCGAATTATATATCTCTTTGAACACTCGGAAAAAGACAAAGATAGTCTCATTTTCCACATTACTTTTATTTAAAGTAGAATTAACCTCCAGTATTTTGGCAGAACGCTCCATAGCCTCTACATGGTCGTATCTTGTGGTTATTAAAAAGTCCTCTCCTATAAGAAAATCTATCTCTTGCACAACAGTATCACGCATAACCCCACTCTGCTTGAAGGCAGGCACATGAAGTATTAGAAATATAGCATTAGAGTGAAGCTCAACCTTCTGTTTAGTACCGGAACTTTTAAGCTCCCCGGCCATAAAAGGGTCAAGATTAAATTCCTGAATTACGGACTGTATCTCCTCATAAGTCGGATTGCACATATCCAACCAGACTGTGCTTTGGAAATTTCTTCTCTGCATCATTCTAAATAGTATAACACTAAAAACAGTTTGACCGGAAGTTCACATTCTGAGATAATACTCTTATTATGAATTCTTACAACGAAAATAAAATTTCCTTAAACAGAGGAAATATACTACTCCCGGTTTTAATAATCGGGCTAATAACCGGAAGCTTTTTCACAGGATTAGCGGTAGGTTCAGATAACCAAAAAGCCAAAAGCGCCGAAGCAGACGGTGTCGCTTCTTCATTAGTAAACACAAAACCGGAATCAGAATTAAGTGAAGAAGAAGCTGAAAAGGTAGATTTTTCCACCTTTTGGAAAACCTGGGAAGCCCTAGAAGAGAACCATATAAAAAAAGGAGAGGTCCCAACCGAAGAGAGAGTCTGGAGTGCCATACAGGGACTAACACGTGCATACGATGATCCTCATACTGTTTTTATGCCCCCGAAAGAAAAAAAAGAATTTGAGACGGAGATATCCGGTCAATTTGAAGGGGTCGGAATGGAGATCGGTATAAGAGATGACATATTAACAGTCGTAGCTCCTCTGCAAGGAACACCGGCAGAGAAAGCGGGCATAGAATCAGGGGATAGGGTTATTGAAATAGACGGAGAGCCCACCAAAGACATGAACGTCACCGAAGCAGTTGATTTCATAAGAGGAGAGAAGGGCACAGAAGTTATATTAACCGTCTCCAGGGAAGGTGAGCCGGAACCACTGGAGATAGCCATAACCAGAGGGGTCATAGATATTCCCACCATAGAAACCGAAAAGAGAGAGGACGGGATATTTGTTATAAGGCTGTTTAACTTTGCAGGCCAATCCACAAAGATGTTTGAAAAGGCAATGAAGGAATTCAGAGAAAGTGATTCGGATAAACTCATCTTGGACTTACGCAATAATCCGGGAGGATATCTTCATGCCTCCGTAGAAGTTGCAAGCTATTTCCTGCCAGCTGGAGATATCGTACTCAAAGAACGTTTCAGCGGCGAAAGAGAAACAAAAGTTTACCGAAGCAAAGGGCATAAAGGCTTTAATAAAAACAAAGAAATGGTTATACTTGTTAACCAAGGATCAGCCTCAGCTTCTGAGATCGTTACCGGAGCTCTGGGAGATCACGGTGTTGCTACCATAGTAGGGTCACAGACTTTCGGAAAAGGGTCTGTGCAAGAAGTAGTCTCCATAACCTCCGACACCTCCCTTAAAGTAACTATAGCTGAGTGGTTAACCCCAAAGGGGTACTCTTTTGAGGGAGAGGGGATAGAACCGGACATTGAAGTAGAAATAACACGAGAGGACGTTGAGAACGAATTAGATCCGCAAATGAATAAAGCCGTAGAATTTCTCTTGGAAGAGTAACTGAATCAGCTTGCCAGTGACACTTAAAAGTGTTATATACATACTGGTACTCTGCCTTTAATAGGTAAACACCCACCATCGCGACGTTGGTTAAAAGAATTATTATCAAGGATCTTATTTTTTAATTATGAAAGTCATTCTTCTTCAGGATATAGCTAAATTAGGTAAAAAGTTTGAGGTAGTCAATGTTTCTGACGGATATGCCACCAATTATTTACTGCCTCGTAAAATGGCAGAACAAGCAACTCCAAGCAAAGAAAAGGAGTTAGAAAAACAGAAAACAGAAAGGGAAGCTGAAAGGGAAACGTATATTGAAAAATTATACGAAGATCTCTCAAAAATAAAGGACAGACCAGTAAAGATAGAAGCCAAAACCAATGAAAAAGGACGTCTTTTTGCTGGCTTGGAGAAATCCGATCTACTTTCTGCTCTCAAAGAGCAAGAACAGATAGACATCGATGAAGATCTCATGATACTAGAATCACCCATAAAAGATACAGGTGAGTATGTCATTGCCTTCAAGATCGGTAACAGAGATACAGAATTAACGTTTTCGGTTGAAAGTCCAGAGTAATTGACACTAATGAATTACTAAAAAACCGCGCCTTTTAGCGCGGTTTTTTAATATTTCGCTTTGAAAATAGTTTGCGAAGTTATGAGATCACGCTTACCATTTTTTTAGATACCACTCTATTGTTAAAGCTTTTTTTCCTTTTTTTCTCCATTGAGACCTTGCCCTCTATAAGAGCAAAAAGAGTGTGATCCTTTCCCATTCCAACATTTCTTCCAGGGAGGAACTTTGTACCTCTCTGACGAATAATAATGGATCCGCTTTTTGTTTTTTGGCCGTCATTTAACTTTACGCCCAGAAAATTCGGATTTGAATCGCGTCCGTTTTTGACTGTACCGCCTGCTTTTTTCGTTGACATAAACTACTTTTAATTATGATAAAATAAGTTTAAGTATTATATATTATGAAAGAAAACAGCGCAACCCCAAAAAAGCCGACGGCTTCGGACTTACTCCGTTTCTTTGTTATCTTTTTGCTAATCTCTTTTCTGTCCTTTGGCCTAGGAAGACTTTCGGCTATTGAGGAAAATAAAGATCCCGTAAAAATAGAGTACGACCTCAGATCTCTGCCCGAAGGTGTAGATAAAGAGTCTTCAGCTTTTGAAGAGAGAGTTGATAAAGAAGTAGGTTCCGTAGTGACTTCCAAAAACGGACGCGCCTTTCATCTTCCTTGGTGCCCTGGTGCAAAGAGAATAAATGAAGAGAATAAAGTATGGTTCTCCTCAGCCGAGGAGGCAGAAGAGGCGGGATACGCGCCGGCCAAAAACTGCAAAGGGCTGGAGTAAAGCAAAAGTGACAAAGGTTCTGTTCACTTTTCTTAACAGGTTTAAATGATATAATATATATATGTTAATAGTTGACCTGGAAGCTTCCGGCATAGATCACAATGTTCATAGCATTTTGAGTATTGGCGCCATAGATTTCATGGATCCGGAAAGGCAGTTTTATGGAGAATGTAGAATATGGGATGGTGCTCATATAATGGAAGAAGCACTGGAAGTAAACGGCTTCACCGAAGAAGAGATCAACGATCCTGATAAGCCCACAGAAAGAGAACTGCTTGAAGATCTCTCCACCTGGATAGAAGAAGCAGAAAATCACACAGTGGCAGGACAGAACCCTCATTTTGATCTTCTTTTCTTAGAAACAGCCTACCAAAGAAATAACATGGATAACCCGCTTGCTAGACGAGTTATTGATTTACATTCCATAACCTTTTACCACATGGTAAAAAGAAAGGTAGAGCCTCCATTAGATAATAAAAGAAGCGATCTCAATTCAGACACCATAATGGAGTACGTAGGTATACCGGCAGAACCTCACCCGCACAACGCTTTAAATGGAGCACTGTGGGAGGCAGAGGCCTTTAACCGCCTACTTGATGACGAGCCTCTTTTTGAAGAATTTGAAGATCATCGCATACCTTGGTTGTAAATAAAGAAAACTCTTTTAAGCCACAGTAGAAAGCCTTTAAGGAGTTGTTTTTTCGTGCTAAATTTTAAAT
>JBNJGN010000009.1:22878-24309 GCA_051747785.1 Patescibacteria group bacterium | reverse complement strand
CACCCAATCAGGAGGATCTTCAAACTCCGGAACATCAAAGCGGTAGTTTTCTTTGTCTATGGAAACATCTCCTTCCATTACTCCTGGTTCTTTAAACTCTGGAACATCAAAGCGGTAGTTTTCTTTGTCTATGGAAACATCTCCTTCCATTACTCCTGGTTCTTTAAACTCCGGAGCATCAAAGCGGTAGTTTTCTTTGTCTATGGAAACATCTCCTTCCGTCGGGGGCGTACCACCGGAACCAATCCAATCCATTACATTACCAAATGCCTTGCCCACAACGCCAGTACCTACAAGAGCACCGGCAGTACCACTTAAGATATACCTGCGATATCTTTCACCGGTTTTTTTACCCTCCAGCTCAAAAAGTCTTTCATCAATTTGAGCATTACTGTTTTTAATCTTTTCCTCAAAACCTTCAGCAAACTGTTTCAATGTTTCTTTCTCTGTTTTTTTGTCCTGACTTTTGTGTATAAGAACGTCAAGACCCACAGCGGTAGCGGCACCGGAAAGAAGTCTTTGGATACCTGATCCCGCAACAACTCCTCCAGCTAGAGCAAGTCCGGTTGCTCCTCCGATAGCACCGGCACCTACGGAAGCTCCAAAAAACAATGCCGATATGCCAAGCTTATATCTCAAAGGCCACTTACGATACCAATTAGCTGCATTCTTTCCCATCTCTAATGCCTTATCTCTCAAAGATTCAGACTTCTCTTCCAACAAAGCATTCATTTTCTCATTATGAAGCTCTATCGCCTCATCAGCCACCGTCGTTTTTAAGATCTCTTTTCTTATCCTCTCTTTCTCTTGGTATGATATTTCTTTCGATTCCAGAGCTTTCAGTTTTTCGTTACGTATGCTTCTTAAATTTTCAAGGTATCTCTGCTTTGTCTCCTCATACCCCTCATATCCTTCCTTTGTTCTTTCATTTTTATTTTCCTTCACCCAAGCCTCGGCTTTACGTTCTATTTTGGCAAATTCCTTTCTGGAATTCTTCAACATCTTCTCTAAATAAGACTCGGTTGACCCCTCACCTTCCTCGCCCTCTTCCGTACCATGGTCTTCTCCTATTGAGATATGAGCTTCACTTTCATTACGAACATCTACAGTTTCTCCCTTCTTCCATGCGCTAAAAGCTCCATTTATTAAACCGGCAAAATTATGATTATCATTTCCAGAGTTGTGATCGAAGTGATACTTTAACATCAATTTCTTCCATTCTTTTTTTGCTTCCTCTTCTGTTAAATTTTTATTGAATTTTAAGCTATTAAGAAATTTACGAATATCATCCGGTATATCTTTCTCTTCTCCGTATTGTTTTTCGGTTTCTCCTTCAATAACTTGAGGCACTTCTTTGGGATTTTCACCGGTTGATCCAATTACCTCTTTTTCCAAACCTTGCTCTTCTTTATTTTTTCTATCCTCCTCCAA
>JBNJGN010000009.1:0-22778 GCA_051747785.1 Patescibacteria group bacterium | reverse complement strand
TTCAATAACTTGAGGCACTTCTTTGGGATTTTCACCGGTTGATCCAATTACCTCTTTTTCCAAACCTTGCTCTTCTTTATTTTTTCTATCCTCCTCCAACTCTTTTCTGTAACCCTTCATCTCCGTCTTTGTTTCTTCATCTCTGTAGTTATAGGTTTTCTCTACTTTAATTTGACTTTTGTTTTTTTTGCTGTTATACACGGAATCTTCTAGTTCGTTCAGTCGTTTTTGTTTTTCCTCATCCCAATTTCCTTTATTTTCTGAATATTCTCTCTTTAGTTTCTCCAATTCTTGCTCTTCGGTATGTTGAGATATCTCTTCTACATTTTCATTAGTAGATACCTGCTCTTTTTTAGATAGTCCTTCGTAAGACATATGATAAAGAAATTAGGCTTTAATATTATTTACACTTTAATTAATGATAGCTTAAAAAAGAAACGTTTACAAAATAAATCCGTTGATAACTGACTTTTTTAATTACGTAATATCAACCCCTTTTTTCAGAAGTTTTGCCCTTTCTTTATAATCAGGAACAGCTTTTGCCACCTCTTTCCAAAACGCCTTGGAGTGGTCCATATACTTTAAGTGGCAAAGTTCGTGGACCACCAAATAATCCTGAAGCTCTTCTTTTAAGAAGAATATTTTGTAATTAAAATTAAGATTCCCCACTGAAGAACAGCTACCCCACCTGCGCTTTTGGTTACGTATTGATATTTTATTAAACCCAATACCATAAAAATTACTCCATTGATCAACTTTATCCTCCACTACCCTACGAGCTTTCTCTTTATACCCAAGATAGTGATCCGGATCATAAACGGATATATTGGTATCTGTATTCTTCGTTCTCTCTGTTAATTTCTTCTTGATCCAGTCTGCATGCTCATCTAGAAAAGAAAGGGCTCTCTTTTCTGTTACATAAAAAGGCCTGGAGAGTAAGACGGTGCCATCATTTAAAATACTCAAGCGGATACGCTTGGATCGCTTATTGCAAGAAACTTTTACTTTAATACCGTCACTTTCTATAATAGAAGCTCCCATTAATATATCGCTTTAATTTACCATATAAAGATCCTGGTTGTACTCACCGACACCGACATGCTCCGCTTCACCTTTTAAGATCTTTTCATAAGAACGACAGCCAAAACACCCTCCATAAGGGCACGCGAACTCGTTTTTCTCCCTGGCAAGTTTTACCTCTCTTGCTACAGAGAGAACCTTTTCTCTGCTCTCCTCCAGATCAGGTAAATCTATACTCCGGGGCTCATCTTCTTTATCTATATACCAATAGTATGCTCCGCTGACTTTTCTCTTTTGCAAAGCATCAAGTAAAAGAAAATATATGGGAAGTTGCAGAGAGCCTTCTTTTTCCTCGTGTTTGCCTGTTTTAAAATCCAAAACACGAATACTGTCATCTTCTTCACGGTATTCCAGCCAGTCTATTTTACCGCAAAGTATGATATTCTCGTCTTCTGAAATATAAAAATTGGGAGGCATTTTTCCTTCTTTTAACTTAACCGTCCTTTTGGCCAAAGGCCCCGGATTCTTTACAACCCTCTGTATCATCTCCCTCCCCCTTTCTTTAACCTCCTTTTCTTCAGAAGAGGAGGCAAACCCTCCTTTTTTACCGGAAACCTTCTCCCATGCTTCTTCATAGTGATCAAATATCGGCTGTTCCAGCCTCTCTTCAACTCTGAACCTAACCAGCCCCTCCAGTGCTTCATGAACCGCTTGCCCTAAAGAAAGAGCGGGATTTACTATGTTCATCTTTCTGCCGGTTTGAGGATCTTTGTAAACATTATGAAGGTAGTAGAGACGAGGGCATTTAAGAAAGTCTCCCATTGAAGAATGAGAAACCCAGACAGCGGAATACTTATCCTTAGGTTTTTCCTCTAAAGTAGACATATTAAACAGTTTATCTTATTTTAAGACATACTCAAAAGAGTACACTCCGAATTCTTTCTTGAAAGAGAAAAAACAAACAACCAGTCTATAGATCAAGCTTCAAAAAAACGATGCAGAGCTTTTTTAACTTCTTTTAAATTATCTTCATCCAAAGGAACTTTTTCTATGTTTTCTCCTTGTGATATTTTTAAGGACATAACCCCTGTAGGATAAAGTACGATCTCCGCTTTTTGTTTATTTACCTCTGAAAGCCCCACTTTTTCCAATAAAATTATCGCATTACCGTTATCGTCTTTATGTATGTCACCTACTCCCTGAATGAAATCCTTATTCTCTGCATAACTATCCTCTAAAAGATTAACGAGAGTAGATTCTACTTTGCTATCGGGTACATTCTCTTTATTCCAGTTATAAAAGTAAAGATCTATAATAGCCTCTCTTGATTCCCCCTCAAGATCAGTTGAGTCTATATTACTAAGAATATAATTTACGATCTTTTCGTTTTTAGGATCCTCAGCTATATTGAACTTTTCCATTATCTCCCTTGAAAATTTAACTCTTTCCGCTCCATATTCATTATCCAAAGTTTCAGATACATGTGCATCTTCTTCTACTTCAGGTAAGTTATCAGATGAATATTCCGAATCATAACTCTCCTCATACCCCTGTTCTTCTTCTGGATAATTTTCATGGCCACCTTTATCTACGCTTTCTCCTGAGTCACCAGCGGTATTTTCTCTCTCAAAAAAAAGAACGTCATTATGATCCTCCGGATCAAAAAAGGGCTTGGGAGCAATACCGGGTTTTTTCTGCAATTCTTTTTTTTCCGGCTTAAAAACTACAGACGGCTCTTCATTTCCTTCCAATTCATGAACGGATCTATCTGGTACACCATTTACGTCTTCAACCTTTCTATCTCCGGAACCCTCCAGACTCTCAGAAGACCCGCTTTCAACTGTCTTTTTTTTATCACCTTCAGTATTTTCAGAAAAAAGCTCCAAAGCGATCGGGTTAATAACTTCTTCTTCAGACGAAGCCGGCTCAGGATCTTCTCCTGGAGTAATAAAATTAAAACCGGAGATACTTTTCTTTCCTTCATCCTTTTCATCTTTAACCTCTTCGCTCTTCATGTCCTCAACCTTTTTGTTTTTAATCCCTTCATCCTCAATATGATCAGGCTTAGCGCTCTCTACCTCCTTACTTGCTTCTTTCTCTTCTTCATCTCCATAATAAAAATGAGAAGGTTCCTTTAACTCAAAAGCAGATAAAATCTCTTTCATTTTTAGAAACTGGCCGTATTCAGACCTTAAGGTGTTGATCTTTTCTTCTAATCCCCTCTTTAACCACCTGTATTCCTCTGGTTTCAATCCTCTTTCTTTATTAAGTTTCTTAACGGCCTGCTCATAAACCTTCGCCTCTTTTAATATACGCTCTATTTCTCTAGCATCACTTATATTAAAATCATCATTCTCCGCCACTGAGGAATGATCCATGAGATCTCTCCAATCAAAATTAACAAGATCACCGTCCCAGTCAATTCCAGATATGTCTCCGTTCTCGTTATACAGAAACTCCAACTTGCTAAACTCAAAACGGGTTTCTTTATTATTACTATCTTTTCTCTTTTGTGAAATAGTACCCTCTTTTACTGAAGAAGGACTGCTATCATAATGATGCTCTTTTTTCATACCACCCTTATCATCCATAATATCAGCATCGCCATAAACAGCATCAAAAGCAAACCAGCTTATCGATTCCCCGTATAACCCAGAAGCATTATGACCTGAACCACCCATGAGTCTTAGAGAAATTTCATTTTTTTTCTCCGGCGGTAATTCACCATAACGTTGTACAACCTCTTCCTGAACCTCTTTCACCGTATCTGTTAAAGATTCGGGATACTCCTTCATTAAAGCGATCAGTTTTTCATTGCATAGTTTTGCAGATTCAACGGCCACTATCTCTTTGACTATTTCGTCTTTGTGTTTCTGTTCACCTTCACCAGAAGGGTCGCCCTTTTCTTTTAGGGCTCTTAACCTCTCTTCAAATAAACTTTTTAGAGCCACCTTATACTCTTCTTTTTTCTGTCCGTACTCCCTTCTAACCTCCTCTGAGTAATCATCTTTAGCTATATCTTTCCTATATTTTCTTTGAATCCCAAGCCAGGCATCAGCATCCCTGTCTAGTTTGGCAAAATCTCTTCTCTTAGAATAAATCACCTTTTCCGAAAAACTTTCCGGGGGCTCTCCCCAACTTTGAGACTCCTCTTCTAAAAGTTCAGGATTATCTAACGCCTCTTTTCCTTTTGCATTTTTTTTATCTTCTATTTCTTTATTCTTATCTGACATGTTCCTTTAAATTAAAGCACACTTTGATACCTGGAGTATATCTCTTCCTCTATCTCTTCACGTGAACGGCCGTATTTTAAGTATGATAGTTGCTTAATATCCTCCGCTTGAGATTCATCCCCCTCTTCCGGAGGAAGGGTCTTAAAGTTAAATGGCTTACTTGGGTAACCGTTCACCAGTATTCTTCCTACGGCGTTAAAGTTATATAGATTCATTAAATTCTTGGCAGAGAATTCCGGCTCAAACTGATTAGCCAAAAACTCAGCATCCTCAGAACCAACACGAAAAGAAGCCGTTGAACCCACATTACCAAATATAGAGTCCCTTATCCCTTCGTTAAGCTGAGCTATAAACTGATGAGCCACATTAAGAGATAATTTATATTTCCTTGCTTCCGCTAAAATGGTATTTATGGAGTCAGTAGTTACATTTTGAAATTCGTCAATATAAAGATAAAAAGGAACAAGGTCATTTTTGGAACCCTCTCTTGAGAGCGCCGCCATTAGTATTTTACCAACCAGTATAAGGCCCAATAGATGAGAATTGATATCTCCCAGCTTACCCTTCGCCAGATTGACCAAAAGTATCTTCCTTTCATCCATTACATTCTTGAAATTAAAAGAAGACTTCTGCTGAGCAATGATGGGACGCATAATGTCATTAGCCGAAAAAACATCAAACTTACTTGTAATGTATGGAACAATATTCTCTAACTGAGATTCTCCACCTGCCTTACCGGCTATTTCATTCCAGAACTGATTAACCACCGGATTCTTACTTTTAGATAGTTTATGTTCTCTGAAATTTTTGTCTGCCAGAACCTTTGATATATCTAAAAGCGTATTACCAGAATCAGGATCCTCCAAGACAAGCATGGTTGCGTTTCTGAAATACTGCTCAAACATTGGCCCCATAGCTTCAGGGTTATTTGAATAGAGCTTTTGGAATATACTAAAAAGCTCATTGACCACAAAGGTTTTCTGCTCAGGTTTACTCGAGTCATACTCAAGCATATTCAAGGCCATAGCTCTCTTGGTATATCCGGGCTCAAAATATATAACATCATCAATTCTCTCTTTGGGGATTCTTTTCAGGATATCTTCCAAATCCGCCCCGTGTGGATCTATCATGCATACACCGTCTCCGTTTTTGATATCTTGCGTTATCATATTTTTAAGAAGATTGGTTTTACCCGTACCAGTCTGTCCAATGGCATAGAAATGCCTGAGTCTATCCTCTTTTGATAAGAACACCTCCTTTTCCTGATTGCGGTGCTCATTAACCCCAAGAATAATGCCTTGCGGGTCCATATCAGAAGGAGCGGGAGCTGTTTTACTAGCGGACTGTTTGAATTCAGGCGAAGAAACAATACCCGTTGAGGGCATATGCATTAGTGAAGTCAACTCCTTGGTATTTAAAACAATGGCATTTTTTTTATTAAAACGCCGAAAGATGAAATCCTTGCAAACCTCCTTAACCACTTTTCCTTTTACTCTTTTAAAATCCATCTTATTACCCGAGGGATTTTCAAACTGATTAAATGAGGACTCTATCTCATCAAGAATATCCTCGGCCCTGTCTTTATCTTTGGCCGAAGCAACTATTCTAATATTCACAGGCATAGCAACAGCCGACATTTTGTTTTTCACTTCTTCTATAGCCACTTGATCAGGCTGCCTGGGCAAAGATGGCTCTTCTTCTTTTTTCTTATTACTTGACGAGACTTCTTTAAAAATACTCTTTAAAACTGTTTGGAAATTCCAGGTAAACTTCTCCACTGCCTCTTTCAGAGACGTCCCTTTCTCAAGCTCTGATAGTATACCTTTATGCCTACTAATATGATCTCCTGAACCGGGATTAAAAACAAACTGTAAAGCCACCCCTTCTTCTTTCTCTGCTATTTTAGAAAAGGAATTTAATATAGCATTGAGAGGATCGTGATCATACTCATCATATCCCTTTATAGGGAGGCAGGGATCACGCTTTAGATTGGCAACAGATGCAGCTTCAGCTCCTTCTTCTACAAAAATATTATAATCGTTCTTTCTTTCAATTATCTGAGCTGTCGGAAAAACAGATAAAAGTTGTTTTTCGAATATTGCCACTTTTTCCGTCGGCACAGCCGCATAAATAACAATGTTGCTGTTATTTTCTGAAGTGGCTATCTCAAAAGCAAAAAACCCCCCTTCCTTTCTACTAACTCCTGCCACGGAATACATTCCGGCATAGAACTGTTCCATGGAAGAAACAAGTTCTTTAAAACTTTTATCATTTTCTTCTTCATTTTCTTTTTCCGGAAGCGATATTTCAAAAAGGGTCATTTTCAGTGATCTCCATAGGTCCGTTTTCTCTTTAAGTCCCTTTATGGGATATCCGGCCTTTAGCCACTGCACAAGGGTTTTGTGTAAATCATCTTCAAGATGGAAGTTATTCATTTTTCTAACCATAGAAAGAGCATTGTGTATACCTTTCTCTTCCATTATACCCAGAACCTCTCTTACTTTAGTGTTATGGTCTTCCGGCTCCAATCCTAAAATGCTACTCAGTTTATCTTCTTCAGACATTTGATACTTCTTCTCAACCACCTCTTGAGGAGGCCTCTCTTGGTATTCTTTTATTTTCTCAATATCTGCACGCTCTCTTTCTTCGCTACCTTCTTCCGGACCACCTTCTATTTTAGAGAGCTCTTCTCGCAGAAAATCTATTTCCTCCTGAGGATTCTTAAAGCGCTTACTTTCTTTATTAGCTTCAAAAGATTCATGTCCCATGAAATTTTATTATACAAGTATAAGCAAATACCGCAAAGAGAATTACTCTCTTACTTAATGTATAAAGAAAACATACCCTAAAAAGACCCCGTAAACTGAAAGAAGCAGAAGAGCTTCCTGTATAACCATCTTTTGACTGGTTTTTAGGGCAAAGAAGAAAATAACTGCAGCAAGCATCAAAAATATCCTTCCAACCAGAGCTATATCAACATTATCAACATTTATAGGCTGAATTAGCGAAACAACACCGAGCACCAAAGTGGCAGGAATAACAACCGAACCCATAATGCTTCCCAAAAGCATCCAATTATCTCCTTTACAAGAAGCAGAAGTAGCAAAGTATATCTGAGGAAGAGAGTTGCCTATACCAACAATTAACACTCCTATCAAAAGAAGAGAGAGTCCGAAGCCCTCAGCAAAATAGGTAGCCGAAGTAACTATTCCCTGGGCTGCAATAACAATAAGAACAAATCCGGCTACCATTTTGAATATCTCTATTTTTGTCAGTTTCGTATCCTTTTCTTCTTTTTTTTCACCAAAACGCTTACGGTGGTAGAGCATAAAACGCTCCCTCTTAGAAAAAAGCCACACTATATAAGTGAAGAAAAAAAGTATAAGCAAAATACCATCCAGTCTCCCCAAGCTTCCGTTGAAAACCAAAATAGACGGAAGCAGTGCAGCCCCCAGTACAAAAAACAGAGACCACTGAACTGTCCGGCTAGCTGCGGTTATCTCTTTTCGCAAGGAGAACATAAGAGCCAAAGGAGCGGCAACGGTCAGGGCAATAAGATTTCCTCCAATAACATCACCAAAAGAAAGTTCCGGAACCCCTTTCAGCGCCGAGGTTATTCCAACAAAAAAATTAGGCAGAGAAGCAGTAAAGGCCATTACTAAAAATGCCAAAATGAACTCTCTCCAGCCAAATTTATACGATATCTTGCTTACTCCTCTTATTATCCATTCACCGGTAAAATAAAAGATCGCACAAGATATAATAAATAAAAGAATGTATATAATAGCTTCCGGGAACATACTAAAACCTGTCAATCTTTTGAATAATACCTCTTACTATGAATGAACTCTGGCAAAACATAATACTTTTAAAAAACACTTTCTTACTCTGTAATAAGAAACATACAACTGTTTATATGGATAAACCAGAGAATTTATTTTATATGATTATACAGTACCACAAAAAAAGCACTTAATAAATATTAACAGTATCGCTAGAACAGATACTAATGTGAATAAGATCCTACCGATTAAAAAGATTTGTGCGTTAAACTATAAATATGACAAAAAAGATAATAATACTCTTACTTTTAATAGTAACAGTCGCAGGATTATATGGAATATATAAACCACTACCGGAAAATATTTCCCTAGAAGGCAAAAAGTACGAACTACCTCAAAGTGAAGTTCACTTTTTTGCTGACCGTACTTACATAAATAAAAACGGGAATCAAAAGAAGGACCATGAGATCTTTGATGAACAACTAAAGATGATAAAGAAAGCAAATCATTTTATCCTCGTTGATATGTTCCTTTATAATGATCTATCCGGCACAGTAACTGATGAGTACCGACCTATTTCAAAAGAGCTCACTGAAGCACTAATAACCAAAAAAGAAAAAAACCCTGAAATAAAAATATACGTTACGACTGACCCTATAAACACAGGCTACGGTAGTCTGAAAGATAATTCATTTAAGAAACTAAAAGAGGCAGATATTTCGGTTACCTTTACTGAACTTGCTTCTTTGCGTGACAGTAATCCCCTCTATAGCGCTTGGTGGCGAAGCATACTTCGCTACATACCGCCGATAGGAGGAAATTTTCTTCCCAACCCCTTTGAAAAAGACGGGGAAGGTCTGACTTTATCTTCATATCTCTCATTACTTAATTTCAAGGCCAATCACAGAAAGATCATGGTAACTGATTTCGAAAGAAAAGACAGCATCGGCATGTCAACACTTGTAACCTCTGCAAACCCGCACGACGCTTCAAGCGCTCACAGTAATACAGCAATTCGCGTTGACAGTAGTATCTGGAAAGATGCACTAAAAAGCGAGCAGGCGGTTTTAAAAATGTCGGAAAAAGAACTGGAAAAACCAAAATTTAAAGTAAAAGATCTTACAGCAAAAAAAGATAAAGACACCGTTTTTGCTCAACTACTTACCGAAAAAAAGATAAAAGAAAAAATATTAAGAATAATTAATGATCTTTCTAAAGGCGACTCTCTTTCAATTATTATGTTCTATTTTTCCGATAGGGATATCATAAAAGCAACAAAGAGTGCAGCAGATCGCGGAGTATCCGTTTCTATTCTCCTGGACCCGAACAAAGACTCCTTCGGGAGAGAAAAGAACGGAGTACCAAATCGTCAGGTAGCGTACGAACTCATGAAACACTCCAAAGGTAACCTTAATATAAGATGGTGCCTAACACACGGTGAACAATGTCACGGTAAAATGATGATATTTGAAAAAGAGAACATAACTGCCTTAATTCAAGGTTCAGCGAATATGACCCGAAGAAACTTAAATAATTTAAATCTTGAAACCGATCTATTAGTAATAGGACACAAAGAAACCCCAGCCATAAAAGACGCAAAGAAATTCTTCAAGGATACTTGGAATAACGAGCCGAAAGGAAGACTATACTCGGGTAAGTATGAATTATACGAAAACAAAGAACTTACCAAACGCATACTTTATCGTATTGGAGAGTTCACCGGTATGAGCACCTATTAAATATTTCCTTTTTGGCATAAAAAAGAAACTCCTTATTCCCCTTAGATCCTTTTATGGGTGACTCCGTAATACCTACCGGTTTGAGTCCTTCTTCCTTGGCTCTTATTTTTATCTTTTTCGTCACTTCTCTATGTAATTCAGGATCTTTGACCACCCCTTTTCCGATACGCTCCTTCCCCACCTCAAACTGCGGTTTTATTAAAATGATTACCGAACCTCCCCTTTTTAAAAACTCCGACATCCTAGGAATAACATATCCAAGAGAAATAAAAGAAACATCAACAGTTACAACATCAAATCCCTCTGTAAACCACGAGCTTTCCACGTTCTTTATATTCTTACCATCCAAAACATGCACCCTGGGATGGATTTGCAATTTCTCGGCCAATTGCCCATAACTTACATCCAAAGCATAAACTTTCTGTGCCCCTCTATGCAAAAGCACCTCAGTAAATCCTCCTGTAGATGCCCCTATATCCAAACAGACCGAACCGTCTGCCTCAATAGACCATACATCAAATGCCTTCTCCAGCTTAAGGCCGGCACGGGAAACCCAGGGAATATCTTCACCCGTTAAGTCTATCTTTGCCTCTGGTGAACACAAAAAAGATCCCTTGCGTACTTCCTTATCTTCCACAAAAACAGAGCCGCCCTCTATTAAACGCTTCGCTCTTTCACGAGACTTCACCAAACCCTTCTCCACTAAGAGTTGATCCAACCTTGATCCTCCTTTTCTCATAGAACTTCACAGCAAGAATTCTAGGGGTGAGCCGTTATAAAACGCTTCTTCCAACCTCTCTTGAAACCGTCCACTGATATACTTCCTCCACCGGAAGACCCGTCCGGATCATTGAAATAGACCAAACCATCTTTAACACCGTTTACTACCACCAGATGCGGAATGGGACTTTGCGGATCAAAACCATGAAACACAGACGCAATGATCGGACCCTTCTCAAGTAATGATCGCATCCGAGAATAGGCGGTCTCCGTATCCATATGAGAAAGATCATAGGGGCTACCTTCCAGATCGTATTTATGAGCCAAAGAAGCCAACCCTTGATGGGTCCAACCTGCTCCCGATAAATAATACCCGGAATCAAGTCCTTCACTTAAAAGCTCTTGAGGTGATGTTCTTCCGGGAGAATGAAACTCTATTATCATAGCCAAGCTTGCCACTCCGCAAGCACGACTTTTCCAATAAGATAAGGAAATATCTTCAGATTGAGAAAAAAAGGGAACTTCCGGAACCTCTGATGAAACATCATCGGAAACAACGGAATTCTTTTGAACGGGATCCTTTTGAACTGGCGGTTCTTCCTTGTTAAGGGAATGATCGGAGCGATTTTTATTACTTGCCGAATATCCTTTCATAGCAAGGCCTGAAAGTAAAACGTCCGAATCATACGATAAATGATCTGTAAAAATACTGCGCTCAACGGCAGAACTCTCTCTTGGGCTGTTAACCGAAAAGCCTTCAAAGTTCGTGGAGATATCCACGGTCGGCAGTGATCCTGAGAAGATACCGGGTACGGTTATAATAAAACCAATCAAGTAATTCATAATGACTGAACTATTCAACAGAATATTGCAAATTTATATCACTTTTAAGACAGCAGTGCAATAATTAAAAGATAAATGTCAAATATTAATAGTCTTGAACAATAACCTCCGTACCCAGATCCGCCCAATCATAGAGCTTTTTTGCTTCTTTAGGCTTCACGTTCACACATCCGTTTGAATAAGGATGACCGAATCTATCATGCCAATACGCTCCATGAATAACCGCCCCCTGCTTGGTAAAATACAGATTCCAAGGAACTCCGGGAAGATCCCAGTATTTGGAGCTAATACCGGGAAGAGGTCCCTGCATATATCTACTGGGAGTTTTTCTAAATATCCTGAAATTCCCCCGAGGTGTAGGGGTCAAACTTATACCGGTAGAAATATCAAGCTTCATAAAAACCTCTTCTCTTTCGTATGCATATAGCTTCTGCTCACTCCTAACAATGACAATACGTTTTTCCGAATCAACATCTGACCCACTCTTTAGATCATGTGTCTCTTCCTCAAACAGAACATCTACATAACCATCAGCTACATACCACTCATCCGAAAGCCTTTCGGGGTACCTTATCCATTCATCAAAAACGACCTTGTGCCAATCTTGCTCTTCATTCTCTGAATCACTTTCAATTTTTAACACCTGTCCTTCACGAAGCCTTCCCACCACCGAAAACTCCAAACCCGGACCGGAACGTACATTCAAACACTCGCCTTCAAAATAAGGGCCACAACTATCTGTTACTTCTATATAATTGGAATACTTCTTTTCAGCCAAAAAAGATCTCGGTTCCTCTTTTTTGTATTCCGGTTTAATTTCGGATTCTTCCACTTCTCCTTTTTCATCTTCCGGTTTGATAACGTCCGGATTTTCAGTGTGTTGGTATTCAATGACCTTTTTTTGTTGCTCTGTACTTCCCCCCTTTTCTCCACTCTCCTCTACACCGGAGAACCTATCAAAAAAAGAAGGTGTCCAAAAGAAAAACAGCCATAATAGAATCAACAAGACAACAGAAAAAACAGAAATTCCCATTAGTAAATTCTTCTTTTTATCATCAAAGTCCATTTTTTCATTATACATAACAAAAATACTTTTTACCTAAAATTATTTTTGTTATTAATACTTATCTCCTAATAAATAACTTTCTTATTTAAATTTAAGAACACTGAAATTTTTCTATCGCACTTCCAAAACAAATTCGGTATTCAGGATTTGCTTTTTTAAAGAAAATATTGTATAAAAAGTCAGCGATCTTTTAAACAAAAAACCGAAGGAGTAGAAAATGTCTCTCGCAGCCAATTTCAAGGTATTAAAAGATGAGCACGGGGAAATTGTCGGTTTTAGCCTTTTCGCTAACGGTGAAAAAAGAGCTGCTTCCTTCTGTAATTCTTTCCGCAGACACCTCGTGATGGGTGTTGGCGACATAGAAATTGATGGAGGGCGAATTAAGTTCTTTTATCCTAACATTCCCAATTCGGAGAAGTGTGAACATAAACTTCACCCGAAAGAGGGTGAAGCTATAAAGGAGATACTAAAAAAAGGAGAGTCAGGATTTCTAATGAAAGAAAACACTGACTCCCCGGGATTCAGTGTTGTAAAAACTTAATGATCCTCAATAAACAGTAGGCGGCTTTCAGCCGCCTTTTCTTTTACTCTATGTTGAGTACTCTCTCTTTTATGCTGTTCTTTTTTTCCCTTTGAATTAAAAGATACTTTTGAAAAGCCAAAATAAACCAGACCAAACTGACTGCACCGGTGGAGACTGCCGAAGCCCAAAGAGCGAGGGTGGAGAAAGTAAAAGCAAATACCGCAAGAACCGTACCGGTTATAACGCTGGTCATTAAAGCCGGCTTATCTTTACTCAACAAAGAAGGTAAAAGTGCCAAAATAAAGACCCACTGACCCACTGATAGAACAATATCCTGCCAGATCATGTTTCTTATATTAACACTAATTAAAATGAGGCTCTAGTATAATTAATTTTAGCGATAACTCTCAATAATCCGCTCAAAAATTTGGTAAGACTGAGCTCCGGATACGACCTGATCATTAACAATAATATAAGGTGTGCCCTCTCCCCCTAAAGATCTAGCTTCTCTGGTAGAGTCTATGACCTTCTGCTGGTATTTTCTATCTTCAAAACACTCAACTAATTCATCATCATCAATACCTATCTCGTCGGCATAGTCTCTGTGCACTTCTGAATCATCCCATTTAGCTCTATCAGCCTGTTGATTTTCAAAAAGAATATCGTGATAATCCCAGTAAGCATCTTGCTCTCCCGCACAGTGAGCTGCCTCGGCAGCTCTGTCACCTCCAACAACCGGAAGATCTTTAAATACTAAAAGTACTTCCCCACTCTCTACATATTCTTCTTCAATACTTGAAATGGCATTGTCCTTAAGACGCTTACAAAAAGGACATACATAGTCACTGTATTCCACAACCACCACAGGAGCATCCGGATCTCCTTTTTGGGGCCAACCCTCTATATTTATCTCCCGGGCATCTATTTCGGTCTCCTCTTTTTCCTCAGAACCCGCGACTCTTGCCTCTTGTTCGGAAGTTCCCTCATCGGTTCTTTCCAAGTAAATAAAAGTGCCAGATATCATGGCTCCGGCGATCACTATGGCTATTGCAATAATATAAGTATTTTTCATATATTAAATGTTTTATCTATAAATAAATGAACTCTGTAAAAGATCAACTCTTCAAATACTTGTAAGCAGATAAAGAGGCCTTTGCTCCTTCTCCCGCAGCAATGACGATCTGCTTTTCCGGCACATCGGTAACATCACCTGCAGCAAAAAGACCATCAGTCCCAACACAGTGATTCTTTGAATCTACTTTTATCTCGCCTCCATCGTTAAACTCTACCAACCCTTTACTCAAAAAACCAGTTATAGGAATGGAACCTATCTGAACAAAAACACCGTCAACTTTAATTGATCCCTTTTCTTTGTTTTCTCTAAATATCACCTCCTCAACAAAATCACCTCCTCTTATCTCTTCTATCTCCCTGTTAAGGAATATCTCTACGCCTTTATCCTTAGCTTTATCTACAAGCAATCCCTCGGCATTGATTTTGGGAGTTGCCTCAAAAACAAAAACCTCTTTAGCATAACCGGTAAGCTCAATAGCGGATTTCACTCCGGCATCTCCTCCCCCAGCCACTATAACCTTCTTACCTTCAAAGAAAGGAGCATCGCAAGTGGTACAGTATACTACGCCCTTACCAACAAACTCATTCTCACCCGGTACCCCTAATCTCTTTGGCTTCCTTCCGGAAGACACTATCACCGCTTTAGATTTAAATTCTTTATCTTCTGTTTTAAGAATAAACTCTTGGTCATTTTTAGCCAGATTGACAACGGCTTCTTTTTCTATATTAATATCATAATTTTTAAGATGCTCTTCAAATTTATTCATCAAGACTGTCCCGGTTATCCGACTTTCTCCGGGCCAATTTTCTATGAATGCCGCCTCGCCGGTCTGCCCTAAAAGGTCCTTTGCCACCATCAATGTCTTTAGTTTTTTGCGAGCGGCATATATACCGGCAGTGATACCGGCCGGGCCTCCTCCAATTATAACCAGATCATACATAGATTATTCCTCTTTCAGTGCTTCTTCTAATTTCTTTTTGTCAAAACCGGCGACTATTTCCTCTCCTATCTGAGTAACCGGTACCATCATCTGACCGGTTTTTTCCTTAAACTCTTTCTTGATCTCATCACTCTTGGAAACATCAACCTCCTCGTACTCAACACCTTTCTCGTCCAAGAACTTTTTGACCAAAGGACAGAAAGCGCATGTCGGTGTCGTGTAAACGGTAACTTTTTTCATAAAGATAAAAATTTAATTTTTAATTTTGACCTTCATATTATAACTTACATCCGGTCTCCTTTGCCAAATTCTCAGGCGAGCCCCAAGATCTAAAAAGTTCACCTTTTATTTTTACCTCGGGAAGAAAGTCCGTCTTTTTTTCTACTTCACACTTTTCGGTCTCTTCATCCGTTCCATACCCTGAACAATCAAGGTATATCGGTTTCAAAAGATCCTGACCGCCGTATTCTTTTTCTAGTTCAGCACAAGCCGGACAAGTTACACCTCCATAAATAGTAACGCCTTCTTTCTTCAAACACTCAATAAATCTTTCTGTCACTTCAGCTCTTTCACTGCTTTCTCCTTTATTCAGAAAAGAAGCGTTCAAAGACACTATCACTATAAGCAATGAACATACTACAATAATTATACTGGCATATTTGCTCATAATACTCTATAACAAACTTCAGATATCAAAAAACCCGTAAACATTTTGGAGTTTAAAATATAACATATTTAAATTCATTATATAAGATAACCCTCTAAGCATCTTTTCTTAGCGTTCAAAAAAAACGGTTTTTTCAGAGCACTGCCTCCTAATACTACTTTCTTTTGCTTGAGAACTTTTGATATAACACCGGAATTACCACTAAGGTCAAAACGGTAGAAAAGAGAAGGCCGAATATAATAGAGTAGGCCACAGGAGACCATTCAGGACTGGCAAAGACCAAAGGCACTAGAGCGAGAACGGTAGTAACAGTCGTTAGAACAACAGGCCTGAAACGAGATCGGGCACCTGAAAGTATGGCTTTTTTAAGGTCTTCTCCTGCAAAATATTTTTTATTGATCACATCTATCAAGATTATGGCATTATTTACAACAATACCCACTAAAGCCACTATACCTATAAAACCCGGAAACGACAGAGGTTGCCTAACAATGGCCAGACCGAAGAATACCCCCGTTAAAGCAAGTGGAACGGTGATCAAAATAAAGAATGGTTGCAGATAAGACTTGAACTGCCAGACCATCAAGGTAAATATAAGAAGAACACCTATCAACATGACCTTAAAGAGATCCATAAAGGACTCTTGGATCTCCTCAACTTCCCCGCCATAAGTTATCTCAACATTAGCTGGCAGATCCTTCTCTTTAATGCTCTCCCTAAAATTGGCAACTATGGACTGAGCATTATAACCCGGAGCCACATCTGAAGTTATGGCCAAGAAACGGTCGCCATCACGGTGCTCAATGGAGCTTCTTCCCGGCTTAAGATCAATATCAATAAATGTACTCAGTGCAACCGGTCCACGCTGTGTCTGTATGGTCATGCTTTCTATTTCCGAAACATCAACAGCTAAAGACCGCCCCACCGTGTTTCTCTCTTTTCCAATATCAGATAAAACCACCAGACCTATTTCCTCTTCCGATATATTCATCTCTGTCGCGGTTCTACCAAACAGAGAAGTTCTAAGGAAGCCGGCTATATCGGAAGGATTTAGATCATAGCGCCCCGCAGTGGCTCTATCAATATTTATAACGAACTCCCCGGCGGTTGATTTTATACCGTCGTCAACATTTTCCGTACCTCCTATTGAGCTTAAAACTCCAGATAGTTCCCTAGCAACTCTTTCCAGCTCATCAAGATCCTCTCCTATTAGATTAAT
Organism: Patescibacteria group bacterium; assembly: GCA_051747785.1. Classification (GTDB taxonomy): domain Bacteria; phylum Patescibacteriota; class Minisyncoccia; order Phycocordibacterales; family CSBR16-193; genus SKVL01. The sequence continues at coordinate 5,951 of JBNJGN010000009.1, read as the reverse complement.
TCTAACCGCGCCCTCGCCTCCCGGACCGGCTTCCGGCTGAGAGAATCTTACTTCTGCATCTGAATAGTTTTTAAATGCTTCTCTGTAATCAGCAAGTATTTCCTGACTGGTTAGGTCTCTATTTTCATTTAGAGTCGCTGTTATACTCCCCCGATTGGAATCTCCGGCTTGTGCCAAGTCTATACTTCCAGCTTCCGAACTCTGACCGATTATGGTCAAAAAGGATTCAACATTTCCATCTTGGCGCAACTTCTCTTCTATAGGACTGATAAGATCACTTGTTCTATCAAAAGGAGTTCCCGGCGAAGCTTCAAGGTCAATAAAAATAGAGTCAGAATCAGGTGAAGGGAACATATTAACGGACACCACGCCAATAAATGGCAAAGCGACCGCCAATATAAAAAGGAAGGTCACGGAACCCAAGAGAATGTAAGCCGCTCTTTTGCTCTCCAAGATAAAAGAGAGTTTCTTTCTGTACCAAACCGAAAGACACTCCATCGCTCTTCCTACACCGAAAAGACCAACGTCCGTCTTAACGGGGGGTTTCACTAAAAACCTGGTAGCAATGGTCGTTATAAAAACCAAAGCGACAAAAAGAGCGGAAAGTAATACCGCAGAAACAGTAATGGGGATACTTTTAATGAACTCTCCCATTATCCCTCCCATTATAAGCATGGGAGCAAACACAAAAACGGTGGTCATGGTACCGGCTATCAGAGGGGCTTGAAAATCATCTATGGTCTCTTGCGCCGCATCGCATCCGGAAAGACCGGCGGAACGTTTGTTGAAAATACTCTCGGTTACCACTATGGAAGCATCCACCAAAATACCTAAAGAGAGTATTAAAGAGAAAAGGGTCAGAAAATTAATGGTCAAACCAAAAGCCTCAATAAATACAAACGCCGCTAAAAAAGAAAAAGGCACGACCAAACTGGCCTGCAGAGCCTCTCTCCAGCCGATAAAAAGAGTCAGGGTCAGAACAATGATAATAATGGTCAGAAAGCCACTGGAAACAAGTGTATTTAAATCGGAGCGAATAACCTCGGCATCACTCTGAATTATCTCCACCTCAACATCCTCCGGAAAGTTTTCTCTTTGAAGGGCGTCTATCTTCTCTTTAATAGAGTCGGCTATTGTCAAAATATCCCCCTGTCCACTCTCTTTGAATACCTGCAAAGATACAGTTGCCTTAGGTTGACTCCCTTCAATGCTAAAACGGCTAATGTTACCCAAAGGAGCAAAACCGTCTTCAACTTCAGCAACATCACTAACAGTTATCAATGCACCACTTTTCTCTAAAACAGGTACGCGACGGATATCCTCTGCGGAAAGAAGCTTACTATCAAGACGAAGAGTATAAACACTTTCTCCTGTTTCTATTGATCCTATGGGAAGATCAGTGTTCCCTCTTGAAAGGGCTCCGATAACCATATCAGGTGTAATAGATAGATCTCTTGATCTTCTCTCATCAAGTCTTATTCTGATCTCTCTCTCGGGAGAGCCCAAGATCGAAACCTGAGAAACATCTCTAACAGATTCCAGTTCCTCCTTTAGCTGATCTGCGTAAACCTTTAATTCGGCAGGTTCTAATGGCCCGGCTAAAGCCATTCTCATAATGGGCACATCGGAAAAACTTATTTTCCGTATACTTGACTCACCCGCCTCTGCCGGAAAATCGGAACTCGCCCGATCAACACGATCACGAACCTCAGCTGTCATTTCGGAACTATCTGCGCTTACATCAAATTGAATAATAACCGTAGAAAGACCCTGCTGAGAACTTGAATCAATATTTTCTATCTCCGTGATCCCCGAAACCTGATTCTCTATGGGTGTCGTAATAAGATCTTCGACATTCTCCGCTCCGGCCCCGGGAAAAGGTGTCGTTATTACAACTACCGGAATATCAACCTCCGGAGCCGATTCTTTAGGCATCTGGATAACAGCCAAAATGCCAAATATCACCAAAGCCACCATTAAAAGATAGGTGATCCTGAAGTTCTCAATAAAGAAATTTACAAATGATCTTTTATATTTCATTTTTCTACTTCTCTCTTATCTCTACCGACTGTCCACTCCTTACGGAAGAAGTGTCCTCTATTATAAATTCCAGACCCTCAAGGCCTTCTGTAATGTTGATCCTGTCTCCTTCAACAGAACCCAAGGAAACAGAGACTCTTTTAACCTTTCCTTCTTCTATAGTAAAGACGGCGTTACCGGCACTACTAACATCAACGGCAGAGAGGGGTACCAAGATAGAGTTCTCTTTAGATCCAGTCAAAATATCAGACTCAACATTTTCTCCAACAATTAGATCGTTTTCCTCATCGTCCACCGTTATCTTCACCTCAACCTGCCCCGTTGCCGGATCAAGTGCTCCGGACATAGCGGTAACCAAACCTTTATATCTGTCGCTCACCAAAACAAGATCACCAACTGATATTAGACGAGCTTCATTCGGGCTGACTTGAACATTGATGTTTAAAAAGTTCTTATTGATCAAAGACACCATTTCCTGACCGGCGCCCACATTCTCACCTGAACGAACAGAAACCTTTGACACCGTACCGGAAAAGGGAGCCCTCAGTTCTCGCTTATTCAATTGTGAACGTGCGGCTTCAACTCTTGCCTCGGCCTGGCGAACCTGGGCCTCTTGAGCTGCGATCTGTTCTTTACGACTCCCTAAACGAGCCATTTCAAGTTCTTCTTTTCTCTGTTTTAGATTCTCTTGGGCTTTTTTAATAGCCGGCTCTCGATCATCTTTAGCGCTCCTGTAAGCCTCCTTGACTGAGAGATAACCGGCTCCGCGTTCATTGGGAATAGGTACTACCCACTCAACGTTATACCTGTTGGCAAAGTTATCCGGAAAGGTAATATACAAGCCACCTTTACCCAAGGGCTGAGGGACTTTGGTATTAACCACTCCCGTACCAGCCCCTTCCGGTCCTTCATACCTGAAAGAATACCCCGACTGAGTTTGAGATCTGTAAAGAGTTATTTCATACTCACCTTCTTCTCCTTCGTAAGTACCACTTAAACCAGGTGGTTCTATATTGTCATCTTCTCCTATATAGATATCCTCATCGGCCAAATATGCACGAAGATCATTATTTAAAAGATTACGTTTCGCGTTCTCTATCGCCTCTTTGGTGTCTTTCTTTACCTTCTCCAGATCCGCCTCAGCTGTCTCCACCGCACTTTCTAGGACTCTGATCTCTCCCTCCAGGCTTCCGGAACGCATATCAGCTAAACGCGCCTCTTGTGATGCCAAACCCGCTTCGGCTTCAGCTAAATTAAGCGCCGCATCTTCAGTGTCAAATGATACTAATATCTGACCCGCTGAAACGCTCTGACCTATTGAAACAGGGACACCTCTCACTCTCCCACCCACTTCGGAAGAGAGAATCGCCTGATCTTCCGATTCCACCTTTCCGTTAACAGATAACTTGGAGCCGTTCAAACCGAGATCAGAAACTTTTATCAAAGAAACAGAAGTTTTTCTATTCTCTTCTTGAGACGTTTCTCCGTTATTAGTTGTTGAAGAAAAAGCCCAGAAACCGAAAAATATCAGCATTATAAGAAGTATAGCCAAACCCCCCGCTTTTAAATTGAAATTTTTATTATCCATAATAATATCTACTCTTAAACTTAAATAAAACAATAAAACACGCCAAAGGACTATCTATAAGACATGATCAAATCAGCCAACTGAGAAGAGTACTTCTCAACCGAAGATCGCGATAATTCACATGACCTTCTCAACATATACATCTGTTGGCTATCTAATAAAAGCTGTGAAACAAAGTCCGGATCTTTAACCTCTTTTAATTCCAAGTATTCCTTTATCTCTTTATGCATTTTACGGTAAGCACTGATCACCTCCTTTTCAAGTTTGGGATCTGATATCTTAATATTGTTTTTAATAGCAACCAGCTCCGTACCAATTTGCAAGCCCTTCTTAAGAACCTTCTTTATTACTTCTTTGACTTCTATGGAAGTTTTTGAATTCTTGGCATCATTGAAAATATCGGCAACATCTTCCATTACACTAATTAAAACAGTGAAATATATTTCCTCTTTATTGGAAAAGAAGTGGTATAAAGAAGGTTTCTTAATTCCAACAGCTTCGGCAATATCAGACATAGAAGTACCCCTAAAGCCCTTCTTCCCAAAAAGCTCTTTTGACTCCTCAATTATCTTTTCTTTGGTACTTAAAATCATAAACCTACCTAACGACCGTTAGATAATAAACGAAGAGATGTCCCGTGTCAAATTATTAGAGCAAAAAAGGAGATCAATAAAGTCACCTTCTTCTTTTAAGATACAATATCCGTACAAAAATCAATCGGAGGTCTCAGTGCTATCTAAAACGTTTTTCTTTATACTGATCCGCCTCAGCACCGGTTATCTCCATACTTGAGTTTTGCGTTCTGATATAAAATTTATTTTCCTGTCCATTTTTAAGATATACCGGTCTATTGGATCTATCTACCCTCAATACACAGATATCCTTTTGATCTTTCTCTAAAAACCTTGGAGTTATAAGAGCATGGTTATCAGGCCCCAGATATTTATTAATTATTTCGGATAATTTTTTAAGAAATCCGTCTCTGCTTCCATTAAAAGAACCGAGGTCTTTTTCAAGCCCGAGCGCTTCACCGTTATCATCCACTCCAATAAATAAAATTCCTCCTTCGGTATTCAAGAATGCCGCCACTGTTTTAGCAATAACTTTTTCAAGATCTTTATTAACTTTATCTTGGCGATAATCCCACCGCAGAGAAGACTTGAACTCCAAAGTTTTGCTCTCTTCTCTGTTGAGAAGTTTTAAATAATTTTTCTTACTCCCATTTTTGTTTTTTTCTTCCGTTCTTCCAAGTATCTTATCTTTAACTTTCCAAATATACACCGGTAAACCAAGCCTTCGGAAAATAAAAAACCCGGATAATAATAAAAGTACGGCTATGGTTGAGAAAACTATCCAACTATTATAATCCACTTCATCTTTTTGAGTAACATCAACATTTGCCAGACTTTCTTTATTCGCCCCATAGTTAATTATGGTTTCTGAAAAAGTTCCCTCGGGTTCTTTATTCGACTTGATCTTTTCACCGTCTTTTAGAGTAACAGTTACCGATTCTCCCATGATCTCGATCTCCTCCACTTCTTCTTGGTTTATTTTATTAGAAAGATCAGTTAAAGAGACCTCTTCATATCCAAAAAAATAATTGGTAAAGAAAAAAGCCCCTCCCGATAAAATAAGGAGGGTTATAAAAACTAACAACGCCTTTTTAAGATTGATCTTGCTCATCTGATCTAAGATATTTACTTCCCTTGTTTTCCATTACGGCCTTTTTGAATTTTATAATACACCCGCTTTCGGGTCAAAATCATTTACACATCCCACCTTATTTTTAGCATTTTAACCCGTAATTTAAATCATAACTATTCCGTCCTCCATGCGCCATCACTCTTTTAAGTATTTATTATCGTAAAAATACTCCCAACTTTTTTCCGACATATTTCATAAGGCACTAGAGTACCAAAATTAAGGTATACTCTAAAAAATGCCTTTAAAATATACACGATTAAGCAATCGCAAGCTCAAGTAAATCTCTCGCTACTTTTCTGAGGATCTCACTGCTACACAAACGGCCAGATTAACCGGCGTACAACGAAAAACAGTAAATCGTTGGTACAATCAATTTAGAGTGTGGATCGCTGAATTCCAAGAGGAACAAACTCAACAGTCATCCGGAGAGTTTGAACTAGATGAGTCGTATTTCGGTGGTATCAAAAAGAAGATACACGCCAAAGAAAGAAGAAAACGTGGACGAGGTGCCGAGAACAAAATACCGGTCTTTGGAATAAAGAAACGCGATGACGGTAGTGTATATACTCAGATCATCAAAAACGCCTCAAAACAAGAGCTTTTGCCGATAGTAAAACGT
>JBNJGN010000008.1:7839-26321 GCA_051747785.1 Patescibacteria group bacterium | reverse complement strand
CTTCGTTTTTTTAATGTCCATAATAGATAATATTAAAAATACCTTCAAACTTAGCGGTATATTAGCATATTTAGGCCCCGAAAAGTTTCTTTAGCCCAAAATAAAGTAACAGACTCTTTTCCGGCAAAGTCTTACAAAAATACGGCATCTTGATCTCTCTAGATATTTTAGGCAAGCCAAGCGGTAATTACTGACCACGAGATACTAAATGTAATAAATCCTCTTACAAAAACTAAATAAAGGTCTTAAATATTTATTATACTTTTTATAACTCCACTTTAATTCTCTCACCCTCAGCCAAAAAGAAGGGTTCATAAAATAATGTAAGATCTTCAATATTTTCTTCTTTTAACTCAAATAACAGCTGTCCGGATATCTCTCCTCCCGTCGCTAAATCACCGCTAGTAAGTGTATCAATGCTTGCACCCCCTGTAACACCTTGAATTACTCCGGCACCATCTTTTATCTCAAAATGGTAAGGATCGAATCTTAACTCTTCTTCACTTTCATTCTGAATAGTAATACCGATTAATACATAAAGATAACCATCTGCAGGGCCATCAAATCTATCATGATCATCCCAACCTCTTTTTACGGAATTAACTATGAGAATCCGACCTTTATGATCAATAACATCTCCAACCGAGAATGTTTTATCTTCCGCTAATTCCCCTTCTTCAGCCACAGGCTCACTAACAGCCCCCTTTTGAAATATGAAACTTGCTACAAATAACAAAAAGATAACAATTAACCAAAACCACCACTCTTTCCAAAGAGGTCTCCTTAACTGCTCTTGCGCTTTTTCTTTTTCCTCACTCACAATAGTAATAGCATTAACCTTTAACAGTTATTATTCTAACCCAAATTAGGAATAAAAAGAAGTTATATCCTTCTATTTTCAACTGCAAATAATTTTATAAAAGACCCAAAAAACAGAACCACAAAAAGCTCTATGTCCGGATTTTTGATATTTTGCTCCGCCAGTTCTAAAAAATATCCAAAAAACCTTTCAAAACTACACTGCACTCCAACCGATTGATCGGAGCTCTGTCCATACTGGAAAACAAGCAAAGCTATTTTTGCAGGGATTAGTGGACGACGTTAGAACCGCCGCGCTCACGAGTAGTCATTAAATATAACGTCATTGATATAAGCTGGAATACATCGTTGATGCCCTATAAAAATATTTTCGGGCAAGCTGTTTACGTTAAACCATTGCCACTCAGAACATTTGTCGGGTTCACATACTTTAGGCTCGCCTTCAATGCCTTGAGCAATGAAATTAACGTGGAGGTAGTGACTTGAGTCCTCCTGCCTCGGGTCGTTTACAAAATTATGAAAAACCAACTCTCGTACCTTCAACCCTGTTTCCTCCTCAAGTTCATTTTAGTTGCTACTTCAAGTGATTCCATATACTCAACGTGCCCACCAGGTAACCCCCCCCAGGTTCCATTACCTGCTATGTTCTTGCGCTTCCCGAGAAGAAGTTTGTCGTCGCGAACGACAAAAGCATTCACTGCTACTTTTACCTGTCGGTCTGCCATATACAAGAAGTATACCAGAGGTTCTATCGTCCTGCTATCTCATACAGTAAAACCGCTTCAGTGAGCGATCAGTTCTCATTTAAATGTCCTTTGACATATATCTCAAAGTAGTTCTTCCTTTCGCGCCCTTGAAATATCTTTCTCTGCGCTTTGCGTCTTTGCTGTTTTTATATGCTGCATAGTGGATACGCGTAAGCGGTCGAAAATATTTGGTAGATTTTGCTTTACCATCATTATGCTCTTTTATTCAGGGGCACAGGCTTTCTGAATATTCGACATAGAGAAAATCTTTTGACTTGTTATGCAAGACATAAACATAGTAGAACTTCATGGATAAATAAGACAAGATACGTACCGGTCGGTACATCTCTCGCTTACCAGCCGTCGCACGACTTCGGGGCGAAGCCGTGCACCGACTGGTGCGCGGCAGGGGCGACAGGAGTTTCACCACTCGATCCCTTCAGTCGCCACCTTCTGAGAACCGACGTTTCTCAGCGCTTCGCTGCCCCCCCCTTATCTGCCATCAGGCAGGCTCCACGCCCCGCTTAGCGGGGCGGCCCCCGACGCGCTCAAGTACTGTCGCCGCTTCGCTCATTATATTCGCTGCAGGCCCGGCGGGATTCGAACCCGCAGTCCAGGTTTTGGAGACCTGTGGTTTAGCCGATTAACCGACGGGCCTAATTGGCAATATTATAATAGCAAAAAATAAAGCTCTTGATAAGAGCTTTATTTTAAAGAATAAAAGATATTACTTCTTTGCTTCTTTGTGAACGCGGTGGCCTTTGCACCATTTACAGAACTTTTTAAGCTCTATTTTTCGTTCAACTTTCTTTTTATTCTTGCCGGTCCAGTAATTTACCCTTTTACAATCCTGGCAAGCTAATTTTATTAATCTATCTTGAGACATAATTTAATAAGAGTCTGAACTGTTAGAACAGCAGTTACTTTATAGTAAAACACTGAAAAAATCAAGCCGTCCGATCAATATCCGCAATACTAATAACTTAACGGCTTAGCTGTTTAAACTAAGCCGCTATAACCAAATTAACTTAAAAAAACATCAATCCCACATTTTTTATCATTACTCTTGTGGTACTTTACGCTTTTAGCCCCGTTAAGTAAACATTCCTCTATCAAGTTTATGCATCTCTTTATTTCATCCTTAACCAGGAAAAGGGTCTCACTGAAAAAGTCTGACTCTACCTTTTGATAATCACATTTAGAAACAATTAAAATCTCTTCTACCTCGTCCGCATTCTCTTTGTTCACAATGACAGCAAGTGTACCCATGGTCTCTCCCTCTGCTTATTTGGTTTTTTAAATAAAGAACTTAAGCTGGTAACGATAACCACCGTTTGCATAATAAAACATGTTCCTAAAAGAATCAATACCACCTATTACCTACCCTGCGCAGACTTAGGATAAGCACTGCTACCCATACTGCATTTACACTTTTTCTGTTTTTTATTGCCTCTACTGAATTTTAAAAATTCAGTAGACAAAGAAAGACTTTGTCTGGATACTTACGATTCCAAGTTTAGTATATTCTTTTTATAAGAGGATTTATTCCGGTTATCATCTCATAATTAGTAATCCCGGCCCATTTGGCCATTTCTTCAACAGATATCTCATCTTCCCCGTCTCTTCCGATCAGAGTCACAGTATCTCCTTCTCTAACATCTTTTATATCAGTTACATCAACAACAGTAATATCCATTGAAACCAATCCTAAAACCTTAGCTCGTTTCCCTTTAATAAGAACATGACCCACAGAAGACAGCGACCGTCTAAAACCGTGCCAGTAACCTATAGGCAAAACCGCAAAGTCGGTATCTCTGGATACAGTTTCAGTGAAAGCGTATCCAAAAGCAGAGCCGGATTTTGCCCTTTTAACATCCGCCACACGAGTTCTCCAAGAAAGGACGGGTAAAATGGGTAGTGATATAAAATGTTGATGTTTTGTAGCACCTGAAGGCCAGATACCGTACATTCCAGCTCCAATTCTGATCATATCGTAACGCCCTTCCTTGAAATTAAGCATTCCGGCAGTAGCCGAAGCATGTACTATCGGGTTAAAACCCGCCTTTTGGAACATTACCCTTACCCTTTCAAAGGCCTCTATCTGTTTTTTGGTGCTAGAAACATGAGAAGGTTCTTTGGCATCGGCAAAATGAGTATAGAGACCTTCTACTTTAACCCTCCTCTTGCCGGTCACCTCTTTTAGTAACTTTATAACAGAAGGAGTCTCCTCCACTTTAAAGCCCTGGCGATTCATACCGGTATCAAACTTCAGATGGATCTTTATCTCTTTCTCTCCTTTATAATCAAACAGGGCCTTAAGGTTTTCTTTTCCGGCTATCGTAATAGAGATACCGCTATCCGCCGCCTTATTAAAATTAAAAGGCAGAGTGTAGCCCAATATTACTATTGGTTTTTTTATACCCTCTTTTCTTAAGCGAAGCCCCTCCGGAAAGCTGTCAACGGCCAACCTATCAACTCCGTTATCCTCCATCTGTTTTGAAAAATCAAAAAGACAGTGACCGTAAGCATTTGACTTAACAACCGAACAGAGTTCAACATCATCACTTATACTCCCCCTAAAAAGAGAGAAATTATGTCTTATAGCCTCCGTATCAATATCTATCCAAGTACGAAGACCCTTTTTAATTTCATCTTTCATAAAGAAAAGTTTAACATTAAAAGTTTTAGGCTCACCAGATAAAATAGCCAAAGGAAATTAGACCATTTAGACACCTCAAGAGAAAGACGCTTTACTTTTTAAGTGTAAAGCTCAATTATTATAAGAATATAAGTTAACCAATTCCTCTAACAAAAAGACGCCGATACAATCGGCGTCTTTGTAAGAATACAGCTTGTTCATATTCAAAGGTTGCTCTTTTCGTTCTGGCCATAAAACTATTGCGATTGCCGACGCTCAAGTTCCTTAACTCTTCTATATAGAAATAGTATCTTTTCATCAATACTGAGTTCCTTGAACAGCTCTTCATCTTTTCTCTCTTGACGAGCAACACATTCTAAACACCTTAAAGAAGAGGTGTGCAACATATCTTTTTCACAAATCGGACAGAAGAGCACGTGCGCCATCACGTTAACCTCCTTTTAAAAAGTAGTTACAGCAAATAGATCATATATTTCCTATGATCTGATAACCCTTATTAAAAATTAAAGTGATAATAACGATTGTCAGAAGAACAGATACAACGATTGACAGAAATAGAGAGATTTTCATAACGCCCCCTTCTTTTAAGCCTTTGAATAACTCAAGGTACAGAACACTCTTTTGGCATAATACAGATAAAACGAAAAAAGGTAAATAAAACCCGAAACTTTAATGAAGAAAAATTGGATCTCTTTCTCCGGAGCGAACAGACCCTCTGGAGCGTTATTCTTAGTGCTCTGTGCGAACCCTTTCACCGCCACCGTAGGCAAGAAAGGGTTCGCGCTATTTCAAGAACAGAGCATCAAAAAAACACCCTTACGGGTGTTTTTATTGGTGCGCCGGGTAGGATTCGAACCTACGTAGTCCTGAGGACGGCGGATTTACAGTCCGCTGCAATTGACCGCTCTGCCACCGACGCATTGTTATACTTTCACTATGAAAATATAACATACTTATATCCGATCTGTTAAGAGATAAGTTCCACTTTGGAATCATCAAACTTAACCGGACGGTCTCTCATTAAGCTTCCCTTTCTTCCTTTTTTGACATCAAAGCCAAGCTCACCATTTTTCTTCATCTTAACTGACACACAGCCACCTTTCATTATTCTCTTGGAGATCATCATAGAAGCTATTGGTGTCATTATCTTGATCTGTATGAGGCGTTTTATAGGTCTGGCTCCGTACTGCGGATTATATCCCTCCTTGGCAAGATGGTCTATTACCCCGGATGAAATATTGAGCTCTATATCTTTCTGCTTTAGCCTCTCTTTAACCTCTCCTATCTGTATATTAACTATGTCTCTGACCGCCTTCTTGCTCAACGTATCAAAGAGAACAATGTCATCAAGACGGTTCAAGAATTCGGGACGGAAGAAATCCTTCAAGCTTTCCATAACCTTACCTTTAACTGAATTATAGTCATCTTCAATTCCTTCAGTGAAACCAAGCTTTTGCATAGCATCAATATGCTGAGCTCCCACGTTAGAGGTCATAACTATAATAGAGTTAGTGAAATTGACCACCCTTCCCTTAGCATCTTTAAGTTGACCATTATCAAGCACTTGCAACAGTATATTAAAGACCTCCGGGTGAGCTTTTTCTATCTCATCAAGCAGAATGACCGAATAAGGTCGGTGTCGGACCGTCTCCGTAAATCCTCCTCCTTCATCATGACCTACATAGCCCGGAGGTGAACCTATGAGCTTGGAAACTGAGTGTTTTTCCATGTACTCAGACATATCCATTCTTATCAGAGCCTTTTCATCATCAAAGAGAAACTCAGCAAGTGCCTTAGTAAGCTCGGTTTTACCGACTCCGGTCGGACCCAAAAAGATAAAAGATCCTATCGGACGATTCGGATCAGAAACACCGGCACGAGATCGCTTAACAGTATCAGCTATTTTAGTCACAGCTTCTTCCTGTCCGATCACACGCTTCTTAAGCTCCTCTTCCATTCTGCCCAATTTTTCAGCTTCCTCTTCAAGCATTCTTGAAACCGGAATTCCCGTCCAACGGGAAACCACATCAGCAATATCAGACTCTGTTATTTCCTCTTTAAGAATACGCCTTGATCTCTGTAATTTCTTTAATTTTTTGGTCTTTTCTTTCAGCTCTTTCTCCAGTTCAGGTATACTGCCATATCTTATTTCAGCAGCCTGAGAAAGATCTAGCTGTGCTTCAGCTGACTCAGCATCAAGTCGCAGCTTTTCTAGCTCTTGTTTTATTTCTTTTATTCTGGAGACAGTCTCTTTTTCATTCTTCCAACGGAGATCTATGTCATATATCTTTTCTTTCAAGTCTGCGATCTCTTTATCTATTTCCTTTATACGCTTTTGATTTTTATCATCTCTGCCTTTCTTTTTACCTTCATCCATCTCTATATTCAGAGCCTCTCTTTCCACCTCAAGCTTCCTTATTTTAGAATAGGTCTCTTCCAGTATTGGGGGCATATTTTCCAAGGAGATCTTAAGAAAAGAAGCCGACTCATCTATAAGGTCTACAGCCTTATCCGGCAAAAACCTATCCGTGATATAACGGCTAGAGAGAGAAACGGCAGCCACTATAGCATCATCGGTTATACGAACACCGTGGTATAGCTCGTACTTCTCCTTAAGCCCCCTCAGAATGTTTACAGCATCGTCAATGCACGGCTCTTGCACATGAACCGGCTGGAAGCGTCTGCTTAGCGCGGGATCTTTTTCAATATGTTTTTGATACTCTTTGAAAGTGGTCGCCCCTATGGCGCGAAGATCTCCTCTGGCAAGGGCCGGTTTAAGCATATTGGAAGCATCAACCGAACCTTCAGCCGCTCCGGCCCCGACAAGTGTATGTATCTCGTCAATGAAAAGCACCGTCTTTCCTTCCGATTTTTCTATCTCCTTGATTATATTCTTCAGACGCTCTTCAAATTCACCCCTATACTTAGTACCGGCAATCAGTGTTCCCATATCAAGAGAAACTATCTCTTTATCCTTAAGTGATTCAGGGGCATTACCGGCAGCTATTTTGGCGGCCAAACCTTCAGCTACAGCGGTCTTTCCAACGCCGGCTTCACCTATCAAAATAGGGTTATTCTTTGTTCTTCTTGAGAGTATCTGAACCACTCTGGATATCTCATCATCCCTCCCGATCACAGGGTCAAGTTTGTACTCTGAAGCCAGTTTCGTTAAGTTACGAGTATACTTTGCCAAAGAACGGTACTGTTTAGGCTCCTGCGCCTCCATCTCACCGGCCTCACGAACCTTCTCCAAAACTTTCATAATGGAATCTTTATCTACTCTAAAGCGTGACATTACTTCTCTTGTGGTGGTAGAACTATCAACCACTGCCATAAAAAGATGTTCGGTTGAGACATACTCATCCCCCATATCATTGGCTATCTTGGATGATTGATCTATGGCTTGAGCAAGCTCAGGAGTTAAGTATATCTGATAAGAAGAAGACAGAGTGGTTCCCGCATTGGGAGATTCAAGTACTTCCATGATCGTATCTATCAGAGCCAAATGGTCTACCTCCAGTCTGTCCAAAACAGAGATTATAACGCTTTCTTCTTGAGAGACCAAAGCAGCCAAAAGATGCATCGGATTAACGTGGTTCTGTCCTCGCTCAATAGCCATCTCATGCGCCTTCCTAATGGCCTCTTTTGCTTTTGTTGTAAATTGATTGAATGGTGGCATATGTAATAAGTTGGTATAAAATAATACTATACATATCTAATTAAGTCAAAACTACTCCTCTCCGGCTTCTCCCTCCGAGTCTTCCAAGTATTCAGATACTGTAGCTTCTATAACAGATAAGGGGGTATACTCTCCGGCAACACCACCCGTCTGAAATCCCCAAATCTCTCCGCTTAGATTGGCCAGGATTGCTCCAGGTTGGAGTTTATCTATACCGTCAACACCCAAGGCTAAAATATTATCATCTTCTTCATCTTTTTCAAACCAGGCAACTCTTCCGACATAAAGCTCATCTCTACTGCCTCCTCCTATATGGATAACAGTGGCACCTCTGTGAGGTGTCATATTAGATTTATCAAAGGAAGAAGGAAACTCATTTTTAGTAGTACTAGCAACAGAAAAACCCAGGTCCGAAGAAAAGACCACTTCCGCTGTAATACTTCCATCTTCAACTTTCTCCACATCTTCGGCGTCTTCTTCGTCTTCTTCGGTCTGTTCTTCTTTTACTTTTTGCTCCTCTTCATTCTGAGTATCCAAAATTAGCTCTTCTCCTTCACTCGCAGAGAAGGGCAAAACGGCTATACTTTTATCCTTAAGAAACATTCCTCTACTTACAAATCCACCCCGGCCATCCAACACCAAAAAGCTCTGCGGTGCGATCTGTTCATTAACATCAATTATAATGTCATCACCTCTATCTATAACCCTCTCTTCAACGATCTCTTTTACTTCCGTAACCTCAGTTTTCTCCACCTCCGTCGGAGAAACATACTCCACTGTTCTCTCAACCACTCTATCTACACCGCGAGTTACAGCGGGAGGTGCATGGTCCATCAGAGAGGCGGTAATAATACCGGTAGCTATAGAGGTAACAAAACTTACCAATATAACAAGTAGGACAAGCTGTCTTTGGTTTAAATCTTCCATGAACAAAACTTATACCTTAATATTAAAAGAAAAAGAGGAGAGGTGCAAACACAGCCCTAGAGATCAAGGGCTTTTTTAAGTGCTTGAGAAACTCCGGATATATCAGACTCAACGCTATACCTGCCTAAAGAGAATCTAACAGAAGAGGAATTGCACTCCCTTTTTCCCAAAGCTTCCAGAACATGAGAGTAACCGCCTTTATTCTTGGCACTACAAGCACTGGAGGAAGAACAGGCAACTCCCAGAGCGTCCATTCTCAAAACCAAAAACTCGCTCTCCGAATCCGGAACACATATATTAACAATATGAGCAACGCCTTCTTTTGGATCTCCGTTAACAGAAGAGTGAGGAATACTCGTGGTAATATCCTCTATTAACCTGTCTTTAAGATCCCCAACCCTTTCCCTCTCTGAGGGCATACTCTCCGTAGCTATCTTCAGAGCCTCAGCCATGGCGCAAGCTGAAACATTGCTCTCCGTTCCCGACCTTACACCGAACTCCTGCCCTCCTCCATAAATAACAGGTTTCAGTTCAAATCCTGCACGAGAGAACAGAATTCCTACTCCCTTGGGACCGTATATCTTTGAACCGTCTAAGGTTAGAGCGTCTACCTTAAGCCCTTCAGGCCTTATCGGCAAATAACATGGTGCCTGACTGGCATCGGAATGAAAATATATGGGATAACCCCTCTCTCGCTCTATCTTCTCTATACCATTACCTATATCCCTTATGGGCTGTACAGTCCCTATTTCATTATTAACGTACATAACGGAAACCATTTTTGTTTCCGGACGAATAGCATTAAGAACCTCTTGACTGTCCACTTTGCCCCTCTCGTCAACTCCGACGTAAGTAACGGAAGCACCCATTCTCTCCAGTGCCTTGCAACTCTCCAAAACAGCGGGGTGTTCAATAGCAGTCGTTACAATATGACTATTTGCCGGATCATCTATCCTTCCGCGAATAGCCAGATTACAAGACTCTGTCCCACTTCCTGTAAAAGTAACCTCTCTAGGTTTACACTCTAAAATAGTGGCGATCTTCTCTCGGGAGTCATTCAGAAGACGCCGTGCCTCCACACCTTCTTTGTAAACGGCCGATGGGTTAGCAAAAAAGGGTTCAATATCTCTCATCGCCTTAGAGACTCTCTCATCCACAGGAGTAGTGGAAGCATAATCCATAAATATTCGCTTTCTTTGCCCTTTTAATAAAGTGGAAAACATTTTGCTCTTTAATATACTTTCGTATATAATCATACGTTGTTAATACTTAATTCTCAAGAGAACTGAACAAATATGGGGTCATTAGAGAACTTACCGACGGAATATATCATCTTAACTATTGGAATACTGGCAATTTTAAGCCTCATATTCAATATAACTCTTTACCTGAAGATCAGCAGAATAAAACAGAGGATAAGTGGAATGTTAGGCGGTGGGTCGGCTAAAACGATAGAGGATTCCCTAAAAACTACCGCCAAAAAGATCAAAGAAAAAGAGAGGAAAGAGGAAGAACTTAGCAAAAGATTAAGCTCGCTTGAAAAGCGTGTAAAAAAAAGTGTCCGCGGGGTGGAAACCGTGCGATTCAACCCTTTCAGGGGAAATGGCGGTGGCGGAAATCAGAGTTTCTCCACGTCCTTCGTTGACGAAGATGGTGATGGTGTGGTAATTTCAACACTGTATTCACGTGAGAGAGTCAGTGTTTACGGTAAGCCCGTTAATGGATTCTCCTCCGAGCATACCCTATCCGAAGAGGAAAAGCAGTCACTGGATAAAGCAAGAGAGAGGATAAAAGGTGAATAAACTCTTGTGCTCGGTTTACCTTCCTTTGCGAAGGAAGTAAATGCAAAAGCGAAAACGCTCGCTTTTTAATTAAAACCGAGTAACCGAAAATTTCAATAGAATATATGAAAAAGGAAACCTCAAAAAAAGAAACCTCTCGTCCTCCGATAGTTGCCGTATTGGGACATGTTGACCACGGCAAATCAACCCTGCTTGACCATATCAGAAAAACCAACACCACGGATAAAGAGGCCGGTGGCATAACCCAATGCCTATCAAGTTATGAGATAACTCACACAAACAAAGAGACGGGAGAAGAGACCTGTATAACTTTCCTGGATACACCGGGGCACGAAGCTTTCACCGCCCTAAGAGAGAGAGGGACGGCTACGGCGGATGTAGTGGTACTGGTAGTTTCCGCCGAAGACGGAGTGATGCCTCAAACCAAAGAAGTTATTGATAACCTGCAAGCCACAGAAACCCCTTTCGTTGTCGCTATAAACAAAATAGATACCCCCAAAGCTAACATAGATAAAACCAAACAGTCATTAGCGGAAAACCAAGTTTACCTGGAAGAATGGCAAGGAGAGGTACCGGCCGTGGAGATTTCCGCCAAAAGCGGCGAAGGAGTGCCAGAGCTTTTAGATATGATACTACTTATAACTGAAATGGAAGAGCTTAAAGGTAACCCCGAGAACGAAACAAAGGGTTTTGTTCTAGAGTCAACGGTCAACCCTCAAACAGGTATAGGAGCTATGCTTATCATAAAAGACGGTACTTTACGTACAGGGGAATTTGTCGTATCAGGTAATACTTTTTCACCGGTACGACAGATACAGGTCTGCGACGGAAGCACCGTGGAAGAGAGAAGCTTCTCCAGTCCGGTATATGTCGCCGGATGGAATGAGCAACCGAAAGTAGGAAGTGATTTTTACACGGTCAAAACAAAAAAGGAAGCCGAGAAAAAGGTCAAAGAATCATCTCTTTCTTTTTTGAGCGAAAAACAAGAGGAAACAGGAGAAGTAGAAATACCGGATTCCGAAATAAGGAACATCCCTATAATACTAAAAACGGACGCCATCGGTTCTGTTGAGGCCATAAAACAAGAAATACATAAAGTAACGCAAAAAAATCCCGACGTGTGCTTCTACTTTATTACAGCTGAAGCTGGATCAGTTACGGAAAAAGACGTTCAAAATGCCAGTATTGATCCGGAAACTCTGCTACTGGGCTTTAATACATCAATTAACCCCGCCGCCAAACGCGTCAGCGAAAACCTAAATATTGAAGCAAGATTTTTCTCTGTAATATACGAACTAACCGACTGGCTAGAAGATTATCTACAAAGAACAAGAGAGCTCAAGGAAACAGAAAAAGAGCACGGAACCCTCAAAATTATGAAATTTTTCAGCTCGAGCAAGAAAGGATACGTCTTGGGAGGAATGGTTAAAACCGGTACAGTATCAAAAGGAGACCGTGTAAAAATATTAAGGAACAACGAAGAGATCGGACAGGGACGTGTTAGAGAGATGCAACAACAAAAGAGCCCGGCAAGCTCTGTAAAGGAAGACCAAGAGTGTGGAATAATGCTTGATTCTCCCATTAAACCAAATGACGGAGACATACTCTCGGCTTTCACTATCGTAAAAGAATAACTCTAATGAAATTCCACAGAGAAAAGTTCGCTTCCGCACTCCATGAAGCCGCTAGCAAATACCTGGCAGGGAAACAGTACGGTAATTCAATGATAACGGTAACATCCGTAGATGTCAGTGACGACCTATCCAAAGCGAATATCAAAGTGACGATCTACCCCGAATCTGAAAGTTCTTCCGTTTTAAAAAAATTAAACCGAGGAAAAGGCATATTCGCCGAATATATGAAAAAGAATACTCGCCTATCTTCAATCCCCTTGATCTCTTTTTCCATAGATGAAGGCGAAAAATATCGCCAAAGAATAGACGATCTAACCAAGGAAATTTAAAAGAAAGAGAAAAGAAATAATAAAAAGCCCTTAACTTAAAAAGGGCTTTTTATTTATTGAAAGATAATATACTTTCAAGACCTATGTGTCTTTATTGTACCAAGCTCGGACTCATTTCCAACGAAACCCCTAACGCTGGCCGAGCCGAGCGCGCATTGGCTTTGTTCATCACTTTCTCTAGACTGATGGCACCCGAGGCGCTGCACGTAGACCAACTGTGTGGTAATGAGGAGATGCTCACTTCTCCAGCACCTCCGCACAGCTCGCTCACGGACATACGCCCGCTCGCGCAAGCTACTGCGGTGCTGTCAGGTGAGCTCAGTGACTTCGTTCGAGTTTGTGATGACTAGGATTCGCACTTCGCGCAAATCCTAAGGAAGTTTTACTCTTTCAAATCCTCCAAGTCTTGATCTAAGATTCCAAGTTGAGTCAATAAAGCAATATGTTCACTGTTGTTAGGATCGTATTTTCCAACCGTGAACGTTTCCACAACATCACTGTTTTCTGATGCCAAAGTCCAGATTGCTCGATTGCCAAAATATGACATATCTTTTGGATACACTGCTCCTGGGGTTTTACAAGTTGTCCCTCTGAAAATCCTCAAACAATCATTGTAAGCTGTTATAGCAGCTGCTTCTGACGTTACGTCTTTTTTTGGTGACGCTAGTAACCGATAGTCAGACATGATTTCATGAGTACGCCTAAAATCTAGTTTTTCACCAGTTATTCCTTTTGCTAAAGCTATTGAAAAAAATCTTGGAACGCCTGCAAATTCTTTTGCTCCTGTGACTTGTTGCTCGTTATAAGTGGCGATCCCTTCTTCAGCTCTTAAATACCTATCCAGACCGAGTCCAAGCAGTTGTAGGCGGGAACGTTCGCCATTATTGCGCCTGGCGACATGGGTTTTGATTTCGTGTTCAATGAGTCCTTTTAACTTCTTTTTACTAATATTTCTGGCAAGTAGTTTGTCTTCGGCTGGAACACGGACAACTTTATGTTCTTGACTGACGCTAAAGTTGGAGATACCTGATTCAGTATCAACAACCACTTTCCAATCCACAGCATCAATCTCCTGAAGTGCTTCCTCAAACGCAATAACGGCTTCATCAACCGATTCTAGCTTTCCCGGAATATCTTCACCATCGGGCAAAAATGATTTGTCGGCACCATGCCCAGCCGGTAATGATATTTCTCTAAAAACTTCATGTAATCTTTGTGCAACTAAAGCTTTGTTTGGATCTTCAGATTGTAAGTTTTTTTGAATTAACTCCTTGACGTGTTCGAGTACATAACCAATATCAGCGATTTCTGGAGTGCCATATATAAAATCAGCGTACCGGGAAAACATCTTATCGTTACCTTCTCGTGCTGCCTTTAGCATACGTAGTGTGGCAAGCGATTCGTTAATTTTTGTACGATATATCTTTCTTACCGCATCGTTTTGTTCCAGTTCCAATACATCTTCTTTTAGAGCAAGTAGGGCCTGTTCTCGCTCCTCAAGATTAAATGATTCCAATTCGGGGTAATCAAGGGTTGGGTTTTCGACTTCGTCGCTCAAAAACTTTCCTTTTTCCGCTTCCCGTACCTCTTTTTTACCGGTAAGTTTTTCATAATCTTCAAAAGCAACTTCCTCAAAACGCTTATACCAGCGGCTATCGAGTTTTTCTTCTGGTGTAGGTATTTTTTCCATTAAAATATTATAGCAAAATTTTTGTTAATCTATAGCTAGACTGTGTAATAATAGATTTTGAAGCTCGGAACAATAATACAAGCTATAATAACGATTTATTTATGTCATTTGAAAAAATACCGTCCCAAGAAAAACCAGTAAACCAGTAAAATTGTCTTTGTGTGCAAGAAATATTGCGACCGGTGAGGTAACAAAAGAACCTTTGAGAGAATACAAAAATATGGACGAGGCCAGACAAGATTTAAGATTTGAAAGACTAGGTGGTATGGATGAAGATTCTGAAGAGCACGAATTAGAGTCCGAAAGTCCTGAGGAGCAAGACCTTATAAATCGAGAGAAAGAAAAGTACAGGCTGAATCACGAGTTTTACTTTGAGGATGAAAATGGTAGTCGAGTAGAGTAAGAAGTATAAATTAGCAACCCCAAAATTTCCTTTCATCTTTTTGGCGGCTTCCCCTACACCTCCTTCCGCTTTTTTAGAAATGATAAGGAAACTTTTGGAGGTTGCTCGCGGGCGGATGCCTGCACCTGAGGCGCGTCACCACAAACCCGAATGCGTACGAAGAAGTACAAAGCCACTGCGCACTCGGCGCGGCCAGCGTTAGGGGTTTCTTTTTAGGCAGCCCTGCAGGCTGCCCATGACAAAGTTGGTTTAGAACCCGAAAGTTCTATTTTAGTGGGCGGGAGAGGACTTGAACCTCCATGCCTTGCGGCACCAGCTCCTAAGGCTGGCGTGTCTACCAATTTCACCACCCGCCCAAATGCACTACTTATAATAACTTAATTTTTAAAAAAAGTAACCAGTCTTTATACAAATACACCGAACTTAAATTCCATGAACTGCAACACCGGCTCCAAGGCTCAAGTGTCTACCAATTTCACCACCCGCCCAAATGCACTACTTATAATAACTTAATTTTTAAAAAAAGTAACCAGTCTTTATACAAATACACCGAACTTAAATTCCATGAACTGCAACACCGGCTCCAGAATTAAACGACCTCTTTCACTATTCGCCTTTAATACTGCCATCTGTCCGCCCAGTAGGACTCGAACCTACGACCGTTCGCTTAAGAGGCGACTGCTCTACCAGCTGAGCTATGGGCGGATGTTTCTGGTATTCTTTTAAATTCTGTTTTCAAATAACTAACTAGTGCCGGGGGCGGGACTTGAACCCACACGGGCAAATTGCCCAAGAGATTTTAAGTCTCTCATGTCTACCGATTCCATCACCCCGGCAGAATTTATTTAGATAATATTACCAGTTAAAACCTCAATTTTCCAGTCCTGCCGAGGCTAACGATCATAATAAAAGCTTACTATAAATTAATTTACATCAACACTTCCGCCGGAGGCCTGGGGGGGAATCGAACCCCCGAATGTCGGTTTTGCAGACCGATGCGTTACCACTTCGCCACCAGGCCTTGTGCTTCTACGATTAATACAGTACCACACTAAAACTACAAATACAAAGAGCGTCAAGTGCTATATGTCCTTATCTTTTCTATTACTCCCCTCTTTCATTTTTCTCTACCTGACCCTCATCTCCTATTCTAACTGAAAGTATTTTTGACGTACCAGCGGAATCCATGGTGATACCATATAGCACCTCAGCCCTCGCCATAGTCTCCCTGTTGTGGGTTATTAAGATAAGCTGAGAATGTTCAGCCAGCCTTTCAATGAGGGCGCCGTATTTTTGTGAATTTGATTCATCCAACGCCGCATCGGTTTCATCTAAAATAAGGAAAGGCGGAGGATTTACCTGTGACATAGCAAATATTAAGGCAATGGAAGTAAGCGCCCTCTCTCCTCCGGAGAGCATAAGCAAGCCCTTTATATTCTTCCTCGGAATAGATACCGATATCTCCAATCCTTCAACGTGTTCCGATTCCTCTTCTTCCTCTTCTCCTTCGGCAGAGTTATCTCCCTTGGTTTTCACCTTGATTCTTCTCAAAGACGCACTCCCACCGCCGAACATTTCTACAAAAAATTGATGGAAAACAGAATTTATCCCCTCCAACCCTTCTTCAAATCTAACTCTTATGGTCTCCTCCAAGTCATCTATGACCGAACGAAGAGAATCCATTGATCCTTCTAGATCTTCTACCTCTTTTGCCAAGAATTCGTCTCTCTCCTTAACTTCCTCATACTCATCCGTTATCTCTTTATGCGAACCCACAGAAAGTTCCTCAAGTCTTATCTTTGACCTCTCTATCTCTTTTCTTCTCTTTTCCTGTTCTTCTCTTGATTCTCTCAGGATCTCTTCAAAAGACATAACTCTCCCTTCCTCGTCCTTTACTTCATACTCTTTATAATCAAGTATAAAAGAGCCGAGAATATTGGCAGCGTCCTGCAGTTCTCTCTTGAAGTCCGCATCAACTCGTTCCAATTGGGATCTTCTTCCCCTTATCCTCTCCAGTTGTCCGCGTAGCTCCTGTTGAGCGCTCATACACTCAAACATCCTCCTTTCCGCCTCTCTGCTGGCGCTCTGGTCATTATCCATCTCTTTTCTTAGATCATTTCTTCTCTGAGAAAGTCCATCCATTTCCTTCTTTATAGACTCCATTTCGGCGCGTCTTTTCTCTATCTCCTCTTCCAGATCAGAAAGCTCGTTTTCTAAGTTCTGATACTCTTCCCTGTTATCAAATGAGCCGTCAATAAAAGAGTTCAAGAACCCTCTTATCTTTCCCCGCATATCTTCCAATATTCCATGAACCTCTTCTATCTCCTTTTCTCTTCCGGCACGGTCTATCTGTATATACATATCCTCTATAAAATACGAGACGGAGCTCCACGGAACCGATGGCTCAGTATTACTACTTTTTCCTAAATTCTGAAGTCTGCTCTTTCTAAATTTTATCTCGCCTTCCAATCTTCCAATATCTCGGTACACCTCCCCTTTCTTCTCATCAAGCTTCTGTTGTGCTTCTTCAAGCTCAACTATTTCAGAGTTCTTCTGCTCGGCCGAGTTCTCTCTGGAGATCTCTTCTTTTAACCTGCTTATCTCTTCATCGGTCTGACGAAGTCTCTCTTCAGGACCCCTCTCCTCTTCATCTAGAGACTTGCGAGTCTCCTTTATATATACATACTCTCTTCTTAAGAACTCTCTGTATTTATCTTCAAGCTCTTTCTGAATCGCTCTGGCACGTTCAATTTTAGCAACCTGCTCCTTTAGGAAGTTCATACGAGGAGCCAACTCTCGGCGTAAAGCTTTTACCTCTTTAAGATTCTCTTCCGTTTTCAGGAGCTTCTTTTCGCTCTCTTTCCTTTTATACTGATATACCCTAAGCCCTAGCGCCTCTTCCACTATAGACCTGCGCTCAAGAGGTTTAGCATTTAATATTCTGTCTGTCTCTCCTTGAGATATAATGTGATGAGAAGAGGCGCCGATATGAACAGCCGAGAGAAGCTCTATAATATCTTTTAGTCTCGCTTTGCTGCCATTAATAAAGTAATTATTCTCACCATCCCTGTGAACTGCTCTACCTATTCTGACTTCATCAAAATCAATGTTGGAAAATCGGCGATCGGAGTTGTCAAAAGTTAATGTTACTTCTGCAACATTGGCCCGCCTAACATTATCAGTCCCGCTAAATATCATGTCTTCCCCACGTTTACCACGCATTGACTTGAAAGACTGTTCTCCCAAAACAAACCTAAAGGCTTCAGCCACATTTGATTTTCCGGAGCCATTCGGACCAACAATAGCGGTAACGGGGCAATTGAATTCAAGTTTAGCTTTATGAGCAAATGATTTAAATCCGGAAACTTCTAATCTTTTGAGTATCATAAAAAATTTTTTCAAACCGAACACTAAAAACAACGGTGGGGGTATTTATTCTAACATAACCCCGCCCTTTTGAACTTGGAAAAGTGGCTTAAATAATAACCTGGCTACCCCCTCCCCCCGCGCGCTCTGAGTCAACCTTATGTAACCCACCCCATAAAAAGTGGTAGGGGGTCGCCCCCTACCACTTTTTGGTTTTTGTTTTTTGGGGATGTCTGACATCCCCAAAAACGATACTTCTAATATTTTGTCCTTCCTCGCCTCTTTTGAAAAACATCTGCACCTCAAATACTTCTTAATCTGTGGAAGTCTGACTTCCACAGGCCATGACTTCCAAAGGTCAATTCTATTCTCTTTTTGCGAAAGTTAGACTTACACAACCTCCCCTTTTTTCACCACGCAAGACACCG
>JBNJGN010000008.1:0-7739 GCA_051747785.1 Patescibacteria group bacterium | reverse complement strand
TGACTTCCACAGGCCATGACTTCCAAAGGTCAATTCTATTCTCTTTTTGCGAAAGTTAGACTTACACAACCTCCCCTTTTTTCACCACGCAAGACACCGTAAGATCAAAAAAGCAGTTTGGTAGAGGGCGACCCCCTACCAAATTTTAAGGCTGATATGTTTAGACATGATCTTAGATAAAATTTATTTTAAAAAACCACTCTTACCTGCTTTTAAGGAAAGTAAAAATCTACCCTGTGAAGTAATTTCGCCGGGGCAATATTAGCACTTTGCGCTGTTTTACGGAGCTATTCCCAACCCTTCTCCTTTAATGCTTCTTTGGCAGCCTCCTGCTCGGCATCTTGCTTAGAGCGTCCCTCACCTTTGGCTACGAGTTCATCTTTTATATATACACCGGATACGAAGATCTTATCATGATCGGGCCCCTTCTCTTCCAGCACTTCGTATAAAGGGGTCTCACTTTCTATTTCCTGCGCCTTTTCCTGAAAAAGACTTTTAGCATCTATCCATAACTTTTTGCTAACTATCTCATTAACACGAGGAGATATGTATCTATCAATAAAATACTTGGCTTCATCATAACCCTTGTCAAGATATAAGGCCCCTATAAGAGCCTCTACGGCGTTTGCCATTATATACTCCCTCGCTCTTCCCGTGTCCTTTGCTTCTCCGCGGGAGAGATAAAGCTCACCGTTTATAGCGATACTCTTAGCTACATTAAAAAGTGAAGTAGTATTAACAAGCGCTGCCCGCAAAGAAGTTAACTCTCCTTCCGGCTTGGAAGGATACATGTGATACAGATAATCGGTTATGACCAACTCTAAAACGGCATCCCCTAAAAACTCCAGTCTTTCATTATGCTCCATCTTAGAATCTCTGTTCTCATTTATATAAGAACGGTGAACAAACGCCTGACGTAAAAGTTCTTTATCATTAAAATGAACACCTATTTCCTCTTGAAAGGTATCCAGTGAATCTTTTTCTTTTTTATCTTCCATATATTTTAACTTTCTTGAACGGAATTTTCAGAGCTCTTGTTCTTAGCCATTAAAACGCCGACCGCTTTAGTTATTAGAGGGACTATATCTTCATAGAAATTGAGATCTATAATATCCCTTAACTTGAACCATTTAGCATCGTCTAAACCACCGTCTCGCTTTAGATCAAGCTCCTCAAACTTGGCCTTGCTTAAAAAGTAAGTTACTCTTTTCTTCACTTTTTGTTTATCTTGGGTTTTAGCCACATATTCGTTCTCACCAAGATTACATTCAACTTCCGTCTCTATACCCAACTCATCACGGTTAACCCTTATAACTCCATCAATAGGATTTTCGCCCTCTTCAAGACGACCCTTTGAAAGAGTCCAATGACCGAAAACATCATGAACAAAAGCCAGATACATCTCGCCTTCTTGCTCTGCGTATATAACTGCACCCGCTAAATTACGAACCGGAATATTCTCCGATTCAGTTTCCTCTTTTTTGCCCACAGTGTCATCCTTTCCGGGCTCGCCCATCTCTTTATAGACGGCACCCAAAACACCATTGATGAATTTTCCACTTGTTTCTCCACCAAAGGTTTTAGCTAATTCTATGGCTTCATTGATGGCAACCTTGGGAGGAACATCACCGTAATTAGAAAAAAGGAGCTCAAAAAGTCCCATACGAAGAACATTTCGATCTGCTGTCGCTATTCTGTCTATAGGCCAATTTGGAGCCGCCTTAGCTATTATCTCATCTATATCTTCTTGGCACCTCTTTACTCCATCTATAATATCCTCTGCAAAAGAATAGTCCTTAACCTCCGGAGCGAACTCTTTGAGATTACAATTTAAAATTTCTCGAGGGTCGAATTCACCATCGCGAAAATCACACTCAAACAGAGTCTGAAGTACGATTGACCTGAGTAGATGACGGTTAGCCATAACTATTTAATGTACAAAATATAACAATTTTTTGCCCTCTGCTGAAACCCTAAAATAACAGGGTTACTATTTACCCTTTACTTCCGTGGTTTTCTTCTCGTCAGAGGTCTCTTCTCCTCTTGCGACCATTTTGGCCTGATGTCTTCTTTGCTTGCGGGCCATCTGAGCATTGACGTCAATGACCATCCTGCCTTTATACATTCCGCAGTTATCACAAGCTCTGTGAGGCATCTTTCTAGCTCCGCACTCCGGGCAGAGTATCAGGGAGTTACCTTTGTACGCCTGCTGGGAACGCCGATTATTCCTCTGCGATCTGTTTAATCTCATTCTTACTACCATAGTTCAATAGTATAACTTATTTTTACAATTATACAAGAGTTTATACCATAGATCAGTGATCTTGCAAAGAAAAACACACCCCTTAAAGAGGTGTGTTATTAAAGAAGGATTATTTTATTAATTTTGATTCAAAACTCGCACCTGCTAATCATACTTATCCCTTTTTTTAAAAAAGAACTCCCTTAAAAAAAGAATGTTATCACCCCAGAAATAGTTGACTAAGAAATGGAGTATCTCCTGCGGGGTCCGGTTAATGAACAGGCTATGGAAATTCCGATGCAAGCCGTCATTGACACTGACCGTGTTATTTTTAGCCCCCTTCAGTCTTGTGGAAGGTACAATATGATGCTTCTCCCCTTTAGGCAAATTAATTTGATCCTCAAAAGGTAAAGGCTGAATAAAGCTATCAAGAGCGAAAGCCTGCCCTCCGTTGCCATTTTGACCCCTCAGAGACAGATAGTTTTCCAAAAAAAGCATTCTTCCGCCCCAAAAATAACTGACCAAAAAATCCAGTACTTCTTGCGGTGTGTGACTACCAAATAGTCTGTAATATTTTTGACGAAGAGAGAAGTTCACATTTACAACATTTTGTGTTTCCTCTTTTCCTCCTCGGCTCAAAGGAACAATAAATTGAAAACTATCCTTACGCAAACTTTCCTGTTGACTAAAGATATTATAATATCTTTCAAGTGCCTGATCAGAAGCCCAACGGACATGCTCGTTTTGATATGCAAGACTGATATCTTTATTTCCGACTTCAGAACCCCAAATTAAGAACCTTTCTGTCTCTATGAGCATCTGCTACCTCCTTTATATTTTCTTTAATTTTATTTCAAAGTACTTCACTTTCAGAGTTTAACATATTTGCCGAAAGTTTAAATAAAGAGTCTTGTACAATACAAAATGAGCCCCAAATGAGTACGGAGTCCAAAGCAAAATGAGCCCCGAAGAGCCCATTTTGCAAAAAGTGTCGGTCCTGCATAATTTTAGTATGAACATCACAATGCAAGACGAACACATAGATCATATTAACCGATTAAAAGAAATAGTCAAAGTAGTCTTGGAGGTGTCTAAATCCACAAGCCCTGTGTAATGTGGTTTTAACCACCCCGACTTCGTCGGGATTCCACTGGGCAAGCCTGTGGGATAGCGCTTTGCGCTAATTTCACCTGTGGTGAAATTATTCCACATGGTAAGCCATGTAAAAAGATAGCTCCCGGCCACCCCTACTCTACATATACCTCACAGAACTGATCCTATAAAAAGTGGTAGGGGGTCGCCCCCTACCACTTTGTGGTTTTTGTAATTTTGGGGATGTCTGACATCCCCAAACACGATAACCTAATATTTTACCCTTCCTCCCCTTCCTTGCCTCTTTTGAAAAACATCTGCACCTCAAATACTTCTTAATCTGTGGAAGTCTGACTTCCACAGGCCATGACTTCCACAGGTCAATTCTATTCTCTTTTTGCGAAAGTTAGACTTGCACAACCCTCCCCCTTTTTTTCACCACACAAGACAACGTAAGATCAAAAAGCAGTTTGGTAGGGGGCGACCCCCTACCATTTAGATGAGGTTCTTTATGAATGTCTTACGGTGTATCTTGCAAGGCCCCTGTCTTTTGATAGCCTCTATATGCTCTTTTGTACCGTAGCCCTTGTTGGAGAAAAATCCGTAACCGGGATACTTTTTGTGAAATCTTTCCATTTTTCTATCCCGTGATACCTTTGCCAGTACTGAAGCTAGAGCTATGGCATCTTCGCTTTGGTCACCGCGCTTTATAGTAAACTGAGAGAGAAATTGCTCCGGTGCTCTCAGTCCGCCATCAAGTAAAACGGGAGTATCGTTACAAGCTTCCGTTCTCTTTATGGATCTCTCTATGGCTTTTAAAATAGCCGGCACTATCCCCTTTCTATCTATAACCTCGGAGCTTATAAAAGACACGGAGTAATCAATATCCCCTCTTCTTTTCCTCTCTTTGGCCAGATACCAAACCGACTCTCTATTCCTAGAACTCATTTTTTTGGAATCGGTAAATGAGATCTCCCTTTTCATCTCTAACAAAGATCTCCTGCTTGCAAAAACGGCACAAACCGCAACCGGTCCGGCTAAGGGTCCTCTGCCGACCTCGTCTATCCCTATAATTTTAATATTTCCATCTCTTATCATATCCGCCCAGTCTTGGTATAGTATATCCAATTATGGCAACTTTTACCCATCTTCACACCCACAGTCACTATAGTCTGTTAAACGCTCTTCCACAAATACCGGAGTTAGTGGGGGCCGCCAAAAGAGATAAAATGGAAGCACTGGCTCTCACCGATAGCGGAAATCTCTACGGTGCCATTAAATTCTATAAAGAGTGCCAAAAGGAAGGCATAAAACCGATCATCGGAGTAGATGCC
Source organism: Patescibacteria group bacterium (assembly GCA_051747785.1). GTDB lineage: Bacteria > Patescibacteriota > Minisyncoccia > Phycocordibacterales > CSBR16-193 > SKVL01. The sequence goes on along the minus strand of JBNJGN010000008.1, from coordinate 3,071 downwards.
TACATTGCTCTACGCACTCGCTTTGACAAGCAATCCGGAATTGATAGCAAAAGACACCGCCTGATCTTACTCGCCAAAGATAAACAAGGATACCAAAACCTTATCAGAATTGTAACATCCTCCTTTCTTGAGGGCTTCTACTACAAACCAAGAGCCGACCTGGATCTCCTAGAGAAAAACCGTGAAGGTCTATTAGCCATAATCCCTTCCTTTAGTGGAGATGTGGCCACTTTTCTTAAAGAAGGACGGAGAGATGAAGCCTTAGAACGTCTTAAATGGTACAAGAGCACGTTCGGCAATGGGAGTGTTTTCATAGAGATAACTCATCACCCTGAGATACCAAACCACCCCGAGAGAATGAACGAATTAATAGAGTTCGCAAAAGAAACCTCCACTCCTTTAGTCGCCGCTCACGATGTTTACTACATGAAACCGGAAGACAGGCGAACAAGAGAGACGGTCATCGCCATTCAGACCAACAGAGTGGTCTCCGAAGAAAGTGATCTGGACAACGCCGAGGACTTCTCCTTTATAACTCAAAAACAGGCCAAAAAATATTTCAAGGATATTCCCGAAGCACTGGATAATACACAAAAAATAGCAGATATGTGCAACGTAGAAATTGACTTGGGTGTTTGGATCTTTCCGGAAATAGAGATGAAAGACGGCAAGAACCATGACGACGCCTTAAGGGATATGGCTTACGAAGGCATCAAAAAGAAAGGCCTTGAAAAGACCGAGGAGTTGGTAGAGAGGCTGGAGTACGAGCTTGATATTATAAAGACTAAGGGGTACTCAACCTACTTCCTCATAGTCGGTGACCTCTTAAGGTACGCCAAAGAGAACGACATCCTAACCACCATCAGAGGTTCAGTCGCCGGCTCATTGGTCACCTATCTTTCGGGAATAACTAATCTTAATCCTCTGGAGTACGGCCTTAGATTCGAAAGATTCTTAAATCCCGACAGACCTTCGGCACCGGATATTGATATGGACTTTGCCGATAACCGTAGAGACGAGGTCATAAAGTATGCCAAAGAAAAGTACGGAGAAGATAAAGTAGCCCAGATAGGTACCTTCGGAACGATGATGGCTCGGGGATCCGTAAGAGACGTAGCTCGCGCATTGGGCTACCCTTACTCAATAGGAGACCGTATAGCTAAATTAATACCCATGGGCCAGCAAGGTATGTCTGTCACTATCAAACAGTCTCTAAAAGATGTTCCCGATCTTAAGAAGCTCTACACGGAAGACAACAGCGCCAGAGAGATACTGGACATGGCACAGAAAATAGAGGGGCTGGCTCGGCACATCTCCGTTCACGCCGCCGGCGTCGTTATGTCCCCTGACCCCTTAACCAACCACGTCCCCTTACAGATGGACAACAAAGCGGAGAACAAGATAATCACCCAGTACGATATGCACTCTGTAGAGGATGCCGGCCTTATAAAGTTTGACTTTTTAGGATTAAAGAACTTAGCCATACTCTCAAACGCCTTAAAGGTCGTAAAAAAATACTACGGCACCGAAGTAGACATAGAGAACATTCCTCTAGATGACGAAAAGACCTTTGATATATTGGCCAGAGGAGAGACAACCGGCCTTTTCCAGTTAAACGGAACCGGAATGACGCGCTTCCTGATGGAGTTAAAGCCCACAAGCATCCATGACATAAACGCCATGGTGGCTCTCTATAGACCCGGACCGATGGAATTTATTCCTGAGTACATAAAAAGAAAACACAACCCCGAACTGGTAGAGTACCCGCACGAATCACTCCAAGAGATACTCAAAAAGAGTTACGGCCTTTTGATATACCAAGAGGATGTGATGATGACGGCCATTAAACTTGCCGGCTATTCCTGGCTGGAAGCGGATAAATTCCGTAAAGCGATGGGTAAAAAAATACCGGAGCTAATGACGGAGCAAGAAAAAAGATTTAAGGACGGATGCGTGGAGAACGAAATACCTCAAAAGACAGCAGACGATCTCTGGGAGAGGATCAAACCCTTCGCTTTATATGCTTTTAACAAGGCTCACTCAGCAAGTTACGGAAGAGTAGCTTACCAGACCGCCTACATGAAGGCGAACTACCCTGCCATATATATGTCGGCCGTACTGACCGCCGACTCCGGAGACGTAGAGAAAATAGCCGAAATAGTAGACGAGTGCCAGAGAATGAAAATAGCTGTTTTGCCTCCCGATGTTAATGAGAGTTTAAGAGATTTCACTGTAGTTGAAAACGAAAAGACAGGCAAAGAAGAGATCCGCTTCGGATTAAATACCATCAAGAACTTCGGCAAAGGCATTTCCGAGACCATAATAAAAGAGAGAAAAGAAAACGGACCCTTTACTTCATTAACCGATTTCATCTCAAGGGTTAACGACAGGAATTTAAACAAAAAATCGTTAGAGGCTCTCATAAAAAGCGGAGCTTTGGATAAATTAGGCGACAGAGGACAGCTTTACTACAACATAGATAAAATTCTTGTTTATAAAAAGGAGCTATCGCAAGCAAACTCCGCCCAGGGATCCCTCTTCGGAGATATGGGAGGAGTGGCCGCTTACGATATAGACCTAGAAGAAGCACCTACTATTAAAAAGTCAGAAAAACTTTCTTGGGAAAAAGAGCTTCTAGGAGTATATCTATCAGGCCATCCTCTTGATGAATTTAAAGAGATAATAAAGCGGTGTGGAAACACCATTAGCGACATAAAGAGAACTAAGAAAGAGAACGCGACCACCAAGGCCGTAGGTCTCTTAAGAGAGGTAAAGACAATGTACACCAAAAAAGGAGACAAGATGTTGTTCGCCACCCTATCAGACTACGATGATTCCATTGAAATAGTATGCTTCCCTTCAACCTTTGATAAATACGGAGCAGAAATAGAACAAGAGACCTGCGTCGGGATCAGAGGCAAAATGTCAAACCGAAACGAAACAAAGAGTATCATAATAGACTACGCCAAAAAGCTAGACAGAAAGCCCAACAAAGCGGAGGAAGAAAACAGTTGATTATCTTTATAAATTTTGTCAAATTGGCATTTAAGGGATATACTTTGAAAATATGG
>JBNJGN010000007.1:7869-26732 GCA_051747785.1 Patescibacteria group bacterium | reverse complement strand
GAGACCGCCACACGCAGTTTTACGACATCATCAAAATCAAGATCTACCGGTGCAGAATTCTCAGAGGATAGAGGCTCTTGCGGAGTAATGCTCTCGGCATCAGAATACCAGCGCCAGACACCGGACTTCGGAGTGAAACCGGCCGTGGTCAAGACGGGGTAGTAGTTATAACCGGAGAGTTCCGTACCGTCGCTCTCAACCATACGAAAACAGTAAGCGGTATTCCCTTCGGCGCCGTTTTGCTCTAATACCCAGTCATACTCCACATCATTATTTTGCAAAACCTCATTTGGATTTACAGCACTCGGATTCTCTTCCTCAAATGTTCCGGCTGTATCGGAAACAGAGAGCAAAAGACTTGTTAGCTCCGCGCCGTCAGAAACGGAAGTGCTGGTACCACGCCAGATAGTGGATGAACCGATATCGCCAACGTCACTCCATCCGGAAGTTGCTCCGCAAGAACTCTCTCTTTTTGCATACTGAAGATCAAAATCACGTGCATTCGCAGGTAAAAGATCTTCATTTGCTGTAAGAGACATCCTTAACCTTAAAAGATCACTCTCCCTTGGAGGGTCGTTAGAAGAAGTAATAGCCGTATTTTCCCCCAAGCCACTCCATGCAGAGTTAGGTGTTAACTGATCATTGTGTTCATACCAGCGGTAGTAATTCTGATTTAGAAGAGCATTATCAACCTCCACCTCAGCTTCCGGAAACTTTGAATAAGTTCCCACGAGCTCCCCGTTATCACTCAGACGGAAGTAGTAAACTTCGGAAGAATCGGCTCCTTGGGTGGCCTGTATGGACCATTCAATTTCCGTATACTCATCAGTATTGAAATTAACACTTGGCGATGGATTGGAATCATCAAGAGTATGGCCGGGTATAAATGTTGAACCCGTTATTTCGCTTAACTGCCGAGTTGTCGTCGCGGCATCAGTTAAAAGATCAGAGTTACAGATACGGAAAGCAGATGAGGTTGTAGCACACTCAGGATTATCAACCGGAACATTATTCCACGGACCGGCAGTACTGGTGGCATACTCAAGCTGGAAACTTGCCGTATCTGAAACATTGCCTTCGTTGTCTACTTGCACTCTTAAACGGGAGTTCTCATCAACCGATAGAGTTGCCGGCGTGTTCTCTGCTTCTTTCCATGTAGCTACATCTTCCGCCCCGTCGTCATTTCTCCACCTGTACCTGACCTGCGTCAGACCTCTTATTACTTCAGCTTCAGCAAAATTATCATACCTAGAAAACTCTTGGCTTCCGTCCTTTACTAACCGAAAGCAATAAGTCTCGTTCGATTCAGCTCCGTTGTTTTGGACCACAAAGTCCCACTCTACTCGCTCTCCTTCTGTTGCCTCTCTGGGTAAAAGTTTAGTCGGGTTCTCTTCTTCATACGTTCCCATTATATTAGAAGAGGAAAGAAGCAGTGAAGAGAGATCCGCTCCGTCGGATGAAGTTGCATTCGAATAACCGCGCCAGATCTCCCCTGTCCCGACTCCACCTACAGATACAAAAGAACTGGTAGCAACAGAAGAACAACTCGCCTCGCCATCCAGAGCTGCATACTGAAGAGTAGAGCTTAGATAGTCTTTCGGAATACCTCCATTCTCACCATAAGCATTAATACGCAGACGAAGAACCTCATCTTGAGCTACGGCTGTAACCGGACCGTTTAGACCTGCGAGTTCAACAGTCGGGGTAACGTCATCCCTGTTCTCGTAAAAGCGGAAATCATCTTGGACAAGATCCGGCTCCCCCATTTCCGCACCCCATTTTATCGCCCCCACTTCTATGGTATCCCTATCCCCTAATTGGTTATTAGTACTACTACCCACCACTCTAAGTTCAACATCTGAACCTGTACTATCAGTAAGTTCGGTTGCATTCCAAGACCCGCTTATAACCTGTCCCGAGGTGCTTGTCGCCGTCTCGGTCGTTAAAAGCTTTAACTGAGTTCCGTTTTCATAAAGATAGAGTGAAACCTCCGGATCTTCCGATCCGTTATTGGTACTTCTAATAAGCACCCTGAACTCCTGAAGATCATTACCCTCTACAAGCGAGTTTAAAGGATCAGAGAAACTAACTCTCAATAAAGTATCATCGTCGTGACTATCGGCATTCAGCCAATCGTTATTCTGAGGGTCATCAGGATCATCTTGCAAAACAGAAATGTCATTGGGAGATAGGTTGGTTATCTCAAGTACGGAATCAGGTTCAAGTTCTTCACTCGTTGAAGCAAAAAGATGCTGAGAGATCATGAACATTATTATTATAAAAAGCAGACCCAAAAAGACGCCGGTAGAGATCATTGAGACTTTTTTTTCTCTTAGCATAAAAATTCTTCACAGAAGCCGGGCAGTTACTCACCGACCTCAGTGCCACTATTTTCTTTATCCGATCTTTCCTGAGCTTCATCATTTTGATCATCCCCATCTTTTTCCTCAGCATTATCCGTATTATCTTCACCTTCATCAAGCACCTCTTCATTTTGTTCTTCTTCCTCGCTTGATCTTTCACCTTCTTCATCGCCCTCACTGTCATCATCACCGTCTCCGTTTTTATCTTCACCTCCTTCTTCTCCTTCTTCCTCACCCGATCGAGGTGACTGTACCGCCTCACTTGATTCTCCTTCAAAGGGATTGGGTATAGGATCGCTATCACCAGCGGGTTCTTGCTCTTCGGCCAGAGGAGCCACTCTATCAGTTAAAGGATCAAAGTGCATAAGAGCTTCAGTTCCGTCTCTATCCAGTCCGTCCCAAACAAGCACGATCCTGGGGTCGGCATTTTTATTTCCCGCTTTTATGGCCGTTTCTTCACCGGTGCTTTTGCTGAATGTAACAACATACCACTCTCCGTCTCGGTATGAACGCCAAACTACTGTATCACCGTAGGTCTTTGGCTCAGTGTTCTGAAATCTATCATCAGTCAACCTCTTGCTCTCCCACTCTCCGCTTGAGCGGTCGGCATAGAATATCTCCCAACCATCATTCACCCATCCTTGCCAGACAACCGATGAAGCCGAAGCTTCGGGATAGATATTATTGTAGTCTGCATCGGTTATGAAAACCTCCTTATCGGCATTCAGATCGTAAATAACGATCTGCCATCTGTCATTTACGTATCTCTGCCAAGTAGCAAATCCGCCGGTTTTGTTATATACGGGCGAGATATCATCAGCTTCGTTATCGGTTAAAACTCTTATCCTGTCGCCTCCTTCTTGAAAGACTATCTGTTTAATTCCTGATTGATCTTCATGAGCCGTAATACCCTTATACCGATCAGCACGGTCGCGGAAACCGGCATCATCGGAAACGCAGTACAGCTCCCCGTCAGAGAGAAGGGTGCAGTTATCTTTTTTAAATTCACCAAAAGCTTCAAGCGGATCTTCCGATTTGCTTTCTCTTTCCTTGTCCATCCCCTCTTTTATTTCACTCCGTATCTCTTCTTCCATTTCCGCTCTTAATTCTTCTTCAACCGGTCTCCTCTCAATGTTTTGGTTTTCTTCTTCATCCTCATTTTCCTTATTACCATTACTTTCTTCGCTTTGGTCATCTTCCGCAGACTCTTCTCCCGCTGAGTTATCCTCTTCACTCTCGGTTTTTTCGTCTCCCTTTTCTTTTTCATTTTCTTTATCAGTACCCTTCTTTCCATCCTCCTCCTCGTTCTCCTCTTCGGACCTCTCCTCCTCTCCATTCGCCCCACTTTCATCATCGTCTTCGTCTACACCCTCTCCTTCCTTTTCCTCTTTTTCCTCTTCGGATCCCTCGCCTCCATCTTCACTTTCTTCATCCTCTGAAGAGTCGCCACTGCCTTCTTCTTCATCTTCAACGTCTTTATCCTCTTCATCTTCGCCTTCGCTTTTCTCACTTTCTTTATTTTCATCATCAACTTCTTCCCTTTCTTGGCTTCCGCTCTCTTCTGTAGAGCTGCTGTCACTTTCTTCTTTGTCTTCTATTTTTTCTACATCTTTTTCTTTATCATTTTCCTCGTCATCTTCTTGCTCTTCTTCACTTTCACTCAGTTCACCTTCATCATCATTTTCTTCTTTGCCTTCATCTTCACCGGAATCGCCATCTTTCTTTTCAGACTCAACAACTTCCCCGGACTCATTACCCTCTCCTTCTTTATCCTCTTTGCCTTCTTCGGACACCTTGCCTGCATCTTTATCATTCTCATCTTCTGAAGAGCTGTCACTTTTATCTTCTTCGTTTTCGTCACTTTTGTCCTTTTCGTTTCCGCTACTATCCTCGGAACTCTCTTCATTTTCTTCTTCGCTTTTTTCATCATTTTCATTTTGCTCACTCTTATTAGATTCCCCCTTTTCCTTCTTAACAGCATTACCTTCTAACTCTAGAGAGTTATCCTTTTCCCGAGATTCATCATTCTCGTCGCCCTTGGCATGGAGCTCATTTACTACGGGGGAGAGCGGAGAGAGAACCATTAAAATAATCGTTAACAGGGAGAGAAAACGGAAAACATAAGGAAACTGAAATGACCCTATTGCTTTTTTAGGTAAAGCACCGGATGAATAAGCTCTGTCCACTAAGAGAGTATAATCTGAACCGAGATCTTTATCTTTTACTGTGAATATCGGCTTGGATACTCTTAGTGTAAATCTTTTTTTTAAAGCTTTATCCTTCATAATAATTAAAACGTAAAAGACCCTCTGGCCTCAATGTACTCTTCCGGAACAGAGATCGCACCCTCTCTTTTTTCGGATGCCCTTTCACTAAGCCATGCATCAAAATTTACTGAAAATATATAAAAGGTGAAAAGGGATATAATAAAAGAGATAAAGATGACAAAATAAAGAACTCCTTTATAAAGTTTCATCACTTCCACTTCTGAACGAAACTTGGTTTTCCATAAACGAAAGAGGTTTCCTATTCTGTTCTGAGTATCTTTCTTATTCCTTACGTTATTACGACCCTTTTCGAGGTAGTCCATAAGATCGCTCCTTGTGGTCATCCAAACGGGATTGGCATAGACCATTTTTCCGCTTATTTTTCCATTCCTTATAAGCTGACCCACGTAATCGGAAGAATAACCGGAAAGTTCGGCTGCCTCTTTTAGAGTTAGGTAGTTATCTTCTTTTTTTTGGCTAAAAATATGGCCCATACAAACACCTCCAGTAAATCTCGACCCTCTAGATTTCTTGTTTCTCGACGGTCGAGAAACCTTCATACACTTAATTTTAGCAGAAACGGAGCAGTTGGCTATCCACATATCCCCATATTTTCTTAAATAGCACTCAACATGAAAAGACGCTCAGAGAGCGTCTCTTCATATACTTACTTTGCCTTATACTTTATCTAATTAAAATAGCTAATTAGCCACAGACCTCCATATCCTCTGTTCCTTCTTTTTTAACTCCCTGAGACCTTCTTGTGCTTCATTCATTTGCTCCATCTTATGCCGTGCCTCTCTGTTAAGATCTCCGAACTTATTCTCCCTTTCTTCCGGCGTTAACTCCCCTTCTCTAAAAGAAAGTTCCACTCTCCAGTATTTGGACTGTATCTGATTCAGATCTTCAAAGGTATCCGATTGAGTTTTTAAGTTATCTTCTATGGAATACCATACAGAAACAAGGTCATCTTTATTGGATCCGTTAAACACATAAAGAGAAGAGTCAATAATGTTTTCCATATCTTCAAGGTCATTTTTCATTTTCTTATATGAAAACCTTCTCTTCTCTGGAAAATACGAAGCGCACTCTTTGGCAACCTCTATAGCCTCCCTGAGTTCATCTTTGCTCATATCAGCTGGCTGCATGGTATTAAATCGGTCATATAGATCCATCCTTTCACAACGCTTGATCTCCTCTTTATACTCGGGCGCCACGTTGGAACTGGAAGAAAGGGAAAGATTGGCAAGAGCACTTTCTCTGGCATAAGAGAGATCCTCTCCTTCTTTTAGAGCCATAAAAGAAAAAAGTGCTAACAGCACAGATGCGATTAAAAGAGTAATAAATATCGTATTTTTCCACCTCAATAACATATGATTGTTTTACTAAAAAAAGTTAAAAGCCGTAGACTCACTGTCAATAAAGGTATCGTCAACGTCTTCTTCGGGTGAAATATTACCCTTATGGACATAGTACATGGCCGCAAATATCAATCCGGCCATTACAATAACGAAAATCACGGCTCTTAACATTTTAACTTAAATAAAGGATCTTAGTGAAAATATATCATAAGAAACTCTTATTTTCACTTGCCCTTGTTCAAAAGAAGGTGTTTAACGGTTTTTAGAAGAACCTGAAGATCAAGAAAGAAAGACCTATTCTTTATATAATAGAGATCATAAGATAGTTTATGAGCTGTCTTTTGAGCGGAAATAGAGAACTTGGGCGGATCAGCGGCAAAAAGCTGAGCCCAACCTGATAGCCCGGGCTTTATTAAGTGCCTTATGTTGTAATAAGGAAGAGCTTTTTCATACTCCTTGACCATATCCGGCATTTCAGGTCTCGGACCTATCAGAGACAGATCACCCCTTAGGACAGACCAAAGCTGAGGAAGTTCATCAAGATGGCAGGAGCGGAGAAAGCGCCCAACTCTTGTTGGCCTTTCTCCGTCGGCTGTCATGGTCCTGAATTTATATATTGTTATGGGGATGTTCTTTTTTCCGACTCTTTGCTGAGAAAAGAATACAGGACCCTTATCTTCTATGTATATAGCCAAAGCCAAAAACGGGTAGAGAAGAAGAGAGAGGGAACCAAAAATAAAAGCCATTACTATATCTAATCCTCTTTTTACAAATTCATAGGAATTCTTCGGCGCAGACGATATGTTTTCTAAAAACCAATTATATCGAAGAACCGACAGAGGCACTCTCTTGAAAAAGTCCTCATAAAGACGTTGCATATCTACAAAGCGTATGTTGGAAAATATTAAGTTATAAAGATGAGGAAGGAGGTCTTCAGTATTCTTGTGATGAAGATCCACAACTATAACCTTCACCCCTTCCGAGTATATGGTATCAACAATATCCCTTCGCAAGTCCATTCCCCCGATCTTATCCAGATCAACCGAAGATACGAAAACCGCCCTTCGGCGAGCGTCATTATTAACCTCGTCCCTTAATTCTCTCATCTCTTTGCCACTGGATATTAAAAACGCCGGTGTCGGTTCCCTGGACCGAAGCAACCAGTAACTTGCCGTTCTCCAGCTAAGGAACAGAACCAAAGAAACGAAGAGAAAAATAACCAGATTGGTTTTAGGAGATATGGAAAAAAGAGGTATAAAATAAAAGAAACCCAAAGATATAACACTGTTAACCAGATGGGTTTCAAATATTAGAGAAGAAACGTTGACCTTAAGAGCCAGTATCGGTCGTTCATAAAGGCCGGCAATATAAAAAACCACGATCCAAGCTATAAAAAGAATGGAAAAAGGTATAAGATGAGCGTCCAAAATGTCCGCATCAGGAACTCTTCCGTAGCGAACAAGCAAAGTCAGCCAAAGGGAAACGTACAGAATGACAACATCTCCAACAGCAAGGATGAAAATATCTCTAACACTCCTAAAGGTCATATATATAATGATAACAAAAAGTTAAAAAAACAAATAATGTTATGAAAGGCCCACCTCTTGCCTTACCGCTTCTCTGGATACCACTCTGCGATAGTGTCGCATACTCATAACTATACCCAAAGCCAAGAAAGAAACGAACAGATGGCTTCCTCCGTAGCTCATAAAAGGTAAAGTTGTGCCGGTTACTGGCAGTATACCTACATTTGCTCCGATATGAATAACTATATGACTCATAAACAAAACAGCAATTCCTATACCAAAAAGAGCCTCAAAATTCGTCTCCCCTTTAGCGGCATTAGCTAAAAGGCGCCAAAAAATAACCCCGTATAATGAAAAAAGTAAGATAACACCCAAAAACCCCCATTCCTCGGCAAAGGCGGCGAAGATAAAATCCGTTTGGTGTTCCGGAAGAAACTTGAGCTGAGACTGAGTTCCGTAACCTATACCCTTACCAAATATCTCTCCGGACCCGATAGCTATAGTTGATTGACGAACATGATAGGCCCCTCCTTCAATATCGGCAAAAGGTTCAAGAAAAGAGAGGACTCTTTCTTTCTGGTAATCCTGAAGACCGAAAACCCACATTCCAGAAAAGGTTATTACGCCTATTAAAAAGACAAGACCCAGGTGTTTTAAGGATATACCGGAGACCATTACCATTCCTAGCCACAAAACACCGATTATAATAGCAGAACCGAAATCCGGTTGAAAAAAGACCAAAAGAAAGAACACAGCGGTGTAAAAACCGGAAACAAAGATGTGTCGCAAACTGGCAATATCAATGTGGCGCTTTGTAAAGTATTTGGCCAAAAGTATTATGATAACGATCTTGGCAAACTCGGAAACCTGAAGAGAAAAAGGTCCTATCTCAAGCCATCTTTGAGCCCCTTGGGTCACTTTTCCAACAACAAAAAGAGAAATGAGTGCGCCGCACATTACTAAAAACAAAGACACGACCACGCCGGTTCTGCGCAAGAACCTAAAATCCATTATGCTTACAATAAAAAAGACAGAGAAAGAAACAACAAGAAGAATAAGCTGACGAGAAAAGAAACTGTCGTCCCCCGAAAAAGAATGCATGGTAACAAGCCCCAAAGAAACAACTGAAAACACCGCTATTAGCAGTGTCCAGTCCATATCCTTTATAAACCGTAAGGTTTTTAACATAACGAAAGATATTATACAGGGATAAGCCCGGATGTACAGAATTAATATAACAGGGTAATAACCCCATGCTTTGCAAACCCTCCCTCTCTATTCCAATACACGACTATGTACTCTCACTTTTTCGGGTTCTTGCACACAGTTACGATCTAAAATTTCATAAAGACTGGAAAGATTAGCGCGCAAGTATCCTCCGTCATCACGGCTTACGGGCAACATCTCTACAAAATCGTAAGGTTCAAGTGTGTCCTCTATTTCCGAAACATCCTCTTCTTTAGGGTAGATCAGAACAAAAAGAGGGTTATCCCGATGACGCATTGACGCAGACCTTCTCTCAACCGCTTCTACTATTTCCCCCCTTTCTCTTCTTGAAGTATTTAAAAACTCAAAAGACCAAGAGAAGCCTTCATCTACATCCTCTTCAAAAGTCTCCAATTCATTCCTTATACTACTCGCATCATCGCCTTGATTATCCAATAACACCACTTCGGTTTCTAAAGGGGGAGAACAAGAATTATCCAAAAATTTGAACTTGTCAGGCCAAGATAAAGAAAGTCTGGCTTCTTTATCAAATCTAATAGGATCAAGTGTGGCACGAGAGGCGCTGACCGTATTTTCATACTCGTCATATATAAGAACAACCGCTTCAACTGAAGGTATATGCAAAGAACCGGTATTTACAACCCTGGCCTCAAGACGAGGAGTCGAACCCAGATCGGCTAATTCAATATCCGCAACATCAACACTGTAACCCTTTTCCTCTAAAGTTTGTTCTTGCTCTTCCCATTTCACCTCTTCCCAAGAGAGAGTGGTCCACTCCGGTTTTTCTTCAAAATAGAGATCGTTTTCAAAAACATAAAAAGATTCACCCGGCTCAAAGAAAGTTTCCCCTTCTCTGGTTTTTATTACCTCACCTTCTTTATTAAAAAAGGTAAAACGATAGACAGCCCTTGGTGACCTCAGGCCCTCTTCAGAATTATAAAAGTGAGCTACAGCACCGTGAAGATCTCCTGAAACCTGAAAGGTCTTACTCCAAAAGACCTTAGGGTCTTGATAACCGACCTCGGGGGACGGTTCCTCCTCCGGCGTTATTAAAAATATCCTGGTTAAAATAACGGCCCCTATTAAAAAGACCACCAACATGAAAGAACCGATAATAACCGCCTGACGCCTGGCGGACCATGTCCAATTAGAACTCATGCTCTCAATTATACTATCGGTGCACCATATAAGTCTACCAAAAAAATAAAAACCAAAGATAAATCTTTGGTTTTTATTTCATTTAAGAACTGGAAGCCGGCGGCTACCGACTTTCCCCGAATAAACGAGTATCATAGGCACTACGGCGCTTAACTTCTCTGTTCGGAATGGGAAGAGGTGTTGCCACCGCGTCTAGCCACCAGCTTTCAATTCTCAAATGAACCAACTGATCAAGGAAATTATCCCGTTTTATATTTCAAAAGCGATCAACTCGTTTTTAGTCAAAAACGAAGTACTTAAAACTTTAGCCGAACCGCCTTGAGCTTAAACCAGAGGCCTTATCAGCTGTAAACCGATAGACTCTTCTTTAAGTTAGACTCCGACTAAAGGGAAATCGCCCCTAAAATAAAATGAGGGTAATTCCCTGCAACAGGGTAAATATTATTTCGCGTATAGGTTACTTGGCGGGAATCGAAACATTAGTACTCCTCGGCTAAACACCTCGCGATGCTTACACCTAGAGCCTATCAACCTGGTCGTCTCCCAGGAGTCTCAAACGATTCCTAATCTTGGGGTTGGCTTCCCTCTTAGATGCCTTCAGAGGTTATCCTTTCCCGACATAGCTACCCTGCGGTGCCACTGGCGTGACAGCAGGTAGACCAGAGGTCAGTTCCTTCGGGTCCTCTCGTACTACGAAGAAATCCCCTCAAGAATCAACGCCCACAGTAGATAGAAGACCGACCTGTCTCACGCATGATACCATCTGTTACCAGATGCATTGGACTTTATCTTCTACCTGTCACATCAGTGATCAGGTAGGTCAGCGTAAAGTCTCTACGGGCCTCGTTAAAAACGAGTTCCCTCGGTATTGTCCTTTTTAAAAAGGATTTTACCGATATCAGCCGACTTAATACATAGATATTACTATCTATGACCGCCGTGATTGGATCTTTTTTCTATCTTTATTTCAGGGACAGTATAAACTCGATTTTGGGTTCAGACTGTTTAAAAGCCAAAAAATTAGCTTCTAAACGGTCTGAACCCAGCTCGCGTACCTTTTTAATTGGCGAACAGCCAAACCCTTGGGACCTCATCTGTGTTCCCTCATATTACTATGAGTATCAGACTATTCCATCACCGTATTTCCACTGTCACCAGTGAAAACTATAGGTGTGAGCCGTATTATAGGAACCCTCTATCTTGAAAAACTATCAAGATGGTGATCCTATCTCGCTGTGTACTTCCGCAAAAGCACAGCTCAGTCGTTACGGGAGAAATATTCTTGGATCTTTGCCGTAAAGTTTTTACGTCGATTCGCGGATCTGACGTTAAACCCGGACAAAGCATCTGCCAATCTTGCAATACGAAGCAGGTCATTTTTAGAATTTATCTTACTTTCAAATATCATGATCGCTTTTTTGATCTGTTCTTTTTTCGATAAGCTGTACGGTTCTATAAGATTTAACAAAAATGCTACATCTTTTTGATCTCGTATGCGCCACTCATATACAGATCTACTTTTTATCACACCCCCTTTCTTATATTTTTTACAAAAATAAGAAAGGATTTTTTTATTCTTTTGTGTGATCTTTAGCTCTAAACGAACACGAAATCTGAATTTTTCTCGCGATGCGGTTCGATGCAAGCCATAATGGCCCCATCGGCATCAATGAATCCTGCTAAATATGCTCGATCAACTTCAGAATATTCCTTTCCCACGACGTTAGCCACCATCCACTTTATTATATCACAGACCTGGGGTCTGCAAATTAATAAAGCTGGTTAGGCCTTCATCGTTTTGGGCTCATTTATTACCTTGCCGTTTCCAGCAAGGAGAGAAGGTATGTTTTCTCCAGCCCCAGGATAAGGTGAGCCGACATCGAGGTGCCGAACACCGCCGTCGATATGAACTCTTAGGCGGTACCAGCCTGTTCAATGAATTAATTGTTTTCATTAGACTATCTCATCACCCTGTTAAGTCCCGCTTTGCGGGGCAGCTACGCTGCATTTAACGGGGGACGGCGTATTAGCCCTCCGTCTTTAAACGAAGAACTCCTCCGCCAATAAGGCGGAAAGTCGTTACGGGGTCAAGGAGGTAGTGAGTTTATAATCGAACATCGGAAGCATATGCTCCCTAATAAGGTTATGCAGTTTTACTGTTTCCTTTGTAGGAAAGTAAAGTGCGTACCCTTTTTTCTTTTTGTCATAGATCCGCGAAGTGAGACCAAAGTTATTCTCTATCGTCTCACGCGCGATATCGGCTTCTTCTTTACTTACACGGCCAAGGTAGAGATAACTCACCCTGTCGCGTTCATAGAAGTAACCGTCATCCATATACCAAACCGCCAAAGAAAGGGATTCGGTAAGAAGTTTTGGCAGTGTTTCGGGTATTCTTTTTTTACCTTCCGGATAAAAAAGATCCCTCCACTTGCCAAGTTCCGGAGTTGCATTTGACTGATGCCTCCAGTAAGAGTAAATTTCTCCGCTTTTTGGATGCTTTCGCTCCAAATATGAAGGTTTCCCTTGAAAAAGACGGGGCATCTGCTCCGCTTTCCAAAGAATATACTCTTTTTGTTTGTGGCCATGCTCAAGTCGCAATCGTGCGTTTTTTGATCCGGTTTTTTGTAAAAAACCGTCTCCAAGCACGGTACCCAAGATTATGGCCTTTTGTCGTTTAGTTAACTTCACAATACTTTTTATTTTATACCTCCCGACTTCCCACGGGATTCCAAGAACTCTAAAAAACCGAAATATTTTCGGCAGAAGACCGGTTCAAGGTTCCCCGTTATAAGCCGTTCTTACCGCGGTCGGATAACCGCGGCTTCAGTATCCGTAAAAACAGATACTGAACTTTCCTCCAATTACTTGGAGGGAGGACAACAAACGTCTTTTTTCAGACGTCATCCCCGGAGTAGCTTTTATCCGATGAGCTCCGGCCACGTCTAAGGTGCACCGTCGGATCACTTAGCTCCGCTTTCGCGCCTGCTCGAGATGTACCTCTCGCAGTCAAGCCAGCTTGTGCCTATACACTATCGGCACGGTTTCCATTCGCGCCTAGCTGACCTTAATAGACCTCTCCGTTACTTTTTAGGCATTATGTTCCCTAATATGTATCTTGTTTCAGAAAGAATAGCTTTTATTTCTTAATATCTTCTTATAATAAGATTATTTTAAGAAAGAATATATTAGGTCCTTACAAAGATACTAATATTATCCCTGTAAGGCTCTGTGTCGCCACAGAGATCGGACTGTCTCATCTCCCACTCTTTTAAAATACAAAAGAGTGGGAGTTCGGCGTACAGTCTCTGAGGATCCCAAGCACTATTCAGTACTCGGTTTCCTGCTGATTGTCCGCTTCACCTTTGGATTTTTACCTTTTTTATTTCAAAAGGTACCTCAGGATACATTGCGGGTCTTCCAGCATACAGCCGAATTATCACGTTCCGATTACTCGAAACGGCTCCCATTCTCGATGGCCGATAAGGCCAACCGAGCATTTAGATCAACACGGAGTCCATTGATCAAGGACGCACATTAAGAGGAGCGCCCCACTCAAACTACCCACCAGATACTGTCTCCGAACGTTTTTGCCGCTCAGGTTAGAGAGTACAACACAGAAGGGTGGTATTTCACTGGCGACTCCACACCGCCCAGGAGCGGTGTTTCAAAGTCTCCCACCTATGCTACGCAACTACGTCGTACCCCCAATATCAAGCTATAGTAAAGCTTCCGGGGTCTTCTTGTCCCACTGCAGGTAACCGGCATCTTTACCGGTATTGCATTTTCACCGAGCAAGTCCCCGAGACAGCTCTCCAGTCATTACGCCTTTCGTGCACGTCTGAACTTACCAGACACAATCTGTTACTTTTTATCCTTTAATTTTAATTAAGGAGTGACCAAACATATTTTATAAGTTTGGCGGCCTGATGCGAACCAGGCTCTCTATGTCGCCATAGAGTTCAGACTATATCATCCCCTCTCCATGCTTGGGGAGGAGTTCCGCGTATAGTCGTTGAGGATCCGTTGAAGTTTCTTTAGTCTCTTCCTTTGTTTCTTATGACGCAAAGGATAGTGATAAAGAAACATGGGAATAACTTCTTGCTGTAACACTTTTGAATGATTAATTTCATAATGATAAACACCGTCTTTTCTTTTTCTTACCTTTCCATAATGTAAGAACTCTTGAAAAAGGTCGATTATTTTTCTGTCTTTCATGGCGATCATAAAGTATGGTTGCTGATAAATGCCTCTTTTTTTAAAACCAAAAGAGCCATCGCCATCAAGCAACCCCGCCAAAAAATAACCTACGGAATCTTTGCAAACATTCTCGCGTTCATACGATCTTGTCGCTAACCCCTTCTCCTTTACCTTTTTGAGGTTATTTCTTATTGTGTTCATCATTTCGGTTTTTTGCTCACGAAAGCTAGAACCGCGATGCGTTTCGAGATACATAAATGCTTCTCTTAAAAACGCGAGACGGTCTTTAGCGATATCGCCAACAATAACCGGATACCGATCAAAAAATTCTAACACCTTACGTACACGATTTTTGCCTCGCGCACTCAGATTATAACCTCCTTTGATCGGAGTAATTATTCCTCTTTTGTCCATTACAGCTCTATTGATATTCTGAAGCAGAAATTTATCTGCATTAGTTACAGTAATATCAACGGCATAATAGTAATGCCCCTTCGGGTTGTAATTTTGAGCTTTTATGACTGAACATGTCATTTCTGCCGCAAAAAAACCCGAATAATAGAAGTTCTCCTTGTTCAACGTTTCCTGCGGATTGCCCGGCTTTCGATCTCCGTCGAAATCACTGGAAGCATTTTTACTCATACATAAATTATATCATCTACCAGACAAAGTAAAAATCACAATTTACATGTAGTAGCTCCAGATACTACCGGCCTTTCCCGCATATAGCGGAATTTTCCTTCCAATTATTTTAATAATCGGAAGGTCCCAGTCTTCTAGGAATTGCGCTACCTTAGGACCCTTATAGTTAGGGCCGACATTCACCGGGGCTTATATCAACCAGCCTAAGAAAGCGAACTTTCTTAGACCCTCGATACTTAACCTTCCGGCATTGGTCAGGCGTCACCCCCTATACATCCTCTTACGAGTTCGCAGGGAGCTGTGTTTTTGATAAACAGTTGCCAGAGAAACTTTAGCTGCGGCCCCGCTACCCCGAAGAGTAGCGTGGCAGGCCTTATCCCGAAGTTACGGCCGCTTTTTTGCCGAGTTCCTTGGGGACCTCTCACTCGTTCGCCTTGGTCTACTCGACCCGACCACCTGTGTTGGTTTGCGGTACGGTCGCAATGTATTTAACCTTAGAAGCTTTTCTTGGAAGCATGCTCCACAAGATCTGCTCCCCCGAAGGGTCGCATCTTTACGTCGCTTGGGCTAATGTCTCACGGATTTGCCTGAGAGACACCCTTACGAAACAAACACAAATCCAGTAATGTGCCTTGTGTACTACACTCCGTCACTCCATCGAAATACATTGCGGTCACGGAATATTAACCGTGTGTCCATCCAATTCGGCTTTCGCCATCTTGTTAGGACCGACTAACCCTTGGCTGATTATCATTGCCAAGGAAACCTTGGTCATTCGGCGGAGGGGTTTTTCACCCCTCTAGCGGTTACTCGTGCCAACATTCTTACTTCCCCACACTCCACCATGGCTCACGCCTTTGGCTTCAGCGCGGTGAGGAATACTCTCCTACCACCATAAATTACCGAAGTAATTTATGATCCTCGGTTTCGGTACTATGCTTAGCCCCGATTATCTACGGTGCGGAATCTCTTGATGAGTGAGCTGTTACGCTTTCTTTAAAGGGTGGCTGCTTCTAAGCCAACCTCCTCATTGTATCTGAAATTCCACCTCCTTTGTTTGCACTTAGCATAGATTTAGGGACCTTAACCTGAGATCTGGGCTGTTTCCCTTTTGACTCATGGACCTTCGCGCCCACTGTCTAACTGCCAAGCAATCAGTCCTCGGTATTCGGAGTTTGATAGGAATGACGAGGTTTCCCCCTATTCATCCCTTCCAGTGCTCTACCCCCGAGGGGTCCACTTGACGCTAGCCCTAAAGCTATTTCGGAGAGAACCAGCTATTACCAGGTTCGATTAGCTTTTCACTCCTTACCACAGGTCATCCGATGGTATTGTACGACCACCCGGTTCGGGCCTCCCTTAGACTTTCGTCTAAGTTCACCCTGCCCATGGTAAGCTCACCTGGTTTCGGGTCTTACCTGATACCTCAATATTTCGCGCTATTAACACTCGCTTTCGCTGGGCCTCCGGGGGTTAACCCCTTAGACAAAGGAATCAGGTAAACTCGTTGGCTCATTCTTCAATAGGCACGCCGTCGCGGAACTATGTCCGCTTCGACTGCTTGTAGACGTATGGTTTCAGATCTATTTCACTCCCCTCGCCGGGGTTCTTTTCACCTTTCCCTCACGGTACTGGTTCACTATCGGTCTCTAAGAGTATTTAGCCTTGGGAGTTAGTTCTCCCTGCTTCCCCCGAGCTACTCATGTCTCGAAGTACTCAAGATCAACGACAGAAGAGATAACATGTTTTCGCATACGGGGCCATTACCCTCTACGGCTCAGCTTTCCAGCTGATTCTGCTAACATATTATTTTGTAACTCTTCCGACATTATGCCACGTCGTTGTCTTACAACCCCCCACTCCGCTCTCTACTTCGTAGCAAGCTTCGCGGGGCACGCCCTTAATTATTCTATTTGATAATCGGGCTTGCCCTGCGTAGCTCTTTGCGAAGCAAAGAGCGAAGTAGGGTTTGGGCTCTTTCCTTTTCGCTCGCCGCTACTAAGAAAATTCCTATTGGTCTCCTTTCCTCCGGGTACTAAGATGTTTCAATTCCCCGGGTATGCTCCAGTTGCTTTTATAGCAACTGATGACCGCCTTAGCGGCCGGGTTTCCCCATTCGGATATCTTCGGATCAAAGGTTGCTTGACACCTCCCCGAAGCTTATCGTAGTCGTGCCACGTCCTTCTTCGCCTCTTAGAGCCTAGGCATCCACCATACGCCCTTGGTTTCCCGCTAAGAAACCTAAAAACGCTTTTATTTACCCTGTTGCAGAGAATTACTCGCAACAGCTTTTTGTCTTCACGCAACCTGCAAAGTGCGTGGACAGGATTCAGTTGTCAAAGTTCGGTTAATTCTGACTTATCGGTATTTTCTTTCCCGACACTGAACTGATTCTCTCAATTCAGTGTCGGAAATAAAAATCCGCTTGTTTGATCAAGCGGATAGAGCCTGAAGCACCTTTATGCCACTCTATCCACTTAATAAATAAAACCTTTTTTTCATAATTGCGTGGAATTTAGTATACAGATGCAAAAACAATTGTCAACAACAAAAAGCTCTTTTTACCGCCTTTATCTTGAATATTTATTACTTTCCTTATCAGAAGAACCTTTTCTTAATTTTTCTATATAATCAGCGGCAAATTTCTGCCCCCCAAGACCGAAAGAAAGTCCCACAGCAAGCGCAATAGCTATAACAAAGCCCTGCAAAATGGTCTGTATAAAAGATTCGGGAATGATACGTAAATGGTCAAGTGCCACAAATATAGCAAAAACCCAGATCGTCCACTTAACAACTCCCCCCAAAAGCTCCGGCGAACCCAAAGAAGCGGCTTTTGAAGAGGCGGTTACCAACTTTTCCAACACATCCGCCACAAGTGCCGCCAAAAAAATGACCAAAGTAGCTATTATTATCTGAGGTATGTATAAAAGCAGATCTTCAAGAATAAACTCATTTACACTCTCCAGTCCCAGAAAATTCAAAGTAGCGACAAGAAAAGCCACTATAATGAACCACTTAACCAAAGTCCCAAAGAAGTATCCCGAATTAAGGGTCATTCCGGCACGATGTACTATATCCTCCACTCCGGCTTGAGCAAGGGCCTCATCTACCTTCAGGGTCTTGATAAGATGTGATATAACTCTGCCGATAAAGACACCCACTACCCAGCCTATTATGATAATAAGGATAGCTATGATGACCTGCGGTGTGGCATAGGCCACTTTCTCCCAAAGCTCATGAAATGAGTTATTTATATTGGCTATCCAAATATCTATACCACTGGAAAGGTCTTGATTCATATCTAAATTATACTACATTTTAAACTAAATACCGATCTTATTCACAATCTTTTCATGAGGAAAGTCCAAAACATCTTTTATGAGCTTATCATATATATTCATTCGGTAATCAAACTCATCACTCGCCAAGATCGTATAACGCAACTCGCATCCCATATCAGCTTCCAATGTCTTAATGGTAGATTGCAATGTGCTTTTTTTTAATTTATCCCCTACCACCAACAGATCTATGCGACTCTCCCAGTTCTGTATAAAAATACCCGATACCACCAAAAGCTTTATGTCTCCACAATTTTTGAATTTTTTTGCTATATCTTTATTACCAAAAGGAGTTGTATGTACAAGCATGCCCTGTAAGGCGGTAAGATAAGGAAATCCTTGATCTAACTGCCAGCCCGGAACTTTCTTTTGAGCTTTGGTCTTACCCTCTTGTAAAACATTTTTCTTTTTCAGAAACCCAATACTCTCAAGTCCCAACACCTCCTTTCTGACCTTAGGGGCAGTTACTTGCGTTTTGTTTCTTATATCCTCCATAGTGAAAACACTTCCTGAATGGAACAGGAACATTTTCATTATGCGCACCTTTGCCGAGCTTCCAAACAGTTTTTCAAGAATATTCATAATATTTAAAACCTAATTGTAGCAATAATGAGCAACTCATTCAATTATTAAAAACCAAAAAACCCGCGCCGGGCGGGTCTTTATGGTGTACATTTCCGAAGTTGAAAAACTGAGACATTATCTCATTTCAACGGTGCCTCCTTTGTCCCGCTCTTTTTCAAAGGCGGGACCTACGGCACTATTTCATTTCAACGGTGCCTCC
>JBNJGN010000007.1:0-7769 GCA_051747785.1 Patescibacteria group bacterium | reverse complement strand
GAAAAACTGAGACATTATCTCATTTCAACGGTGCCTCCTTTGTCCCGCTCTTTTTCAAAGGCGGGACCTACGGCACTATTTCATTTCAACGGTGCCTCCTTTGTCCCGCTCTTTTTCAAAGGCGGGACCTACGGCACTATTTCATTTCAACGGTGCCTCCTTTGTCCCGCTCTTTTTCAAAGGCGGGACCTACGGCACTATTTCATTTCAACGGTGCCTCCGGCCTCTTCTATTTTTGATTTGAGGTCTTCAGCCTCTTCTTTAGGCATTCCTTCCTTTAGAACCGCGGGAGCACCGTCAACCAGATCCTTAGCCTCTTTCAGACCAAGATTCAAAGCCGCCTTAACAACCTTTATAACTGCTATCTTCTGAGCTCCGGGGTCTTTGAGTTCAACATCAAATTCTGTCTTCTCCTCTTCTTCCGCACCAGCTCCTTCAGCAGGAGCCGCACCGGCTACTGCCACAGCGGCCGCAGAAACACCGAATCTTTTCTCCAGTAACTTAACCAGTTCGTGAAGATCCAATACGGACATCTGTTCAATGGTCTCAACAATATCCTTGAATTTCTCAGGTATCTCAACCTCTTCTTCTACAACGGAAGCCTCTTCTGTGTCCTCCTCTTTAACCTCTTCCTTAACTTCTTCGGTAGCACTCTCTTCGGTCTTTTCTTCTTTTGCTTCTTCTGATTCGGTGGTTTCGTTCTTTTCAGTAGTCTCCTCTGTGGAAGTTTCGGTCTTTGACTCCTCAGTATCCTTGGCGTCGGAGTCAGTTTGATCTTGTTTTTGTTTTTCGTCTGCCATATTCTTCTAATTAATTAATTTTAATTTAAAAAGCGCTATAAACTAAGCTGAAGCGCTCTCTTTTTTCTCAGCAATGCCGTCAAGAACCACGGCAAGACCCTGCAAGGGGGAGTTGATGAGATTAACGAACTGTCCGAGAAGAACCTCTCTGGAGGGTATTGATGCAACTTCAGTCATTTCAGATGCATTCATATACCGTCCGTCAAAAACACCACCGGCTATAGAGAGGGCATCCTTTTCTTTTTTCTGAAATTTATATATTTCCCTGGCGGGAGCTATAAAATCGCTGTTACTGTAAGCTACGGCGATCTCCCCTTCAAGAGAAGGCATATCACCGGATATTCCTCCCTCGTTAAGAGCCCTCTTTATAAGGGTCTTTTTAGCCACAAAGTAGCCAACATCCTCATCTTTTAGCTGTTTACGGACTTGGTTAGCCTTTTCCACGCTAAGGCCCTTGAAGTTCACGAAAACAATGGACTCCGAGTTATCAACTATCCCTTTTAGTTTTTCCACTAACTGTTCTTTTTTTGATCGCGTAAGTGGCATATGTATATTGATTTTAATGAAACCCGAATGATCTTTGACGAGTTTCAAATAGTAATATCGACCTGGTAAAGGCCGAATAACGTGAGTTAATTCGAGAGCCTCGAGAGGATTTATTCAACCTTTCTTTCGAAAGATCGACACCCCTTGTCTTCGGCCTTTGAGGTTAAAATATAAAGGAATGTAAAAAAAATGTCAAAAATAACAGGTTCAGCTGTTTCTATTTAACTCTCTCTGTGTCAAACAAAAACCTGCTTAACCTGTTTACTACTTGTGGAAAAGGTGTTTCCGAAACTAAGGTGGCACCTGATCTAAAACAGCGCCCTAAACAGAAGTTAAGAATATATCAAGCTAAAAAGTGGATATACTGTGAATAAAGTGTTGATTTATTCAAAACGGCAAGCGACCAAAAGCGGCTGCCGGCGCCCCCAAAAGCCTCTTCCAAAGTCCCTTTTCTTCTTCACTGCTATCATATATGATCTCCGTCTTCCTTTTTTCACCCCCTCTTTCATTTGGTCCTTTCAGTTCTTCTTCACTGTCTTCCTTTTCGGACAAAACAGAGACCCTTGCTTCTTTCTTTTCCTCTTTCTCTGCCTTAGAAACCACATCCGAAGTATCACTCTCCTGTCTGGAGACTGAACGGCTCAACTCCTCCCTTAGCAGAGAAACTTCAGAATGAAGTCTTTCATTCTCTCTCCTAAGTATACTCACACTGTCTTCTTCTTGGTCTGTATCGTTATCCGAGACGTCCTCTTTTTTTGCAAAAGAGTCCTTGAAACCGCCCTCAGGTGATAAAAGCTTAATCTCGTCGTCCTCAGAAACCGAGACCCCGGTAACCTGAACAGGAAGATTGAGACTGCTTTCAGGTAATATTATGGTGTTCTCCGGCACCTCAAAGACCTCATCCCCCGAAGAAAGCTCCCAGCCTCCCAAATTAAGCTCTTTTTGGCCGGAATTGAATAGAGTTATAATCTTCTTATCGGCGCTCTTTATATGAACTTCCGGCTCTACTACTTCAACTTCAACCCTGGAAACAGCCTCCTCCTTTCTTGTTCTTACCGTTAAAACAACCGAATAATTACCGGAAGCAAAGTAGCGATGCTCTATCTCTCTTCCCTTTTTAACGGATCCGTCACCTAAAACCCACTCATACTCAGCACGCCGAGGCAGGTTTTCATCATCATCAATATATGCCTTAAAGCGAACATTGCTCTCAGTGGATACGAGACGGTCCCTGCCCGCACTTATTTTAACCGTAGTAGGCTCGTCCATAACAGAAAGCTCAACCGGGGAGGAATGGGACGATATGTAACGCACCGATCCTTCTTCGTCATCCACCTCTTCCTCCTCATTATCTTCATCCTCGTTACTGCCCTCTTCCTCTTCATTGGTTTCTTCGTTTTCGTTTTCTTCATCTTTTTCCTCCTCCTCTTCTTCAAAATCCCCTTCTCCCCCGACAACAGCCAACCCCTGTTCTTTTATATTTGAAACGGTAACCGGTCCTATTCCGCTAACATTCTCCAGGTCGTCTAAAGAGGAAAAAGAGCGATTATTAACTATCCTCTCCGAATAGGTAGGACCCACCCCATCCAAACACTCCAACTCCTCTTGAGAAGCGCTGTTTATATCAACTTCATCCAATTCATCGCAACTGAAAGCATAGATGCTCGGAATAAAAAAACAAAAAACGGCCACAAAAGCCGTCATGAACACAAAAAACGAGTAAGAAAGAGTTTTTCCCCACATAATAATGTTATTACTTAAAAATACGCCAGAGGGCGACGGGTAACCCACTCAGTTCAAACGGGCACCCATATTAAGTTTAAACCGAGAAAGCAAAATACGGTAAAAGCATCTGTGGATAAGTTAATGAATTTACCAGGTACTAAAGTCCCTCTCCGGCGGGTCAGGGCGCTCAGGCGGGCATATTTGGCTTGCACGGATGAATTTTCTATACCAGTTACCCATATCGGTCTCGTTTCCTCCCCTTACTCTGTAAGAATAAAGCGCTCCGGGGGTAAGCCCTTCTTCGGAAAACTCGGTTTTATCGCTCACTTGAAGAGTGCTGGGTCCTTCGGCCCACTCGCTTATCGTTCCGGTAATAATGGGAGCAGGTCTTCGCGTAACCTCATAAACGTCTGCTCTTGGAACAGGATCCCACTCAAAAGAAACACTCCCGCCACAAGGCATATCGTGAACCTCTACCTCCATAGGCTCCTCGGGAGGACACGGTCTCTCAACAGTTAGATTAGCTTCTTCGGATATATCGCTCCTTCCTCCTTTGTTAACGGCCATAAGGCTGTATTCGTGAATATTTTCTTGTATAAGGGGCTTATCTTTGTATCTTAAAGACCCGCCACGGTATATTACATCTCCGTTTCTGTAGAGTGCATAACTCCCCGCTCTTTCAACCGGATCCCATTTTAGATTTATTTCCCCACACCTCTCATCAACTTCCTCTCCTTTAACATCGGAAAATATGGCCGAAAACAGAAAAGGAGAAACCACTATGGAAAGCAAGGTTATAAATATCAGAAATGAAAATATAAAAACGGCATATTTCATACACTCCCCATAATACATATCTTTATGTATTTGACAAGAGCTGTAAACTATTGAACTATATCAAAACTTGAGAATGTCTTGGGCGGTGACGCTATCTAAAGGCGTAGCTTCGTTGATCATTTTATCCCCGATCATGGTTCTGCGCAGAGCGGAAACGGTGGCCGGAACTTTAAGTTCCCGTCCCAACTCTTCAACAAGAGCCCTTATATAAGCCCCACTTGAAACTTTTAGCGAAAGATCCATATAGATCTTGCCGTTTTCCTCATAAAGACCCTTGAAAAGGGCTCTTTTTACCGTCATCTTCTTCACCGGAGGCTCCACCGCTATTCCTTTTCTGGCGTACCAGTATAAGGGTTTGCCGTCCTTTTTTATGGCCGAATATATAGGTACGGGAATATTATGTTCACCTTCAAGCCCCAAAACGACGTCTTTGGCCTCTTTAGAGGAGATATTAACTTTAACTTCTTCCAAAACCTCCCCGTCAACATCGCCCGTGGTAGTCCCAACTCCCATTAAAGCCGTTACTTCGTACTCTTTATCCACTCCCTTGAAGTCATTTAAGGCCCTGGTTCCCTCTCTTCCCACTCCTATGACCATCAACCCCGTAGCCAAGGGGTCAAGTGTTCCGGCATGGCCCATTTTAGATATACCCAGTATCCGCCTTAAACGGCGTATACAGTCAAAAGAAGTTATTCCGGAGGGTTTATCTATTAAAACAATACTTTTATTCTCCATATTCCTCTAAGAATAGAGATGTTGATATAGGTTTTTTGGGAAAAATACTACTTGGAAACACTAACCCTCTTCGGTACGCGTATGAAATTAATGTTATCGGGAACTTCTAATAAAGCCAGGTCAAAAGACCCTCTTTCACATTCCATTTCACCTTTTTTGTTTACTTTGTGGAAATAGTCTTCAAAAGAAATATCAGAAAATTCGCCTTTTTTGATAAAAGAACCATTGTGGCTTTCTTGATCTTCAGAGATCAACACCCCGTTCTCAGAGTCATCCATCCAGATATAGAGGTCGTTATCCGGAGTCATTATCACCGAACCCCCTTGACTGCCTTCAAAATTAAAGCGGATGGTCTCTTTGGCCACTAAAAGCTTTCCTTTATTGAATCTCCTTTCACTGTCCCCGATCAGATAGCAAGTTGCTCTTGTCTCACCTTCCAGCGCTCTTTCATACATATCCGAACCTCTTTCGTAAGGAACCGGGCCGTTGTTGATATCACTAGAAACAAAGAAAACAAACAGAAAAAGAAAGGCCACCACAATAAAAGCGCCTGCATATGTAAACCTATTCGCTACCATACTGAAAATATACCACTTTTTAGGGCTTTTTGACAGGAAAAACTATTCACTGCTTTGCCTTTCCATCTCTTTTATCACACTTTCCGCCGCCTGTTCAAGCTGAGGAAACCTCTCCGCCGCCTGTTCGGCAGTTTCCACAGCCTCTGTTTTTCTATCCAACTGTAAATATGTCCCTATTAAGCGTTCGTACTCTCGGCTGACGTTTTTCAGCTCATTCTCATTTAGGTTCTCTCTTTTAGCAGAAAGATTACTGTAAAGAAAATCCAACCTTTCTTCTCTCTTTTCAAGAACCTTCTCATACTCCTCATTTCTCAAAAAAGGCTCTAAAAGGGCCTCTTCAAAGATAACTTCCGATTCAGGCAAAGGCTCCAGTATCTCGGAAACCTTCTCCTCATCTCCCAAATACCTAGCCGAAACAGCGTATTTTATAACAGGCTCCTTAAAAGAAGGGTCCAGTTCATGTGCCTCTTTTGAGATCTCCAAGGCCTTCTGGTGCTCTCCCAAGCGATTATATGCGTCGGCCAGTAAAAGCATTATGTACTGCCTTTTCGGAGCAGTAGACAGAGCGGATTCAAGAGTTTCCGCAGCTTTATCATTGGCTCCGGCCATTAAATAGAAATGACCGAGAAAAACAAGAGGGCGGGTCTTTTTAGAGGCCTCTTCCACAGCTTCACTCATTATATCTTCGGTCTCTTCAAAAACTTTTTTTCTGATCTCCCCTTCCTGCCCCTGTCCTAGGAAGTCTCCGGCTCGGACGGATAGCATTTCCGCACTCTCCTGCCTGCCTACAAGACTCTTCTCCCGGGCTTCTCTGAAGAGATCTAGCGAGCCTCCCAGCACATGATCAAGTACATCTTTTTGACTGTAACCCTGACCCGAGGAGCTTCTAAGAGAGAGGTCGTCAGGAAGATACTTGCCACACTGACTTTTCTCTATCTGACGAAGCGAATTAGCATTTAGTCCTTCCCAATCAAGTTTTTTGACCTGAACACCGCAGTTAAACCCTCTCATCCCGTCTATTATCATCATATTACTCTGTATGGTCTTGATATGAACACTGTATGTAACTAAAAGAACAAAGATGACAACAGCCGGCAAAACCACCGTTTTTACCTGCCTGTAAGGAATAAGAGGACTATCGGTAACAGCTCCCACTTGCCTTTGACTCGTAACAGCCGCGGCGAAGCCGAGAAAAGTGGCGAAGAAAACATAGCTTGTAATGTTCTCAAAAACAAAGAAATTCTGAGTGGCATG
Source organism: Patescibacteria group bacterium (assembly GCA_051747785.1). Lineage (GTDB taxonomy): Bacteria > Patescibacteriota > Minisyncoccia > Phycocordibacterales > CSBR16-193 > SKVL01. The sequence continues at coordinate 1,294 of JBNJGN010000007.1, read as the reverse complement.
CGCTACCAAAAGCCCTATAAACACCGCTCTTACATTGCCATCTATTTCCCGAGACCGCCAGAGAAGGATTACGGCTGATAGAAAAATAGCCGTATAAAGAAGCATTCCCGTAAAACCTCCGGCAACCCCCCATTCCAAGAATATATTATGCGCCCTGTCAAACCACTCCTCCCTATCAAACATTTCGGGACGGTAGAAGGAATTAAAAACATGAATATAGTTTTCCTGCCCCCAGCCCAACACAGGTCTCTCTTTCATGGCCTCTAATGCCATATCCCACAAAAGAAAGCGAGCTAAAGCGTCTCCTTCGGTTAAAGATATCCCCGCAAAACGGTCAACACCCGGAAGGTCTTTCGCGCTCTCATAAAAAGAACCGGCCCACTCAACCTCTTTAGCCGGCTCATAGTTATTTATAAAAACGACTGAGGTTAAAAGCGATCCCACTAAAAATATTACTGCCACACTCGCAAATGCAGTGATCTTCACCCACCTTTTCTGACCCTTCCGAAAGGCCATTACCAACGCCGAGAAAAACAGACCGCTAACCAAACCGAGCATAGCTCCCCTGGTTCCGGTTATCAAGACCATAGTAACAAAAAAGATTGCTAATACTCCGTAAAAAACAGAAATATAGATATTGTTTTTCACATAATGAAGTAGGAAATACACGGAAAGAAATACATGAAAAAGCATGTAACCGGCAAGGTAAATAGGGTTGCCCAAAAGCGCGGGAGCTCTACTCACTCCTTCGGCATGCTCAGTTAAAGCGACCATACCCATCACTAACGCCGCCAATATAGAAAGATGAAAAAGCCAAAACCAAAGGCGCTTTGATTCCATCACACTGGTGGAAATAAAGAAAAAGGCAAAGACGCACAGAAGCGTCAGATACCCTCCCATTCTCTCAAAATTGGACCAGAAGCTCTCCAGCGGAGCTATGCCCGCCGAATTGGCAATGGCCATCCATAAAACAAAAGCGCCGAAAATAGCGGTTATCCAATTAAAGGGTGGAATATATCTTCTATCCAAAAAAGCCAGAGCAACCCAAGCTCCCACCATTAAAGTTACAACTATCCTGAAAAAAGAGGCCTTCCCAATAATATACGGGAAGAACATTGAATCAAATACCAAAAAGGGTGTTAGCAAAACAGCGGCAAATATGGCGGTTATAAGAAAGTATCGCAAACCTTTTTCTAAACTTGGCATATTAAAAGAAATATAACACCAAAAAGAGCTGAAAGAAACAGAAAAGGCGTTTTTCCCTTTTCCACAAATTATCCACATAAGCTCTTTT
>JBNJGN010000006.1:0-33677 GCA_051747785.1 Patescibacteria group bacterium | reverse complement strand
TTGAAGATCATCGCATACCTTGGTTGTAAATAAAGAAAACTCTTTTAAGCCACAGTAGAAAGCCTTTAAGGAGTTGTTTTTTCGTGCTAAATTTTAAATATCTGCACCTTAAAAAAAGGGGAAGGGGATATGGGATGCAAGATAAGAGACAGTCACGATCCATCCAAAAAAGGTTTAAAGAAAGGGCATTCAAAAACAAAATCCTTTACTCAAAAAGAAAGAGTAAAAGCGTACTACAGTCAGTTAAATCAACCCAAAGATGACAGGCATCATATTATTCCTAATTCTATAGTGGCCAAGGAATTAAACACTTTGGGAAGAAATAAGGTTAGTGTCAATAGCTTTTTTCACAAAAGGTTTCATATACTTTTCTTGAATCGTTCCCCGGAGGAAATTTTGGATCTTTTGGTAAACTACTTCTGGGGTGGCAAGATGAGTTTTATTGAAAACTTTCTTTTACTAAACGTTGAGAACAAAAGCAGAGGTTCAAACAGCAAGGAAGACGTCGGGGGGAGTGTCATACGGGTAAAAAAACACAAAAGGTATCAGCATATCTTTAAAGATCAACAGAAACTTCCCAAGAGTGACATTCACCACATCATCCCTCTAAGTAGAGGAGGAACAGAAGATCCCAAGAACACCGTCAAGGTTAACCCCATTATGCGTGATAAGTATCACAGAGGGCTCTTTTTGGACCGTTTGCCCGAAGAAATTTTAGCTTTTTTGGTTAACTACTTTTGGAAAGGTGATACCGGTTTCGTGAAAAATTATCTTTTCATAAAAAGAACCTTCAACTATTTTGACTTCAGATTTCTAACAGAGAGAAGATCATTCCCCGCTATTTAGAGTACCCCCACCGGGATCAAGCACGCCTCTTTCCTATCAGAAAGAGGCGTTTTATTTAACTTATAAACTGGCCAAAACATAAAATGTCTGATAAATTTCAATTAGATTAACAGCTAAGAGATACAGAGGAGGTTCTCATGGCAGGAAGGTGCAATAAGCGAGGCAGGTTCTTTGATCCAAGGCAAAGTGCAAGCAAAAATGAACCCTGTAATCAAAAAGACGATAAGGGTTTCAGTAAAAGTCCAAAAGTTAAAAAAACGGACAGATCTTTTCAGGTTCCTGCTTGGGTATCATTGAAGTAGCATGACCTTCATTTCATGCTAAGCGCCCCAAAAAGGGGCGCTTTTTGTCGTATCATATTGAAAAGACACCAAAAAAGAGATACAATAATGAGCACCAAAAAAAATGATCACGGGCTGTAGTATAGTGGTAGTATATACCCATGGGGTGGGTAAGGCTTGGGTTCGATTCCCAGCAGCCCGACATAAAAATCCATCTTAAAAAGTGGAGTTTACTGAGGCAAATTCAAAAAGAAATATCGGGACGTCTTATAACGGTAGTATGCACCCTTCGGGTGGGTGTGGTCCGGGTTCGATTCCCGGCGTCCCGACCGTGATCTGTGCCTAATAAGTGATAGCATCCCATAAATATGTTATGGTAATTAAATGGAAGTAGATGCTAAAACAGGGCTGGTTCATGAGTGGACCTTAATATGCAACAGCAGTGCCATAGATAAAGACTCTGGCTCTCTTTCTCTTTTTAACGTTATTGATAAACTCACGGTAAACAGAGATCATTTTGAAAAACACTTAGATGAACAAAAAGAAACAGAAGAAGATGAAAAAAAAGACTTCATAGTACCGGCAGAGTTTGAGATAGTTACAGTTTGGTCTAAATCAACTGTTGAGGCTTTAAGCTTAGAAACTAAAACAGAGCTTTTTGACCCTTATGGAAAAGTTCTTTTCCGTTTTTCTTATAACACCTCCCTTAAAGAAGGACGCGCCAAAAGACGCAATAGATCAAAAGTAAAAGGATTTAAAGTTACAGGGGAGGGGGTTTACTCTGTTAATTTAAGTGTAAGAAAGGACGAAGGGGAAGAATACCGACCGGTTTCCAAAACTCATATTGATGTTGTCCTGAGAACCTTTGATAAAAAAGAAGATTCTCAATAGTGTCTTTTCATGTCCAACAACAAGAACAACCATCTTGCTTTAGGTGAGAGAAATTGGTGGATAGGGGTCATTCTTTTGATCTTCTTGGTAATACTGTTCTCAAAAGAGTTCCTAACCGGTGGTATTAAAGAGATTATTGCTGATCCTGTATATTTCTTCTCTGTTATTATGGTAGGACTGGTTATCGCCTCTCCTATAGTTTGGATATTCAACCAAGGAAGAACACTTGTCTCAAAGAAAGCTCTAGAAGGATTAGACAGAGAGGAAAAGATCTTCGGGTCCCTGTTATCCCTTTCTGATAAGTTCAGAGTTTTTCAGTCCATCACAATAGAGGACGAGAAATTTGAGGTATTAGTAATAGGAGAAAGAACTCTTACGGTTATTTCCATTTTAAGAACCGATGACCTTTCTTCCTCTAGAGCAATAGACAGTACTATAAAGAGAACGCACAAAAAAGTACTATTTTTAAAATCTTTTTTTAATAGAGAGGTACCGGTTAACTTTTTAATAGTCAGGGAAGGGGATGGACCAGAAACTGATCAGAATTTAAAAAAATACCACAAGAAAAAGATAGTTGACCCCTCAAACATGAAGAAAGAACTTGAAGCTCAAAATGATAATAATTTCTATCCTTTAAGCAACAGGATAACAGAACGAATAGAATCTTACTGGAAAAGAGGTCCGAGAAGATCACATTTTAAATAAACTAAATAGAAAATTTATGTTCAGTTTTTCCATCAAGACACAGAAAGATAAAGAAGTAGTGGATCTAACCGAAAACATCAATGAATACTGCTTGAAAAAAGGAAGAATAACAGGTAGCTGTTTGCTATCAAGCCTTCATACAACTACCGCTCTATCTATTGCGGACCTTGACCCCGGAACTGATATGGACATGTTAGACGCTTTTGAAAAACTGATCCCAGATCTTGATTTTCGCCACCCTCACAATCCACCCCATGTCCCGGACCACATCCTATCAGCTATTATAGGAACTTCGGTATCAATGCCAGTGGAAAAAGGGGAGTTATCACTAGGTACTTGGCAGAGAGTGGTCTTTTTTGAATTTAACGGCCCAAAAGAGCGCTCATTTAAGCTTTCCCTGTTCTCTGAAAATAGCTAAAAAAGGTCTTTTGGCATTGACTTATATTAGATAAACTGCTATTATTTGACAGTCTACATGGATGATCTCGCCATCGTTGTTTTCCATAAAGAGTACATTGTAATAAATATTAGGTCGAAATTTGGAGAACAGTAGATGAGGCAGGAACCGTCTGTTTTTTTTAAACAGACATTACAAAATAAACACAGGCTTATTTTAACTTCCGTAATCGTTGGTTTCTTTACAAACGCCACTTTGGCAAACGCTATAGCAGAAATAGAGAATGAAAATTTTCTAGAAGAGGATATACATCCTATACAGATAGAAGAGCACAGCGAGTTTATCGCTTATATCAATAGAGATAGTACATCCAGCGAGAACAGCAAAAGTAAAGAAACAGAGATAGACAACAAGAAGCTATCAACTAAAGAGCATGTGCAAGAGTTCTTTTCGGAAACCCCGGCGATGATCAATGTCGCTCAGTGTGAATCTAACTTCCGACACTTTAACGAAAGCGGCTCGGTTCTCAAGGGAAATATAAACAGCTCAGATATCGGTGTTATGCAGATAAACGAAACATATCACGGTAAGAAAGCAGAGGAGCTGGGAATAGATATATACACCAAAGAAGGAAATATGGAGTACGCAATGTACCTTTATGAAAATGAAGGATTGACTCCATGGAGCGCATCTGAGCATTGCTGGAAAGAGAGCAACCATGAGGTAGCTAAGAGATAGATATTCATAAAGAACTCCCGAACAGAAATCAAAATAAAAACCTCTGCCCATATATATCGGGCAGGGGTTTTATTTTGTGCCTATTTTTTTAAATAGTACAACGTCGCACAATATATCTTTTGCGACGTTAAAAAAGAGATTCTTAGCATAGTAGCCAAATCATATCTCCCCTGTCACTTAGAGAAAAAACAAAGAAAAATGAAAAGAGTGGTAAAAGCAATAAAGGTGCTAAAAAAATCTAAAATATAGAGCTTTTATGTGATCAATCAAAGCACCTGTTATATTATTGAGTTCATGGAACAACTTTTTAGCGGGCTCGGAGATATCTATCCCCCAGTACACCCTAAGAATGATAAGTAAAAGTAACACAAAAAGTACCGACCCTACTCTTATAAAGCCGAGCTGGTAAAGTTTACTATCCTTATAACAGTCGGAGCTCATAGAAGCTCTTTGTCTTAATTATTATTCTTTAGCTTACTTATTGCTATCTCAACTCTTTGCAAGCTTTCCTCTTTACCGAATACACTAGCCAATGAAAATGGGTCGGGTGACTTTTGCGCTCCAGTAAGAGCGTACCTCATAGGCCATAGAACATTACCTCTGCCTTGTTCCGTGGCATAGTCCCATATAGCTTTTTTAACCTTCTCTTCATCTTTGAATTCTTCCTCGTCAATAAGAAGAAGCTTTTCATAAACACTCTCCAGATGCCTCTTGGCCTCTTCTTCATCCTGATCTTTCCATAGCAGACCCTGCGGAGCATATTCTTCTGGCTTTTCAAAGAAATAATCAAACTCTCCTTCATTTATAAGTATATCAATATCCTCGTAAACACTTATTCTCTCCTTAAAGACCTTCCATATTGAGTGGAGATAGTCATCAGAAAACTGCCAACATTTTTTTTCCGGAATACTCGAGGCCGTAAATCTTCTCTTGAATTCTTCATACTGTTTATCTTCAGAAACAAAGTTTAACAGATGACTCTTGTTTACCCACCGTAATTTTTCTTCACTAAAAATAGAACCTCCTTTTTGCACAGCATCAAGCGAAAACTGCTTTATAAGATCTTCTTTTTCAAATATCTCTTGGTCGGTTCCAGGGTTCCACCCCAAAAGAGCCAAATAGTTCACCAAGGCCTCAGGAAGAAAGCCTTTATCCCTGTACTCCATTACAGAAACAGCTCCGTGCCTTTTTGAAAGCTTAGATCTGTCAGGAGCCAATATTAGGGGGATATGAGCATATTCCGGCCTATCATATCCGAGTGCTTCAAGTATTAGTATCTGACGCGGAGTATTTGATATGTGTTCTTCCGCTCTGATAACGTGACTTATTTCCATCTCATGGTCATCAACAACAACAGTTAAATGGTACAGAGGCTCTTCTTCACTTTTAGCTATAACAAAATCTCCCAGATCAGAAGTATCAAATTTTATATCACCTCTTATTTTATCTTGGAATTCTATGACTGTGTTAGGATTGCGAAAACGAATAACTTCAGATCTCTTCCCGGCCTCTTCTTTATCTCCCTCCTTGGAAACATATGCTCTGTTTTTCTCTATCAATTTTCTTACTGCTTCTTGATATATCTGAGTTCTATCAGACTGTTTATGATATATATCCCAATCAAGAGTAAGCCATGATAGAGACTCCTTAATATCAGATTCATATTCAGGCTTTGACCTTTCGCGGTCAGTATCTTCTATTCTCAAAATAAAATCTCCACCGTGCTTTTTGGCATAAAGGTAATTAAACAGAGCCGTTCTAGCCGATCCTATATGAAAAAACCCTGTGGGTGATGGGGCAAATCTTGTTTTAACTTTATTTTCCATATTATTTTTCATGTGATACACCTATTTCAGATAAAAAGACGGCTATATCCCGAGCAGCTCCCGGTTTATGAAATCCCTTAGCCGCTTTCTCCATTTCCTCCTTAGTTTTAGAGTCTTCAAGTATATTATCTATCTCCATAATAAGCAAACTTGAAGAAAGATTCGGTTCTTCTATGACCCTGCAAGCACCTGATCTGGCATAAGAGAAAGCATTATGATACTGATGATTGCCGTGAGCGTAAGTATAAGGCACTAGAATACTGGGCTTACCCCAAGCGGCTATTTCAAAGAGAGTGGAACCGGCCCTGGATATAACAAGATCAGCCAAATAAGACACTCTTCTCATGCCATCAAGGTCAAAGTAATCAAAAGGCATATAACGATCCGCATTTTCCGAATTCTTTAATATCTGCTCTGCGGTTACCTTTACCGCTTTTATGTGATCCTTGCCTGTCTGATGAATAATATAATATTTATCAACCAACTTTTCAATTGCCTCAATTACAACGGAATTGATAGCATCAGATCCTTGAGAGCCACCCAAAACCAGAATAACAGGCACACTTTCATCATGTATATGCAAGAACTCTCTTGATCCTTCTACCTTTTGAGGATCTATTATCTCTTCAGGTATGGGTCTACCGCTAACCATAGTTTTCTCTTCCGGAAAATATTTACCAGCCTCTGGAAATGATAAAAAGACCCTACGAGCAAACTTTCCCGCCCAAACATTAACCCTTCCGGGCACGCTGTCCGACTCATGAATAATAACAGGTACACCAAGTACCCTGGCAGCAAAAAGCGTCGGAAAACTTGAGTGTCCACCTTTACCAAAAACAGCATCCGGGTATACATATAAAATATAAAATAAAGCCTGAATACACCCCCACATGGTCCTAAATATATCAAAAAAGGTCTGTATAGAAGCGTATGTTCTTATTTTTCCACTTTTTATCTTCTTATAATGAATTGAAAGTCGTTCCAATTCATCTCTGTTATAAACCTCGGAAGAAGCAAATATTAGCTCCATTTCCGCTATCCCCTCCTCCTTTTGTGTTTTGCGTAACTCTTCGGCTACCGCAATTATAGGATAAAAATGACCACCTGTACCTCCTCCTGTTAGAACTATTTTCATATTAAGATATTATTTTTTTGTCGAATAACGCGATACATTCAATACAATACCGACAGCCGCCAATGAGAACAGTAAAGATGTTCCCCCCAAGCTAATAAAAGGCAACGGAATACCGGAAAGAGGAAAAAGCTTAACCATTCCCCCTATATGTATAAAAGCTTGAGTGATTATCATTATAACAATTCCGACAACAAGCAGTCTAGCAAAAACATCCGGAGCTCTAAGGGCTATATTAATACCCCTCCATGCCAGAAAAACAAAGGCGGCAACTATCAGAAAAGCTCCTATAAAACCAAGTTCTTCTCCGACAACAGCAAATATGGAATCACTAGGGGCTTCCGGTAAAAATCTGAATTTCTGTATACTCTGTCCAAACCCCCTACCAAACCACTCCCCTGTACCAATGGCTATAAGAGACTGATTAGTCTGATAACCACTACCTAAACTGTCAGCTGCTGAAGGATTAAAAAGTGTAAAAAATCTTTCATATATATAAGGCCGATGAACTAAAAGAGCGGTTATACCGGCTAAGCCGATTCCTAAAAAAGACAAAATATCCCTCCACCTTGCTCCGGCTATAAAAAACATAGCAAAACCCGATGTGGCTATAATGGCCAAACTTCCGGTATCACGCTGAGATAGGAGTATCAAGGAAAATAATCCCAAGATCATTATTAATGGCAAAAAACCGAAATATATATTATTTATTTTAGAAGTTATACCAGAAAGCCATGCGGAACAGTAGATCACAAATCCCAGTTGCAAAAATTCCGCCGGCTGTATTGTTAAAGGACCAATGTTCAGCCATCTAACCGCACCCCCATGAGAAAGACCAAGTCCCGGGATAAAAACCAAAAGCGTCAAAACTATAGACATCATCAAAACTATAAAGGCATACTTTCTCCAGAAACGGTAGTAAACATGAGAGAGAACGAACATCAAAATAAGCCCTAAAACCAAAGCAGAAGATTGGGTTATTATCATTTTGGCAAAATTACCATTACCCTTAGCCAATACACTGGTAGCTGCCGAAAGAAAGATCAAAAATCCACCAAAGGACAACAGAATAACAACTGCTAAGAACTGTATATCCATTCCTTTTTTTCTGGAAATTTTCATTTATTTCTTAAAAGTTTTTTTTATACCCCAACTATTCCAAGAATTACCCCTATTAGAGCAAAGACGACTCCGATTACCCAAAATCGCATAACAACCTTATAAGAAGGCCAGCCAACAGCCTCAAAGTGATGATGAACAGGAGCAACTTTAAAAACCTTCCTTCCTAGTATCTTTTTTGAAAAGATCTGAGCTATAACTGAAAGGGACGTTAACACAAGAGGAAAAGCAATAAAGGGTAAAACTATCACCCCGTAACCACCACCTAGACTATCAGTCATAAAAACAACCACCGATAAAGTAACAGTTAAGGCCATTGTCCCTGTTTCAGACATATAAAATCTGGCGGGGGGAATATTAAACCACAAAAAAGCCAATATCGCCCCAGTAAGCAAGGCGCAGAAAGCTGCTAGATTTATCTGTTCAAGACTAAAAGCTATTATGGAATATCCGGCAAAAATGATCGCAAAAACTCCTCCTGCCAAACCATCTATGCCATCAATAACGCCACTTGAATAAACTGCAGCCATAACTATAACGAACAGAGGAACTATCATCCATCCTATCTCAATATCTCCAATGGCAGCCGGCATTCCCAAAGTAGTAACATTAAGTTGCTGATAAAACCAAAAACCGCAAAAGGTTCCTAAAAGAATTACGGCAGACATTCTTTTGGAAAAAGAAAGTCCGCCGGCCATATATTTACCCCTACCGGAAACTTCAAGAAGATCATCTACCAAACCCACCAAAGCTCCAAAGATCATGGCTGTAAACGGTATCCAGGTTTGATCGCGACTCAAAAAATCAATCTTTATAAGAAACTGATTTTCCGGAAAAATAATAGCCAGGATCCACAACCCCAGTATCACTAAAGCAGAACTCAGCCATATCACAACACCCCCCATTCTTGGAGTTCCAACCTCCTTCTCTTTATGCAACTCATTGAACACCTCTGCCTTTTTCCCATCCAAGGCATTTTTACCAGCCTTCTTTTTCCAGGCCTTGAAACGATATAGATAGTAGGTTAAAAAAGGGGTCATCATTATCCCGACCCCAAAAGCCAGCACGGAAGGTAGTATAACTTTTACAATATCTATCATCATAATGAACTAAGGTAATTACGAGTCTCCTCTGTTAATATTCTTACATCTTTAAAGCGTCCATCAAAGGTAGAACCTAACACCACTATTACAACTGGGTAATTAAAATCAGCATTCACCACCACCATAAGATTTCCGCCCGCAAGGTCTGTATACCCTGTCTTTGATGCCACCACGCCCTCCACATCAGAAACGATCGGATTGGTATTTAAAAAGGTGTGACGAAAACCGCTTAAAGAGACAACCTCTTTAGATGGATGTCTTGTTGAGTACAGTACACCGGGATATTCAGAAAGTACATGAAGAGTAAGTTTTACAATATCTCTCGCCGAACCATAAGCCCCTGCTGTTTTCTTATTAATATCCAGCCCTGTTGAATTATTGAAAAAAGTATTAGAGAGACCTATTTCTTCGGACTTTTCATTCATTCTTGAAACGAACATTTCAACCCCTTCTCTCGATGAATCACCGACCAGTCGAGAACCAACAGTTCTCGCCATGGCATAAGAAGCATCATTTATAGAAGACATTATACTAACACCGGCCAACTTCTTAAGGCTCCACTTTTCATTAAGCAAAAGACCACTATTACCATACTGCATCAGAGAGTCATGATCTATTATCACTGGAAGCTTCGGGTCTGCTTCTTCCAAGGCCACTACCGCTGTCATCAACTTCGCCAAAGAAGCTAAGGGAAGAGGTTTTTGTGGAAACTTTTCGTATATCGCCTCCCCTTCTTTTATATCCCAAACTAAAACAGACTTGGCTTTTATATCAACATCTTGAAAGAACTCTTTGCTATCTTCTTTATCAACATACTCCGAATTCCCCAAAACTTGCGCCTTCATTTTATCTCCTTCGAACCTATCTCTCTTTTCATCAGCCTTTTTACTTTCGGCAACCTTTTCTTCTTGATGATGGCCTTCAACCAAGGTTTTTTGAGTGTAAACAGCAAAAAAAATAACAGAAGATATACCAAAAAAGCAAAAGAACACCATAAGAACAACACTTATGGTCACCTTAAGTTTTAATATCTCTGTTTTTAGATCTTCCATACTTATAAATCACACTACTCAGGATCCTCTGATCCCAATATTCCTAAAAACTTTTCTCTCAAGGGCTCATAATGAAGCATGTCTTCCGGCTTTGTTAAGCCCAAAAAAGACATCATATCAGGTGTGGGAACGTAAATAAAGGCCTGGTTGTTCTCGGACTTTTTTCTCTCCACCATCCCTTTCATTATAAGCTTCTTAAGAACTGACGCGGAATTTACGCCTCTTATATAATCTATCTGCCGACGACTGACAGGTGAAGCATAAACTATTATAGTTAACACCTCCATTCCGGCATTTCCTATACCTGAATTAAGCTCTTCTTTGGCCGAAGAGCTGATCTTCTCACTTGCCTCCGGAGCCGTTGCCAGTGAAAAGGAATCATTCACGCGCATAAGCCTTATCCCACGGTTTGACAGCTGCTCTTCCAGTTGAACTACCGCCTCCTCGGCTTGATCGTGGTCAATAGAGAGAATGCTCATTAGCTCGTTCATCTTAACAGGCTCACCCCTCATAAATAAAATGGCTTCTATATATTCACTATTTTTCATTTTTTAATTTTAAAAATAACCCTTATCTGTGTTTTCTATATATATATCACTATTTCCCCCCTCCCCCTGATAGGCAACCGCCATTCCCTGCTTTACCAATTCCAAAAGAGCTATGAAACTAACAATGACTACACGCTTCTCTCTTTCATCTTTTATGACCCCGTCCGGTCTTAGGCCGACAAAATCTCTAAAATTCATATTGGTTTCCGCACTTATTCTGCTCACCAATGAGTTTATAACTGTTTTTAATTTTACTTTTTCATCAACATTGACCTGTGGCAGAGCTTTCTCCTCAGATACTCTATTAATGATCTCGGAAGCTACGTTTAAAAGAGATTCCTTAGCAACAGATTCGTCTGGCATAAAAGAAACGGTAATACTCATATCCTCCCCCTTCCCAAAGAACATTTGACTTACACCCCAATTATCTTTTAGTCTTTCCGCCTCCTTCTTTACTTCTTTATACACCTTCAAACGATCCTCCAGCCGACCTATATCCTCCTCCTCTTCTTCAGTTAGATCCAGAGAAGGAAGAAGAGATTTTGACTTTATCAGTATTAAAGTAGAAGCGATCAATATAAAGTGCGCGCTCTCTTCTAGAGGAAAACGATTTTGATCTTGAACATATTTTATAAAATCATCCGCTACCTGAGCTAAAGCAATATCATTTATAAAAAGCTTTCTTTTTTCTATAAGATCTAAAAGAACATCAAAAGGACCCTGAAAAACATCGGTGTTTACGTTATATATCCTAACACCACCAAAGGTTTCACGATCTCTTTCCATGATATTCAATATACCTTGAAAACAGCAGTTGTTCAATTTTACAAAATCAAGTGATCTAAATTTTTTTTATAATTTGACCATATTTAAAGCCAAACTAAAGCTCAAAAAAGAAACCTGTGGATAAGTTACTTTAAAGATATTCGGTGAGATGTATAATTGTAATCAAGGACCTTTGAAAAGTAAAGCTCAAAAGGCTGGGTTATTTAAAAATTTAAACCAATCGAAAGAAAGTTAGTACCTACGGGGAAAGCACGGTATACCGAAAGCCGATATATCTTTATAATAAAGCGCGCGAAAGATGAAGGTTAGTACTTACGGGGAAAGCCACTCGGACAGAAAGATACCACTTTCGAAAGGAAAAACAAAAAAGCTCAAAAAGCGAAATGTTTTTAATAACCCACTTTTCAAGGTCCTAAACAAAAGTCCCGCCCAGCGGGATTTTTGTTTTTAATATAATGACCTTTCTCTAAGAAAAACCCAATAGTGCAGAGATAAAGATAACATAAAAGAAAATATAGAATATACCCTCCCATGAATTTATACTTTTTGAAATTCCAGAGATAACAAAAAGAAACGTAGCTACCGCCAAAAAGGGCAATCCGATTGAGTACGTCTGTTCATCTATTTCTATTTTAAAAAAAAGAGCCGGTAGTCCAACAACCACCATCATATTAAAGACGTTAGAGCCAAATATATTCCCAAGTGCCAGATCAAAACGTTTTTTAGTGGCCGCCTTTACAGAAACCAAAAGCTCCGGCAAGGACGTACCAATAGCCACAGCGGTTATAGTTATCCACCCTACCCCCACTCCAAGAATCTCTGAGAGTGAAAAGACCGAGTCAATCAGATATTTTGAACCGAATCCCAGCATAACACCTCCGGCAATAAACACCAGTAGATCTCGCGCTCTCAAGACAGGTTTTTCTTTTATTGATACATTGCCACTTTTATCTTTAACCTGATCATTAAAAGGGTCTCCGTCGTTTATTTTTAACGGCAATTCAGCGAATTCCTTATTTTCGCTGTCAATATCTCTATCTTTGATGGCATAAAAGAGATAAACCACATAAGTCAAGATCATCAGAGCCCCCTCAAATATATTCACGGTGCCGTCCCAAGCCACTGCTAAAAATAATGCCGTACCGATAGCCAAAAGCGGCAGTTCAATATTTATTAAATTCTTGGTGGTACTCAAGCGGCCGGCGATGGCTGCCGAAAAACCTGCAACCAAAAGAATATTGGCAAGATTAGATCCAACTGCATTTGCAACCGCAAACTCGCTCGCTCCCTTAAAACCGGCAAATAAGGACGCCACCAATTCAGGAAAAGATGTTCCCAAACTTACCACAAGAACACCCACCACAAAGGGCGAAAAACCGGCAGCTAAACCTATTTTCTCAGAGCTATGAATCAGCCAATCGGCTCCCTTAACTAATGCGAACAACGAAATCAAGAACACAGCCGACCATAAAAGCAAAGGTGTCATCTTTTTTAATTATTACTATTTTTCTTTTTTGGTTTATCTATTTCCAGACCAAGTTCTCTTAACTGCTCTTTCTCAACCTCAGAAGGAGTACTCATCATAAGGTCCCGACCTTCTCCGGTTTTTGGAAAAGCAATAACTTCACGAATATTTGTTTCATTTTCCAAAACAGCCATGAATCTATCCATTCCCACCGCTATACCTCCATGAGGGGGCACGCCGTAACGAAATGCTTTTAGCATATGCGAAAACTCTTCTTTTTGCTTTTCAGTAAAACCTATTAAATCAAAGACAGCCCGTTGCACTTCAGCTTTATGAATACGAATACTTCCTCCGGCCACCTCAAATCCATTTAAAGATAGATCTACCTGTTGAGAAATGGCCTTTTGTGGTGCAGAGATCAAACTATTAACATCCCAGTCCTTAGGAGCCGTGAACATATGGTGCTCCGGCTGAAAAAAGCCTTCATCACTTTTCTCCTTTTCAAATAAAGGAAAGTCAACCACCCAAGCAAAACCAAGCTCCGAGGGATCATTTGGGTCTTTTCGTATATCCGGTCTATCAGAGCCATATTTTCCTAAAGCCTCTTCATGAGATATGCGAGGCCATGGAGTCTCTGTAATATGTTTTTCAGGAAAGAGTTCTTCTACCATTTTACTAAACACCTCTTCTAAGATTAGAATAATGTCCTCCCTTTCTACAAAAGAGCACTCCATATCCAACTGAGTAAATTCGGGCTGGCGATCACCTCTGGTATCTTCATCTCTCATACAACGAGCCAATTGAAAGTACCTCTCTACTCCCCCTACCATTAGTAACTGTTTATACTGTTGAGGTGACTGCGGAAGAGCGTAAAATGAGCCCTTGTCAATTCTAGAGGGAACTATATAATCTCGCGCCCCTTCAGGAGTAGAGCGAGTCAAGATAGGTGTTTCCACTTCAATGAAATCTTTCTCCGCAAGAGAGTTCCGAAGAAAATTATTAACAGCACTCCTTTTGCGAAGATTCTTTTGCATACGATCACGACGAATATCCAAGTAACGGTATTCCATCCTTAACTCTTCTTTTACATCAAAGCCTTCTGTGGAAAGATCAAAAGGTGGAGTATCCGCTTCGGATAACACCTCAACATCTTTTATCTCTAACTCTATATCTCCCATAGCCTCTTCAGAATTAACCATTTTATCCGGCCTTTTATTAACCACACCTTCAACAGAAACTACCCACTCCGAACGAAGTTGGTCTGCAACATCGTGAACGTCTTCCGGTTTAGGCAAGGCCACAGCCTGTAACTTTGCACTACTATCACGAAGATCAAGAAATATTAACTTCCCATGATCTCGGCGAGCGTCCACCCAACCGCAAACATTTACGGTTTCTCCTATGTGTTCATGTAATTCTTCTATTTTTTTTCTTTTTTTCATTTTTCAATTTGAATATATCTTAAGTAATCAACAAGCAAAGCAACCGGAGCGCCCACCGACCCTTTGGTCAGATTATCGTGCTCTCCGGCTTTCATACGTGGCGCAATGTCTATATGAGCCCATGGGGTACTCTGATCAACGAACTCTTTTAAGAAAGCCGCTGCCGTACAGGCTCCACCGCCGGAAGATTTTAAATTAGCATTGACCAGGTCGGTGAAAGCACCTTTCATCTCATCTCCATACTCTACCGCCAAAGGCATAGACCAAACTCTCTCCCCTATAGACCTACCGCTCTCTTCCAGTCTATCTCTTAATTCTTGATCAGTCGAGAAAAGAGCAGAATACTTATCACCTAAAGCAACAACCGACGCCCCCGTTAAAGTAGCCGTGTCAATGACGGTCTTCGGCTTAAAGCTTTGAGCATAAGTAAGAGCATCCGCTAAAATAAGACGTCCTTCAGCATCAGTATTGGTTACTTCAACGGTCTTACCCGACATAGTCGTCAGAAAATCACCCGGCTTATAGCTATCGCCGGAAACCACGTTTTCAACTGCCGGCACTATGGCAACCAAATTAAGAGTAAGTCCTAAACGTGCCGCCGCAATAATCGTCTGTATAACAGCCGCCCCTCCGGACATATCCATATGCATACCTACCATAGAACCTCCCACCTTTAGACTCAATCCTCCGGTATCAAAGGTCAGACCCTTACCAACTAATGCGATCGGCTTCTCCTTTTTTTTGCCACCGTTATACTCCATCACTATAACCCTGGGATCCTTTTTTGCACCACTGCTTACCCCCAGTACGCCCCCCATCTTTAACGAAGTTATTTTCTTTCTGTCTAGAATAGACACCTTAATACCATAATTACTTGCGCCATCTTTGGCGGCTTGCGCTAATTTCTCTGGCGTCATATCCGCCCCGGGAGTATTACATAGTACACGTGTATTATTAACCTCCTCCCCTAAAACAAGACCTCTCTTAACTCCTTCCTTGAAAGCTTTAGTGGGATCACCGAAAATGGTCACTCTCTTTATATGTCTCTCTCTGGAATCAGGAACACTCTTTTTCTGATCAAAAGAAAAATCAGCCATAAGAGCATTAAGGGCAAAAAGTTCTCCAGCCTTCTGCTCCGTAATACTCGTACTATCAAGAATTTTTTTTATCTGCTCAAAAGAAAACCCGACATTTAAAACATCAAGCTCTTTGGCGGATCTTATGGTTCTACGGAGTATATATATACCAAGCTGAAGATCAATGTCCTCTTTTTTCGGTATCTCTGCAATCATTTCAAAACGACCATCATCATACTCTTTTAAACGAGTTTTTTCTTTTTCTTTAAAAGTGATCGCAACTGTATTCTTAGAAGCTGTATGAATATAACTTTTACTGTAATTTATTTGCATATAATAGCTTATATTTACTCTGACAATATACCAACGGCTCTTCTGGCCTCTTCAAGGGTTCCGCGAGCCTTGAACGAGGCTTCTTCAGCTCCCTTTTTAAGTATACTCTTTACCTTTTCAGGATTATTTTCATAATACTTTCTTCTCTCTCTAAGTGGTCTTATATAAGAATCCAAAGCCTCTATAAGTATATCTTTAGCCTCCTTATAACCAATCCCGCCTTTCTCGTAACGCTCTCTCATGTTTTTCAACTCCCCTTCCTTTGCCACTAAGGAAAAAAGTTTGAAAATAAAGCATTCATCGGGATCTTTAGGTTCATGAACACCTTTTGAATCAGTAGGTATCTTTTTAACTATTTTCTCTATCTCTTTTCTATCGGCAAATAGAGAGATGGTATTATCATAGCTTTTACTCATCTTTCTTCCATCAGTACCAGGCAGTGTTCCCACCGACTCCAAAGTAACCTCTTTAGGTACCGGAAAGATATCTTTATAAGTAGAATTAAATTTTTCAGCAATATCACGTGCATACTCTATATGCTGGCGCTGATCTTCCCCGACCGGCACAACCTCGGCTTTATGTATCAATATATCAGCAGCCATTAAAACGGGGTAGTTAAAGGTACCGGCATTAATCTCCAGACCTTTAGCCTTGGCATCTTTATAAGCATGAGCACGTGTTAAGTAAGAGACATTTATGAGGCAATCAAAAAACCAACAGAGCTCTGTAACTTCTGGAATATCTGACTGTTTATAAAAGTACATTGAATCGGGATCTATACCGGCCCCCAAAGAGTCCAGGACAAGATCATAAGTATCTTGAGATAATTCCTTGGCTTCCTTTACAGCAGTCAAGGCATGAAAATCAGCAACAAAAAACAGAGAGTCGTATTTATTACCTAAATCAATGACCTGCTTCATGGCACCAAAAAAGTTACC
The DNA here is from genome assembly GCA_051747785.1 of Patescibacteria group bacterium. Classification (GTDB taxonomy): domain Bacteria; phylum Patescibacteriota; class Minisyncoccia; order Phycocordibacterales; family CSBR16-193; genus SKVL01. The sequence continues at coordinate 16,999 of JBNJGN010000006.1, read as the reverse complement.
CAAATGAATTCTTCCGGTTGGTTTCATTCCCGAAACTAGAACTTGCTTTTTACTTTTTTCCATAGCATTAATTTACTTTTTCCATACTATCATAAAAGATAAAAAAACCGAATAATATCGGTTTTTAATCCATCAAGGACAGACAGTGCAAACTTAAATTTGATACGATGCTTGCTTTACAAAAAGCATATCTTAAAATTCTATACCCCCTCCTTTCTCAACTGTTCCACGGCCTCCTTTGCCTTACGCGACAGTTTCTTAGGCATGGTAATTTTAACCCTAACTAACAGATCCCCCCTTTTAGACCCTGAATAAGGAACACCTTTGCCACGCACTCTTAAGACTTCATTAAACCCTATTCCAGAAGGGATCTTGAGATCTATCTTTCCATCAAGAGTATCAACAGTATAAGTAGCCCCCAACAGAGCATCAGAGAGTTTTATGTTAAGATCCATCCTTATATCATTTTTCTCTCTCTGAAAAACCGAATGCTTCTTCACATGAACTTTGGCATAAAGATCGCCGGATGACCCTCCGGGAACAGCTTCGCCCATACCGGAAAGACGTATCATTTCCCCGTCTTCTATACCAGCAGGTACGGAAATATTCACTTCTTCCTCCTTTCTGTAAACCCCTGTTCCTTGGCACTGATCGCATTTCTTTTGAGGAACCTCTCCTTTTCCGAAACACATACCGCAAACTTTCTCAGTTGTGATCGTACCCAAAAGAGAACGTCTCGCTTCCCTAACCTTACCTTTTCCGTTACAGGTAGGGCAGGTACTCATCTCGCTGTCCTTTTGGGCACCAGAACCGCCACACTGATCACAGGTTGAATTCTTTTGAAGTAAAATAGAACGACTGGCCCCAAAAACCGCCTCCTCAAAAGAAAGCTCTAAATCTATGGCAATATCTCTTCCCCGTGTATCACGACTTCTCCTGGATCCGCCTCCAAAAAATTCTCCGAAAATATCCCCTATATCAAAATCCTCAAAACCTTGAGCATTCTGAAAACCATTTTTAAATCCGGAAAAGTCAAAGTCCTCAAAACCAGAAGACTGCTGACCCGCTCCGCCTGAACCATTAAACACTCTTCCGTAAGCATCGTATTCGGAACGCTTTTGATCATTGGATAGTACCTGATAGGCCTCGTTTACTTCTTTGAACTTCTGTTCATCTCCCGTTTTTTTATCAGGATGATACTTGTGCGCCAATTTACGAAAAGCCTTTTTTATATCTTCTTTGTTAGCATTTTTTTCAACACCAAGTATCTGATAATAGTCTTTCATAATTTTCCAGTATATACTTCTTAATTTTGATATTCAACCCCTAAACCCAAAGAGCACCTCCCCAAAGGATATAACGGAGAGGCGCTTCTTTTCAGTTCAATTTATTTATTTTCTTCACCTTCTTCATTTCCATCTTTCTTCTCTTCATATTCCGCATCATGAACTTCCTGGTCATCGGTCTTTTCAGTATTTCCTTCCTCTGCACTATTAGTACTTTCATCCGAATTTGAAGCACTTTCTTCTTGCTTTGCATCTTTTGAAGCAGAGGCGCCTGAATGCTGAGAGATCTTCTGCATCTCTTCAGTCAGTGCCTGAGTAGCCGTTTGGATGTCTTCTACGCTTTCTGTATCTTTCTTTTGCTTGAGATCATCTATTTTTTGCTGTACCCCCTTCTTCACATCATCGGGAAGGTTAGCTTCGTTATCTTTAAGATTATTTTCAGCTTGATAGATCATCTGCTCGGCGGTATTGCGTACCTCGGCTAGCTGTTTTTTATTTTCATCTTCTTTTTTGTGCTCTTCCGCCTCTTTCCTCATTCTCTCTATCTCTTCTTCGCTCAAACCGGTGTTAGCCTCAATGCGAATTGATTGTTCTTTTCCTGTCTTTTTATCCTTAGCAGTAACGTTTAAAATACCGTCTTTATTAACGTCAAAAGTCACCTCTATCTGAGGGGTTCCTCTAGGGGCTGGCTCTATGCCGTCTAAGATAAACCTACCCAAGCTCTTGTTGTCAGTAGCCATAGGACGCTCACCTTGTAGTACATTTATCTCTACTGATGTCTGATTATCGGCTGCCGTAGAGAACGTCTGTGACTGAGAAGCCGGTATAGCAGTATTTCTCTCTATCAGCTTTGTAGCAACACCTCCCATGGTCTCAATACCAAGAGAGAGAGGAATAACATCCAGAAGGAGAACATCCTTAACCTCACCAGACATAACTCCTGCTTGTATGGCAGCCCCGAGGGCAACCACTTCATCGGGATTAATACTCTTGTTCGCCTCCTTTCCGAAATACTCCTTAACTCGCTCTTGTATCTTGGGCATTCTGGTTTGACCTCCGACAAGAATGATCTCATCTATCTCATCCTTTGAAAAAGGTGAAGCCTCAATGGCCCTCTCGGTTATTTCCATGGAATGCTCAATATACTCTTGAGCCAGATTCTCTAAGGTGGCACGAGTTAAGTTAACAAGAAGATGCTTGGGGCCTTCGCTGTCAGAGGTTATAAAAGGAATATTAACCTCTGTTTCGGTAGTAGTTGAAAGCTCGTGCTTAGCCTTCTCGGCAGCCTCATCCAATCTCTGCAAAGCCAGGGGGTCATTACGAACATCCATTCCGGATTCCTTTTTATACTCATCGGCTATCCAGTTTATTATCTTTTGATCTATATCTCTTCCACCCATGTGGCTATCACCGTCAGTGGATTTAACTTCTACTGTTGACTCATCCTCCTCATCTCCCACTTCCAGAACGGAGATATCAAAAGTACCTCCACCAAAATCATAAACAACTACCTTTTCGTTTTTCTTTTTGTTAAAACCATAAGCCAAAGCGGCCGCGGTTGGTTCATTGATAATACGTTTAACATCAAGGCCGGCAATTTTACCTGCAGCCTGAGTGGCCTTACGTTGATCATCGTTAAAGTAAGCAGGTACTGTAATAACTGCTTCATTTACATCCTCCTTCAGTTTACTTTCAGCATCATTCTTAAGTTTCTGAAGTATCATACTGGATACCTCTTCAGTTCTATACCATTTATCTCCCATCTTCATTTCCACGCCACCTTTTTCAGATTTTTGCATCTCATAAGATACATTTTTCATGTCACGCTGAACCGCCTTGTCTTCAAACTCATGACCAATGAGACGTTTCATTCCATAAATAGTATTACTCGGATTTGTTACTGCTTGACGTTTAGCCAAAAGACCAACCAGACGCTCTCCTTTTTTAGACAGAGCCACAACCGAAGGGGTTGTTCTGTTACCTTCAGCATTCTCTATTATTCTAGGCTCTCCACCCTCCATTACGGCCATTGCCGAATTCGTTGTTCCTAGATCTATTCCGATTATTTTTGACATATGTTTTCTTAGATTACTTTTAATTTTTTTATAAATGAACTTCTAATTTACTCTCCATCCTCAGTGGCTCCGCTTTCATTTCCCTTTATTTCCTCTTCAGGATAGTGAGCCACCTTCACCTTAGCTGTTCTTAATATCTCCTCACCGTAAGTGTATCCATCCTGCACAACTTCTGTGATCAAGTTATCGCTCTCTCTTTCATCAACATCAATTACCGCCACTGCTTCATGCGAGGAAGGATCAAAAGTTTCCCCCTCGGGAGAGAAGGGATAGATACCATAATCACTAAAAACTCTCTTTAGCTGGGAATGAACGTTTTCCATACCCTTCCTCCATCCTTCCGGTAGATTTTCCCATGTATCTTGATCCGCGATGGCCATCGAGAAACTATCCATAACCGGTAAAAGCTTTTCAGCGAATCTTCTTTCCGATAGACGACGGACATCATCCGCCTCCTTCTCGTACCTTTTGCGAAGATTGACCATATCACTCTTAGCTCTCAGCCAGCCATCAAGATACTCTGCTTTTTCGTTCTCACATTCTTTAAGTTTATTCTTTAGCTTTTTTATACTCTCTTGTGGACTTTTGGTTGAAATACCTTCCTCTTCAATAATATCTTCAAATGCCACCTCTTCCTTGCCAGTACCATTTTGATCTTCGCCCTCCTCAAATTCTTCCTCTTGTTTGTCCTTCTTTTCTTTTTTACTCATAAATTAGATATTTAATTCAAAAACACAATGGTGATAATTTTACCCTTATTTAATTAAAACAAAAAAACCGAGGAAAGGTGTCAAAAGTGATCCACCAAATATGCTCTCGGTATCTGCAATTCCCCAAATCTATCTCTTAGACCACTGAGGAGAACGGCGAGCTTTCTTAAGTCCGAACTTCTTTCTCTCTTTGCGTCTGGGATCTCTTTTCAAGAATCCGGCCTTTTTAAGCTTCTGTCTTAGGTCGGGGTCAATTTCAGTCAAAGCCCTTGCTATACCATGACAGGCAGCCTCAGCCTGACTACTGACACCACCTCCTTTTACTTGAACTGATACAGAGTAATTCTTTTCAGTACCACTCTCCTTAAAAACACTCTTTACAAGAGCAACCAATTCGGCACGTGAAAAATAATCTTCTATACCCCTTCCATTTATCACAAAAGTATCCTTAGTATCATCAAATAACCGCACTCTTGCCACGGAGGTTTTACGTCTCCCGGCGGCTTCAGTATATTCTTTTTTATTATCTTTAGTAGTTGTCATATTTTTATTCAGATATATTCAAACGTTTCATTAAACGAGATCTTAATTTATTATTAGGCAACATCCCGTAAACCGCCTTCCTCATTGCCTCTCTGTTCCCACGTCGTTCCACCATTTCACCAAGTGTTCTTTCCTTTTTACCCCCCGGATAACCCGAGTAAGTAACATACACCTTCTTTTGATACTTCTTTGGAGCTGAAACACGAACAGATGAGATATTTACTATATCTACCTCCGTACCCATAATGCGGTTCTTTTCAAAAAAGGGTGTATCCTTTCCCCTTAAGGCGTCAGCCGCTTCAGTGGCAACACGTCCAAAGGATTTACCTGAGGCATCTATGGTCTTTTTTTCTTTTGAAATTTCGTTATTCATATTTTCCTGCTCATTCTAATACTAGCAAAACAAATGTCAATTTATTCAACAAACTCAATACAGGCCATAGGACTCGCATCTCCTTTCCGTGGAGAAAGTTTTACCACACGGGTATACCCACCCTGCCTGTTACTAAAGCGTGGAACCAGTTCTGTAAAAAGCCTAAAAGAAGCGTCCTTTCCGACAAGAGCGCTCACCCTTCTTCTGTCTGAAAGAGTTCCCTTTTTACCATAAGTGATCAATCTCTCTACATAGGGCCTTAACTCCTTGGCCTTCATCTCAGTAGTGTTTATACGATCATTTTTTATCAGAGCTCTAGCCAAAGACTTCATAAGAGCCTTTCTTTGGCTGGACGGTCTATTGAATGTACGTATTTTCTTGTGATGCTTCATAATATACTTTTTCTTAAATTTATTTTTCTTTCAGTGAAAGACCTTTTTCCGAAAGAGTCTCTTTGATCTCTCTTAATCCTTTATCACCCAAACCTTCAAGTGAAAGAAGCTCCTCTTCAGATTTCAAAACTATACCTCCGATTGTTCTTATACCAGCATTTGACAGAGCCTTGGAAGTACGTGGCGAAAGCCCAACATCATCTATAGACCTTTTAGAGAAAGATTCTTCCTGTGAACCTTCACCATTGGCACTTATATTATCACCTTCCGCTATAGCCTCGGTGTTACCATCATACAGCTCATTTTCGGTCTCATCATCCTTAAAACCAACCACAGCCTTTAACTGGTCTATCATTATATATATAGCCTGCTCAAGAGACTCACGAGGAGTTATCGTGCCATCTGTTTCTATCATAATTCTAAGACAGTTGAAGTCCGTTCTATCTCCTACACGCATATTTTCAACCTCATAAGTAACTCTTCTTATAGGTGTAAACAGGGCATCTAAGGCAATTACTCCTATATCCACTTTATCTTTTTTGATCTCATCCTTGGTAACAAAACCTAACCCTTCTTCAACCGTAAGTTCCATTTCAATGGAAGCCTTTTTATCTGTTAAGGTCGCTAAATGCTGATCCGGATTGACGATTTCAACCGCACTGTTAGAGGTACTAAAATCGCCTGCAGTTAGATCTCCTTCCCCACTCTTGGAAACCGTTATCTTCTGTGGACTTTCCGCGTGCAACCTCATTCTCATCTTTCGTATATTCAAAAGAATCGTTATCACATCCTCTTTTACTCCCTCCAGTGTTGAGAACTCATGATTAACCCCCTCTATTTTAACGGCAGTGACAGCGCAACCTCTTAGTGAAGAAAGTACTATTCTCCTTAGAGAATTACCTAAAGTATGACCGTATCCTGGATACAAACCTTCTATTTCATAAATACCCTTATTTTCTTCCTCCTCCTCGATCACCCGAGGCTGACTGGGGCGTACTATGGTTGATTGATCTTTTTGCATATGAAAATATTAATCTTTCTAATGACTAAATAAACTAACGGCTGTAAAATTCAAGAACAGAGTCAATGTCAAACAAGAGGTCAACTTCCTCTTTTGAAGGAACTCCTTTCATAGTCACAGACTTTTTATTAGGGTCAACACTCAACCATGATACAGAAGAAGCCTGCAAACTCTCTTTATCTTCGTTCTTAAAAAGACCTTTTTGCAAACTTTGCGGTTTTATCTTGATCACATCATTTTTTCTTACACTATAGGAAGGAACTGTCATCTTCTTATCGTTTACCAGTACGTGTCCGTGAGATACCAACTGGCGACAGAAAAACCTCGTCGGTCCGAACCCTGCTCTTATTAGGACACTATCTAATCTACTCTCCAATGCCTCAAACATTGCATCCGGAGTATCTTTACCTTTCTGGCGCATTGCCTCCCTAACAATATTACTGAAGACCTTTTCTGAAAGACCATATGAATACCTGCCCTTCTGCTTCTCCTTTAAACGAAGTCCATAATCAGTAACCTGTTTACGACGCTTGCCTGAACCTCTTGATTTACGTGACTCCGAAAGTGCAAATTTCTGGGTCTGAGTTTTTTCAAAAACCGGAGCTCCCAAACTGCGGGCTATTTTATATTTAGGTCCTATCTTCATAAAATTGATCTTTTTTGAATTTAATGTTTTTAACTTCTTACAAACCCGTTAGACTCTTCTAGGCTTAGGCGGTCGGGGTCCATTATGCGGCATCGGGGTTACATCTTCTATATCTGTAATGGAGATCCCTTTGGACATGAATCCCCTGATAGAAGACTCACGACCGGCGCCAACTCCTTTTACGGTAACCTTTACATCACGAGCTCCCATTTCATAGACTTGCTCCCCGATGAGCTCTCCGACCTTAGCGGCGGCAAATGGAGTACCTTTTTTTGCACCCTTAAAACCTAGTGAGCCGGTAGAAGACCAGGTTACGATATTACCCTTAGGATCAGCAAAGGCAACTTTTGTATTATTATAAGTGGAATGAACATAAAGAATTCCGGTATCCAACCTTTTTTTTATCCTTTTTTTACCTGAAGACTTTTTCCCCTCGCCTTCATCTCCGGATTTTTTAACAATTCTTTTTTTACCCATCTTTTCTTTTATTTCTTTAAACTATTTAATATAAATAAATCTCGTATTTTTTGATACGGTCAACAGAATGTACTTTATTATTACTTCTTCTCCGTCTTCCTGCGCCCGGTTCCCATCGTCTTTCTTACGTTGCCTCTTCTGGTTCTGGAATTATTTTTGGTTTTCTGACCTCTGCAAGGAAGACTGCGCAAGTGTCTGGTACCACGGTAAGATTTTATATCTTTCTGTCGTTTTATGTTTGAGGATACAAGTCTTCTAAGATCTCCTTCTATTGTGAAGTTATCTTCTATATATTTTCGTATCTTGGCCTCCTCATCCTCTGTAACATCTTTAACCTTTTTGCCACGATCTACCGATACAGCATCCAGTATCTCTTTGGCTTTAGAATAACCTATGCCGTACACCTCTGTAAGAGCTATCTCTAATCTTTTATCTTCTGGAATTGTTATACCTACTATACGCATAATAAAATTTTATTTCGCATCTCACTTTACACTTTATAAGAACAGAATGCAAGCGAAATACCTATCTTGATGCCAAGCTAACCCTGTCGTTGTTTATGGCGTGGATTGGACTTACATATCACAAAAACACGCCCCTTTCGGCGTACAACTTTACAGTTTGGACATATTTTTTTGATTGATGATCTGACTTTCATATTTTTATAATCTGCGAACTATTCTACCCTTTCCTCCGTAAGGGTCAACCTCTACTATTACTTTATCACCTATCAGAACCTTTATCCTGAACTTTCTCATCTTTCCGGCAAGATAGGCCTGCATCTCCGAACCGTCATCAAGCTCTATTTTAAAACGAGTATCCGGATATGCTTCCACAACTGTACCTGTAACCTGATTTGTTTCTTTATTTTTCATCAAGTTAGTTGATGTTAGCAAAAATGACGCAAAAGTCAACAACAAAGCGTTAATATTTGATATTTATGGATATATTCTCCGGATTTAGAGGTAGTGATCGCATCCAAAAGGGCTTGACCTCAGCCTCGGCTTGATCTGCGGGGTAATTGACCATTATCTCTTCTATGGCATCTTTATTACCAATACTAATTCCCGCAAGTTCAGAGGCTAGCTTCTCTTTTTTTACTTCACGAATGAACTTAACATCACCAGAGATGTCAATAACTACGGATTCACTTTCATTGTCAAGGTCATCGCCGATCAAAGTAAAAGAAAGAGAGCTCCAATCTTTAACCTCAACATCCCCTTTACTGTCTTTAAAAACTCTTTGATATAAACCTTGAGCCAACTCCTCTTCTTTTAGTAATACCCCCACCAAAGCATCTTCCACCACCAACGAGGCTTTTGCGCCATCTGTTTCTACTTTTTCTTTCTCCTCAATATAATAAAGTCCGTCAAAAAGGATGAAACCTTCCGGAACAGAGTTACGAGCCAAGGACAGAAGTTCATCTCTATTTCCTTGACGAAGTTCTTTTTTGACAGTCTCCAGATCTTGATCCTCTACTACCGGCTCTTCTCCGATTCTGCCTCCTTCCATGGGAGACTCAGACTTGGCATAAAATCCATCAAATTTTGCGGACCCCTCAAAACCGGGAATAGTAAATTTTGCAGGTCCGATATTATACTCCTCACCGGGCTCATCAGCGTACACTTTAACGCTTATCGTTCCCGGTTTTCCGTCTTTCATTCCCGGAACAGTTATACTTCGGGGAATTCTGAATATCAATCCATTTGAACTTTCAAATCGTGTGTTCTCAACTAAAGGCTGAGCCGCCTCACTATACTCATTGTAGATAGTTATTCTTCCAGAAGCACTCTCTTCCACCTCTTTTGTGCCGGATATCTCAACACTTGTACGTTCCGGCTCATCTTTATCAATATTTATAACATCAAACCCTAACTGGCCTTCAGCAGATGATGGCTCTTTATAAAACTCTACTGTTTCATTAATATCCGCTTCATGACTGGTGGGTTTGATGGAAACCTCAGCAGTAGCAAACTGATAAGAAATACCAAAACCAACTACAAACAGAGCCCCTAGACCAGCCAGTGACCCCACCATCCACCAGAGCCATTTTTTACTTTTAGCTTTAGCCTGATCTCTTCTTTCCGGCTTTATACCATCCGTCCCAAAGTTTCCCCCTTTATACTCTTTACTCTTTTTACTTTTTGTTGAACCTTTGCCACTCTCCGGGTCTTTTTTCTTTAGGTCTCTTACTTTTTTATTACTGAAAGTAGAGTTCTTCGAAACCGAATCTTTCTTTTTGCCTCCTCTGTTATCACTCCTAGGGGGAGTGATATTTCTAATTGATCTTTTTTTATCAGGGGGAAAGATATCTTTCATATTGGTTTTGAAAAGTTATAAAATTATTATTCTGAACTACCACTTAATAGTAAGTATAACTTATGCGTTCATTTTTTAAAATGAACAGCATAAAAGTCTTTTTTAGCTCCTATCCATTAACCTATTAACAAAATAAGTACCAACAGCAAGTTCCAAATTCCCGTTATATAAAGAGTGGCCAGTATTTTCTTCATACATATAACGCAGAGTCCTTACTTCGGTTTCCGGATATTTTTTAGTTAGCACTTTTTGAAAGATCTCTCCAAAACGATCAATACAGTCCAAGTACACCGACTTAGGCATATGACTCATGCTACCTTCATAATCTCTTTCCCACTCTTCCAGAGTATCATAGACCACCTCTCCTACCCGTTTTGAAAAGTCATCCTCTCCAGCGCCTGATAAGAATATGGAAATATAGGACCTTGCAACATCGTAAGGTACGTTAAACTCTTTGGAGACCTCTTTCATTAAACTAAAGTAACCCTTATTCAAATAAACAATGCTCTCTGTTTTCCCTTTATTAACCACAGAAACAACAGTATCAGACATATTTACTTTTACATACTTCCATAAAGTCTTTTTATCCTTACGAACATTATTCAAAAAAGTCAGATCTACATCAGAACGAGCAAAATAATTTACCACAGCAGGTTTAAATTCACCTTTAAGCCTTGAATGCAGGGAGACCAGAAGTTTTTTAGGAAAAACGGTATTAAAAATGGAAAGATCTATATGCCTAGCCTCTTTACCATGTATTAACTGAGCGGAATACCCATTTAAAGTAACCTCTGTCACTTCTTTTTTTGTAAATTCAATCTTTTCCTCGTTCCAAAGTTTGCAGACAGAATCTTTGGGTTTCTTGGGCTCTTCTTTTTCAATTATTCTTTTGATGGTTTCATCAGATACTTTTACCGGCTCCTCATTTTCCGAAGATATATTACTCAGATAACTGTACTGAAAAGGGCTCTCGACAATAAACACAAAGTTAGTTAAGGAATCTTTACTAAAGCCCTTCTTCTTCCCTTCGGAAGAATTACTTTCTTTGGCAAGATCTGAGACGACTTCCCCAGCACATGCAGTCAATTCGGAAAAAGAATTTATAACCCCACCAACTCCGGTTTTCTTGCCAGTATAATATGAAATAACATCTCTTTGCTTGCTTTTAGACGTGTTTATTATTGCCCCCTCGGCTCCCTCTTCAGAGATGTTTATCAAAACTTTAGCCGAGGATCTTTTTTTGGAGAAAAAGACCATACTGCCACTACTCTAAAATAGCTTTTACGCGACGCACACCTCCGGCAACAGATTCCTCTTTTTTAATTTTAAAATTACCCAAGACCCCGATCCTTTCCACGTGAGGACCGCCACAGATCTCCTTACTAAAAGCTCCATTTTCATCACCCACAGTATAAACTTTTACCTTTTCCGAATAACGATCATCAAAAACACCATAAACACCTTTTTCTTTTGCCTCCTCAAGAGACATTTCTTGACAGTGCACCGGAAGATCCTGCTTTATTTTCTCATTGACTATACGTTCCACCTCTCTTTTCTCATCCTCGGTCATCTTTTCAGGATGAGAAAAATCAAAGCGTGCTCTCTCAGAGGTGATATTACTACCTTTCTGTTCTACATGACTCCCTAGAACCTCTTTTAAGGCCGAGTGCAAAAGATGAGTGGCAGTGTGATACTTTACTTCTTCTTCACTTGTTCCGGCCAGACCTCCTTTGAATTTACCGACTGTTCCCTGCCTTGATCTTTCTCGATGCTCTTCATATGCACTATTAAAACCATCTATATCAACATTCATTCCTTTTTCTTCAGCTAGGTCAACTGTCATATCTATCGGAAAACCGTAGGTTGAAAACAGTAAAAAGGCATCCTGTCCCGATATATCTTTACTTTCCGAAGATATTTTCTCAAAACGCTTAAGTCCCTCTTTTAAGACCTCCCGAAACCTGGAGATCTCTTTTTTTATCTCTTCTTCTGTCTCTTCATATTCTTTCTCTACTTCAGGATAAACTGGAGCATAATCGTTCTTTACCTGCTCGGTAACCTCTTCCATTAAAGAGGCTGCATCATTTTCTCCCATACTTCTTGAAGCCATTCTATAAGCACGACGAAGTAACCTTCTAACCACATATCCCTGATCAGTATTGGAGGGTCGTGCCCCGTCAGATATCATAAAAGTGGCGGATCTCATATGATCAGAAATTATATTTCTGGAACGATCATCTATCTTCGGGTCATACTCTTTTATCTTAGCCACAATTGAAGCAAAAAGATCGGTTTCAAAAACAGATCTTTTGTTCTGCAAAACCGCCGTTATCCTCTCTAAACCGGCTCCCGTGTCCACATTTTTCTGCTCCAAAGAACCAACTACATTTCCGCCTTCTTTTCTATACTGCATAAAAACATCATTCCATATCTCAACAATATCAGCTCTTTCGTCAGCCACTTCAAATTCCTCCGAGGTAAGTTCACCGAGGCCTTCAATAGAAAGATCATAGAACATTTCCGAATCCGGACCACATGGCCCATCATCACCAGGACTCCACCAGTTCTCTGATGCGGGCCTAAAGAATATACGAGACTCTTTAATGCCTATATTTTTCCATATTTCAGCAGCCTCTTCATCTCTGGGAGCATTATCATCACCCTCAAATACCGTTACATAAAGACGCTCCGGATCAAGTCCAAAACCCTCTTCCTTTGAGGTTAGAAGTTCAAAACTCCATTCAAGTGCTTCTTTTTTGAAATAATCACCAATAGACCAATTACCCATCATCTCAAAAAAGGTAAGGTGTGTAGGATCACCCACTTCTTCAATATCGTTAGTTCTCACACATTTCTGGACATTAACCAACCGCTCTCCTTTAGGGTGTCTCTCACCTAAAAGATAAGGAACCAACGGTTGCATTCCTGCTGTGGTAAAAAGTACCGAAGGGTCATTTTCAGGTATTAAAGAGGCCGATGGTATAACAGCATGGTTGCGTTTCTTGAAAAATTCTAAAAATCTTTTTCTTATTTCTGATGAGAGCATAAGTATTATTTTACCAGAATTATAAAAAAACTAAAAATAAATAGAGGTCGGTTCTTAACTATCAGCCACAGATATCTCTTTTAAAACTTCAAAATCTTTTTTTAGATCTTCTTTTTTAGAAGCATCATAAACCGCTACGGCAGGATGAAAAAGTGGAACGATCAGTAATTCGCCATAAGACGAGATCCCTTTAAACCTCTTACCGTGTGCCTCGCTTATTGTGATTTTAATCCTTTCTACTCCATAACGCTCCAGTGCATAGATCATGGCATGCCGACCTAAAGTGGCAATGACCTTAGGTTCTAAAATATCTATCTGACGATCCAAAAAAGGAGAATATATTTCTATCTCTGTAGTTGACGGGTCCCTGTTAGAAGGAGGTCTATCTTTTACCACATTAGTTATATAAACATCATCTCTTTTAAAGCTTATGTGATCTAAAAGCTCATCTAATATCCTCCCAGACGGGCCACAAAAAGGACGTCCTTGTTCAGCTTCATTTTTTCCAGGCGCTTCACCTATGAACATAATATCCGCATCATGGCTACCTTCACCTAATACGGGATACGTCTTGTTATTAAGGCGGTCTTCATAAAGTGGAGAATCGGTCAAGTTCAAAACCTCATCCCTTATTTCCTTCATCTTTTTCGTTTTATCCTTCACTTTTTTTAAAATTCCTTTAACTTAACACAAGGAACAAAAGAGACAGTTTGCGGTAAACATCTCTCCTCTTTTAATTCACTATTCTTTTTAGTGAAAACCATAAGATCACTGCCAACCGGTGCGACCATTCTGCCACCTTCTTTAAGGGCCTTCTTAATATTCTCTGGAATATCAAAAATTTCCGAAAAAGAAGCATTAACTAATATTTTGTCGTACTCCTGCGAATATATAGCACTCTCTTCAGAAACATGGAAAAATGCCGTATTAGGAACTTTATCCTGGTAAGAAGAAAGTCTATTCCTGGCAAGCTCCACGAATTCTTCTATTACATCAGTACCTACCACCTCTCCTTCAGTGCCAACAAGAAACCCTAAAAGAGCAGTGGTCCAACCGGAGCCACAGCCAACATCTAAGATCCTGTCACCTTTCTGTGGAGATAGTAAATCCAACATCATAGCAACTACCGTTGGCTGAGAAATAGTCTGCCCGTATCCAATAGGTAAAGGATAATCATTATAAGCCTCAATGACATAATCTTCATCAACAAAATCCTTCCTATCCACGGCCTTAAACGCTTCTTTTATCTCTGAAGTCAGTACTCCGGTGTTGTTCTCTAAGTGAACTATTAGATCTTCGTTGGTCAATTCTTCCATATAAACCTCTTTATCTGGCAGTCCATCCTCCGTCAACATAAAGAACCTCACCCGTTACGTACTTAGATTCATCAGAAGCTAAATAAACTGCAGCAGAGGCAATATCCTCGGGCTGACCCATGTGCCCCATCGGAGTACTAGATACTATCATGTTGTGAAAATCTTCGTTCTCTTTAGCAAATTCTGTCATCTTAGTCTCAATAAAACCGGGAGCAATGGCATTTACTCTCACATTGGAGTCTACCAGATCCAAGGCTGCAGCATGCGTCATCTGCACTACCCCTCCCTTACTTACACAGTAAGGGAAAGCACCCTTAAGTCCCACTTTTCCCAAAATAGAACTCATATTTATAACGGATCCAGCTACACCGCTCTCTGTCATATACTTAGAAGCAGCCCTGAGCCCAAAGAAGGCCCCCGACAGATTGATCCCTAAAACTTTCTGCCAATTTTCATCATCCGTTTCCAACACACCACCCAGAGAACCAATACCCGCATTGTTAACCATAATATCCAGACCACCAAACCTGGATACTGTCTCCTCAACTAATCCGTCCACCTGCACACGATCGGAGACGTCACACTTTATAAAGTCCGATTTTTCAGTCGGTACAAACCCTTCAATCTCATTTATATCAGAGTATATAACATTAGCACCTTCTTTGCTAAAGGCTACAGCAATAGCATTACCTATCCCTGAAGATGCTCCTGTAACAATGGCTGTTTTATTACTTAATCTCATATATTTCTTTATTAACTTTTAATTTTAAAATCAGATATCAAATTTTTCACTATACTGACCTATAAGAGGCAGTTCCTTCTCCCTATCATTTAAAACATTAAATATACCTATACCTGCCAAGATCATTATAAACAGACTGAAGAGATTTAAAAGATAAGAGTAAGGAGACCAAAAAAAGAAAGGTAGTGCAGTTAAAAGAAAAAAATACAACATCCACAAAACAAGTAGTGTAAAACCCTGTTTTATATGAAATTTCACAAAAGGATCTTCCTTAGAAACAAGAAAAGGCACTAAAACCAAGATACTTAAATAAGCAAGTACAGCGAACATCTTTCTATCACTCTGATCTTTCTTCTCTTTTCTCTCCTCTGCTTCCTTTTTCTTAGACATTTTATATATAGACAAATTACTAGCATCCATCAAACTACACTTTCCCCATAGAAGAAACTTTCGTAATCTAATTATACTACACTCACAGAGATAATCATTATCCACACCAAATAGCTTAATTGATATCATTGATGCTTGCTAAAAACAGATAATATTGTATTGTCTAAAATAGAATACGCACTTTTAAACCAAAGAGGAGGTCTGTAGATGAAAGTCATACCGATAAAAAAAGAAGAAGATTTCGATGTAAAAATTTTGGAATATGAAAGTTACTCTTATAAACTCCAAAAATCCCAGTGTCGTATGTGTAAAAACTTCTTTATCAGAAAGTTTAAGACCTATAAAAACGCAAAAATAAAAAAAAGAGGGGGTATTTATTTTTACAAAAGAATACTTATCCCTATAGAGAGCAGAAAATGCTCTGAATGCAAAGACCGTTTATTTTTCAATCTAACAAAAAACCCTTAACTAATAGGGGGGTACATGTAATAACTAAACGACCTCACTACGCGCTCCACCTGCTAAATTGGTGGAGCGTTTTTTTTCTTGCAAAATATTCTCTATAACATTAAGTATCTCTCTGTGTCTGTAGATAACTTCATCTTTTTCCCTGAAACCCTCCTTTCGGGCCTCTTCTATATATGTATTCAATTGATCCTTAATATCCTCAAGAAATTTGATCTGAGTTTCGTGCTTTGTCAGCTTATCCAGATTCTTTTGGCGAATTCTTTGTCCTCCCCTCTCTTCATTCTTACCAAAGATAATGCCATGCATCATTTTAGCTATTTCTTTAACACCTTCAATATCGGTACCCACAACAACTCTGGGAAGCGACTTAAGGCTCCCTTTGTAATCTGAAAGCGAGGATTCAAAATACTTCAAGCTGGTTAAATTGCCTTTTTTAACATTATTAGATATTTCTTTTTTTCTTTTGCGAGCCTCAGTGTCATCAACGCCGACCTTGAAATCAACACAAAGTTGAATACTTTTATCTTCTTCAAATTCAAAAACAGCATCAGTGCCGTTGTAAAAATCATCATAATCAGAAGACGGAGAAACAAAAGTACTGTTGCCCCAAAAACCCAAATCGGTAAGCTCTCCGCAGGAGATCGCTTCTAGAAAGACAGACCTCTCAGTATGCTCACTATGCTTTCTCTTGTCCTCCAATACTCTCTGAGTATCTCGTCTTAACTCGCTATCAGGATATACTCCCTTGAAATCCCTTATGATATCAGGTTTTTTTCTTCTATGTTCATTACATATTACTGGGAAAACCTTTTCCTCATAAAGTTCGAGTTCTTCTGCTTAGTATATTTTTCCAAGGCACTAGAGTACCAAAATTAAGGTATACTCTAAAAAATGCCTTTAAAATATACACGATTAAGCAATCGCAAGCTCAAGTAAATCTCTCGCTACTTTTCTGAGGATCTCACTGCTACACAAACGGCCAGATTAACCGGCGTACAACGAAAAACAGTAAATCGTTGGTACAATCAATTTAGAGTGTGGATCGCTGAATTCCAAGAGGAACAAACTCAACAGTCATCCGGAGAGTTTTAACTAGATACCGGTCTTTGGAATAAAGAAACGCGATGACGGTAGTGTATATACTCAGATCATCAAAAACGCCTCAAAACAAGAGCTTTTGCCGATAGTAAAACGT
>JBNJGN010000005.1:9254-34027 GCA_051747785.1 Patescibacteria group bacterium | reverse complement strand
AGGAAAATAACCTTTACTAATCTGCTCAGATTATTCATAAAAGACTCCTTGTGTTATGTGTTTTTATCAATGTGCGCTTTTGATATAATGCCTTAAATAGGGGATTATGTCAAATTTTTGCTGTTAGCGGAGTATTGCCAGTTAAAAAACAGCTCTATTTATATAGGCGCGGATCTTTAGACACTGGCCTATGGATATTTAGTCAACTGGTTCAAAGGAGAGTTTTCTCTCTTCAGGATCAGCTTCTGTCAGTTTTACTTTCATCTCATCTCCTAAAGTGAATTTCTTTCCACTGTCTTTTCCTACCAAAGCAAAAGCTTTCTCGTCAAACTCGTAGTAATCATCGCCGAGTTTACTTATATGTATCATCCCCGAAGAGAGTGTTTTCTTTTCCTCCACGTATAGCCCCCATCCGGTAACTCCGGAGATAACGGCATCAAATGTTTCACCTTTGTGCTTTTCCATAAATTCCACCTGTTTTAATTTAATGGATTCTCTCTCTGCTTCGGCGGCTTTTATCTCAGCTTCGGTTGATTCTCTGGCTATGACTTCCAAAGATGTCATCTCTCCCGAGGAAAGTTTCTTACCTTTGAGTCTTTTGGAAAGAAGGCGGTGCACCATTAAATCGGGATACCTTCTGATGGGGGAAGTGAAATGGGTGTAGTATTTAAAGGCTAGACCAAAATGCCCGATGTTCTTGGTTGAGTATACCGCTTTTGCCATAGACCTGATAGCGGCGGTTTTTACTAAGGTTTCCTCGCTTTTTCCGGAAACGCTTCTTAGTATTCTGTTGAGATCTTTGGGCTCAATGTCTTCCGGTTCAACGGATATGTTGTGTCCTAGTGCTCTTAGGAGGATAAGAAGGTCTTCCATTTTTTCCGGATCGGGTTGTTCGTGGACTCTATATATGACATTTCTTTTCCCTTTGTTTTTTTCATTGTCATAGAGAAAGTGAGCTACTTCTCTATTGGCGAGTAACATGAACTCCTCAATTAGTTTATGGGCGTCCAGCCTTTCTTTAATATAGACACTCTCGGGTGTTCCGTCCTTATTAAGCTTAAAAGCAACTTCATTGGTTTCAAAGTCTATGGCTCCTTTTTTAAACTTCTTCTTTCTTAACTTTTTAGCTATGGAATTAAGCAGTTTCAGTTCCTCTGACAGCTCTCCGCTTTCGGCGTCTATTTTATCCTGTGCTTCTTCATAACTGAAGCGTTGGTCTGAATTTATGATCGTTCTTCCAAACCAACGGTCCTTAACCGCTCCTTCCTCTGTTATGGTAAATATCGCTGAAAAGGCTCTTTTGTCTTCCGAAACATTAAGGCTACAAAGGTCGTTGGATAGGATCTCGGGGAGCATAGGGATGGTTCTGTCTACCAAATAGACGGATGTTCCTCGTTTACGTGCTTCTTTGTCTAATTTGCTGTCCTCTTTTACATAAAATGAAACATCGGCTATGTGAATTCCTATTTCCCAGTCTTGTCCTTTCTTTTTCACGGAAAGGGCGTCATCAAAGTCTTTAGCGTCTGCGGGGTCTATGGTAAATGTCTTTCTATCACGCATATCTTTGCGGTTTTCTTTTTCTGTGTCTATATCCCGGAGGCTTCCCCCCATTTCTTCCGCTTCACGTTCAACTTCGGGTGGAAAGGTTGTGCTGAACCCTTTTTCTTTTACTATGGCATTCATTTCCACTTCATGTTCTCCGGCCGGTCCTATGACCGTTACGATCTCTCCTATGGGATTCTTTTTGGGATTATTCCACTCAAGCATTCTGGCAACTGCTTTGTGTCCATCAAATGCATTTTTGGGAGGGTTGGGTATGTAGAAAGCTCTGTAAACTCTTCTATCGTCAGGTAAAAGGTCACAGCTTCCGTCTTTGTTCTTTTCTATAATACCGACGAATTCGTAACGAGCTCTTTCCACTATTTCTATGACCTCACCCTGTATTCTTTCATTCTTTCTTGAAGAGCGAAGTACAGCTTTTACCTTATCGCCATGCATTGCTGTATTAAGAAGACCTTCCTGTATCTGTATATCGTCTTCATATTTATCGATGGGTAGGTAGCCCGTACCTTGCGAGGTTATTGTGATCATTCCTTCAAAAACACGGGCTTTCTTTTTTTCTCCATTTTTCTTTTTTGATATTCTTTTCATATTGTTTTTAATAATATATTATGTAAAGACTTAGATAAAGAGCTTGGTTTAATTAAAAGCAATTGACCTTTGCGTCAGGCTTTGCTAGGATAGCCAACATGTTAAAAATACGATTACAAAGAGTTGGCCGGAGGCATCAGACGGCATTCAGGTTAGTGGTCACCGAGTCTGCCCGGGGTCCCAAGAGTGGGAACTTTATTGAGGTTTTAGGTAATCATGACCCTGGTCAAAAGGATATAACTAAGATCGATGCTGAGCGCACAAAATACTGGATATCAAAGGGTGCCAAGACTTCTCCTACGGTTCACAATCTTTTAATAACAAAAGGTATCATAGAAGGTAAGAAGGTAAATGTTCTTCCGAAAAAAACACCATTGGTATCTGAAGATGACACCTCTTCACAGGAGGCTTCCACAAGTAGTGGTAATGTAGAGGAAACAGAAGATAAAAAGACTGCTAAAGAAGAAGCAACAGAAGCTGAGAGCGATTCAGGTAACACTGAAACAAAAGAAGAAGGAAAGAGTGAAGATGACACAGAAAAAGAAGAAGAAACGGTTTCCGCTTAATAGGGTTTAACTCACAGATTTAAGTTGACAGGTTTTTTTAAAGGGTTTACTGTATAAGTAGCAGGCATCCGGCGGCGTATGTCGCTTAACTGGTCGAATGATCTGCGGAAAATGTTTATGAGTTAATTCTGTTTTTATGGAAAAGGATCAAGAATTTCTTGAGTATGTCGTGAAATCCCTCGTTGATAATCCTGATGAGGTAAAAGTTGATAGAAAGGTCGATGAAATGGGCGTTCTTATGACGCTTGATATCGATCCGGCCGATATGGGTAAGGTTATCGGTAGATCCGGTAATACAGCCAAGGCCATCCGAACTTTGCTAAGGGTTGTAGGGATGAAGAACAACGCTCGAGTCAATCTAAAGATAAATGAACCTCAAGGAGGTGAGGCCACACAGCCTCGCAATTATCCCGAAGAGGGATCCAAAAAGGATGTCGATGAAGCCGTAGGTGATCTAGGGCTTTAGTATACCGCTTTTGAGAGCGTAATATTGCCAAACACTCCGGTCTTCCGGGGTGTTTGTTTGCATTTTACGGCCAAATTTTTAATACTTTATTAAAATATTAATAGATATGATCACTTTTCATGTAGTTTCCCTTTTCCCGGAGGTTGTTGAGTCATACTTAACCTCTTCTATACTCAGAAGAGCGATGGAGAATAAGAGGGTATCATTTAAATTTTATAACCCGCGGGATTATCTTAAAGATCCCAAAGAAAGAGCCGACGGCAAGCCTTTTGGTGGAGGTCCCGGAATGGTAATACGGCCTGAACCTGTTATTGAGGCGGTTGAGAAGGCTAAAGGAAGAAAAAAGAAAGTAAAAATAGTTCTTTTTGATAGAAAAGGAATTAAACTTACTAATAATTACGCCAAGGAACTTTCCGATAATTATAATCATATAATACTGATCTGCGGGCGTTATGAAGGCATAGATGCGCGTGTTTACGAGGTTTTCAAGGGAGAGGATATTCAGCGTGTTTCTCTCGGTTCTTTTATTCTAACAGGGGGAGAGATACCGGCTATGGCTCTTATAGACTGTGTTTCTCGCCAGGTTAGAGGGGTTTTAGGGGACCCTGAGTCATTAGAAGAGGGTCGTCCTGCCGGAAGAGCTGTTTATACTCGACCTTATTCCTTTTTTCATAAAAAGAGGAAATACTCCGTGCCGAAGGTTCTTGTGTCGGGAGATCATGGAAAAATAAAAGAATGGAAGGAAAAAAGAAAGAGTTAATAAAATAGCAATATATCGGTCTTTGGTAATTTGACGTTATAGGTGCAATGTTCTATTCTAACCCATAGAAAAACAGAAGAGAGTTGAATAACTGATCTTTAAAGAGCATTTCAAAACTTAGGAGGGGTTGGTTATGCAAAAGAAAAGAACGTTTTATAGGGCGGTGAATGAAAACGGGAAAAGCCATGGCGGATTTGTCAATAACATTAAAGTAGGAGGAGTGACACGTGCGCCGGATTGGAACCCTGATCCGTCAATAAGGTGCGGAGAAGGACTTCATGTAGTAGAAGGACATCCCTTTGAGGCACTTAGGTGGCTCGGTTGGCAAACGTCTTTGATTTTTATAGAGGTGCAAACATATCCTAATCCGCCTATTGTATCCGCGAATGAATATGGAAAGTTTCGGTGTAAAATTGTGTTTAATGCTCAGGTTTTATCACATGGTTCTCCGGAGTTTGATCAAAGTATTTTGACGCAGATTGCTATAGGAACCGATAACGCCGACATAGGAAAAATGGCTGTTAGAATGTCGGATTCCAATGATGTGTTAATGCGAATTGCTGAGAGAGGGGGTGTTGGATCTGTCCGGAAAGCGGCTCTTGAGAAGCTAAACGCCCAAGAGTGTCAAGAATTTTTGGGTGATATAGCTTGGAGAGAAAGAAGTCCTCATGTAAGACAGATCGCTGTTGATAAAATAGATGCTAATAAAAATTTCCACCTTCTTAAATTTATTGCAGTAAAAGAACCTGTCTGGTACGTTCGCATGACAGCTGTTGAAAAGTTAAATCCTGAGGAGCACTATGCTCTGTTGAAGTGGGTCGCAACAATGGATATTGATATAAATGTTCAGCTTATGGCGAATTATAAGCTTCATGTATAGTATTGGTACCTATATTTTACCGAACACCTTTATCTGCAGGTAGAGGTGTTCTTTTGTTTTTTCGGGTTAAGTTATGTGACGTAGTGCGTTTGTATATTGCTAACATAGATGTAATTACATTGTCTGAGTCGTTTTGTTGCATGAAAAGTGGTTCCAGGGGAGTATAGAGTCCCAAAAAGCCATTTCTTAATCGATTTTTGGCAAAAAAATTGAATACTGTTAATTATAATTACAAAAATAATAAAATTCAGGATCAGTAAATTATATAGATCACTTAGACCAAGTGTCTAGTGTTTGGCAGTCAGGTTAACAGATAAAAAAGAGCCCGCTCTTGGTGGTAAGAGAGGGCTCGTAAGAGAGATTTCTATTGCTCTGTTTTTCTGATGATGACAGCTAAGTAAGCAAAAAACAATAATAATATGAATAACACATTAAAGACTGTTAGAGCTAGAAATAGGAAAATGATAAGTGCAAGAAAAGAGTTCGGAGCAGGGATCTCAAGTAAATTAGGTAGGTATGAAGGATAACAGTAAGCAAAGCAGGCTATTCCGGAGGCTGTTAAAATGGCAATTACTAAAAAAATCCATAGTATTTGATCGAATCTGGACATTACAACATTTGCGATGTTTAAAAATTTCTTTTTATTCATAACTTCCTCCTTATATTATTTGTATTTTCCAAAGAATTATTCGCAACACCATATATTGAAAGATGTTTATCTGTCAAATGGAGATGAATCAAGAGTTATGGATTTTGTTTTCCCGCAGAAACAGGTTTCCTGCTACTGTGTCGTATAGTTAACTCATTCAGTGAAGTTTCTGGAGCGTATAATCTTTTCCTGTATAAATATCACCTTTCAGAATCAAGAGACTTCTTATAAAAAGAAAGCCCTGTTTTGGCATTATGATATTACCGAAACAGGGCGAGAGGTTAAGAACAACTAACAGTGATCAATGTACCTCCGAAGCAAAGGCAGTAATCCGGGTTAATGCGCATGGGACTATGCCGCAAGCGGCCAATACTCCGGCATATATAAACACTCCCGATATATTCTCCTCCAAGAACAGACAGGTTTGAAAGAGTGCGGCACTTACCAGCGTCAGAACAACCGCACATCTTATTACTTTCTTAAAATCTTTTAAAAAGAAAGTCCCGAGCACAAGATTCCAACTCAAGGGAAGACCCGCCGATATCGCCAATAAAGCTGTTGTGCACAGAAACCACACTAATTTCCCAATACCTCCTTCGATGATAGAGGTTCCGGTAAAGATCTTCATTCCCAAAAAATTTATACTCGGAGCAATAAAACTAAAAAGTGCAAACAGCAAGCATCCTCCCACAAAATTTTTCTGGGCGAATAAATCTTGGTTTCTCATCTTTATCCCGAGCAGTCCGAGGAAAAGGCACGGCACCAGAGGGATGAGTGTAGTCCACCACGATGCTACTCGCCACAATTCACGCGGTTGGTGAATCTTTTTTTGCACCCAGCGCTTCGCACCGTCTGCGGCCGGATCAAACGTGTACCTGGTGGTAGGTTCATTTACCAATTTGAACGCGAATGGAATTGATAAATCTACGGCAAATCTTTTTTCGTGTTTCACCACCGACTCGCCGTCTAAAAGCGCCATGAGCTCTGTTTTGCTGAGCTCATCCACGAGCGTGCCGGGGTAAACATTGCGCTCTTTGCGCTCCCAGTTCTCAACAACGAACGCGCCGTCCTCGATCATGACCTCCTGTTTCGTTGACACAGAGGCGGCGTACGCCGTATGTGCCACAACCAAAAACAGAAAACAACACATTCATACCGAGATCATTCTCCATGCCATCTCCGCACCTCCTTTTTTATGTACCTCTATTCTGATTTAGAGAGTACAATATAAGTATAAATTAGTCAATAAATGTGTTTGGAATACAAAATTGCGTATTTAGCTCTCTGTCTTCGCATACGAATTAGATAAAAGAGAGAAAATATAGCTTATGTATATGAAATTTTGTTAATTTTTTATATGATTTATAAAATATGCCGGGCGTTGATATGGACATATTTGTTTATAAGTTGTATAATAAGACAGTTTTGCAGTTCTTTTAATTTTAAAACCGCCCAGTATCTTAAGGAGGTACACATGAAGGCGAAAGCAGAGACAGCGCGGGCAGTGTTAATACGCAAAAGGGCCAAAGGAATTTTAAACAGAAGAAGATCCCCGAGTATTTGTCTTTCGGAATTTATCAAAAAACTAAATGGTGACGGCACTTCTCCGGCCTTTATCAAGAAATCGCTTGTGGATATGCCGGATTCTTTAGGCCTTTATAGTTGGGGTGATATTGTAGAGGTTACCTTTGCCTCCAATCTAGAGTACTCTCCCGAGCCTCATAAGAGGGGAATGGTAGAGTTCTTGATGAGATCTACAGATATGTCCACACCCTCTGCGTGCTTCTGGTTAGAGGTTATGAAAAAAATGCTAAAAAAAGGCGTTTTATCTGTTCAAGAGCTTCGAGAGGAGTATTCAGATCACTCGGAGTTGCATATCGGGTGGGCTATACCAACCCTTGTGTACGCCGGGAGGTGTATATCAGTGAAGCGTGAAGGGAGGGAATTGCTTATATCGCCGTATTTCGGAAAGAAACGGTAAGAATTTTTTTTCTTTGCAAAAGTAGCCGTCAGTGTACTGACGGCTTTTCTATATATTATATATAGCACCAATGTTGCAAAAAACCGATCATCAGTGTTTTTTGGGAACATTTTGATACATCACCGTTCATTGATGAGAGATGATATTAATACTTTCAATGAGCACCTTACCGACTATCTTCTGTGGTACAACACCGGGCATTACACTCTTCCCTGGGTTATCGGTCGCCTTTAAGGTATTATGTATTAACATTACCGGACCGGGACTGCCAAATGTGGTGGACGAGTACAAGTTCTTGACATTTTTATTTTAAAATGTAAAATACTTATCCATACAGTTTTTGATTGAGTTGAGGTGGCTTCTGCGGAAGAGGTTCTTGAAGAGATTAAATTAAACTATAACTATTAAGTGCTATTATCTAAATGAATAGCTTTTTGTTTTGCTGTGTCAAGTAAGTTTTGACACAGGTAATTTCTTGTGCTTTTTATTAATTCTAAAATTAAAATTTTTTAACAAATACTTATATGAACAATTCCAATCCTCGATCTTCTTCCGTGTCAGTCGGTCAGTATCCTAAAAAGTATTTCAAGGCCTATCAAGAACCTCTTTTGCCTTTGCCGAATCTGGTTCAAGATCAAAAACAGTCTTTTGACCGTTTGCTTAAGGAGGGGATAAAGGAAGTATTTCAGGAATTTTCTCCCATAAAAGACTTCTCAGAAAAGAAGTTTGAATTGGAGTTTGAGGATATTGAGATAGGGGAGCCGGCTATCACTGAACAGGAGGCTAAAGAGCATAAACTTTCTTATGAGGCTCCGCTTAAGGTCAAGGTGAAATTAAAGAATAAAGTAATGGGAACGGAAAAAGAACAGGAGATATTTATGTCTGAAGTTCCCGTCATGACAAAAAATGTAACTTTTATAATAAGTGGAATTGAAAGAGTTATCATTCCCCAACTAGCTCGCTCTTTCGGCGTTTTCTTTAGTGCTTCTTTAATAAAAGGTGAACGGTACTTTGGTGCTAAGGTCATACCACTTCGCGGGGCTTGGATAGAAATAGAGAGTGAGCCGGATGAAGTTCTGTATGTTCGCTTAGATAGAAAGAAGAAGATACCGGTAACTTCCCTTTTGAGAGTGTTGGGTGCCAAAACGGATAAAGAGATAAAAGAGCTTTTCTCCGGAAATGAAAAAGCACTTAATTCTATTGAGAAAACACTTCAAAAAGACCCCTCAAAGGATATTAATGATGCTGCCGTAGAGCTATACAAGAGATTGAGAGACGGCGATGTAGCAACTCCAGAGAACGCTATTGCTTTCATTCGTTCACTTTTTTCTTCAGATAGATACGATTTCTCAAAGGTGGGGCGTTTCCGTTTTAATCAAAGGTTTAACCTTTCTTTAGATGAAAAAGAGATAAGCAAAAAAGAGATAACTGTGGAAGATCTAGCTTTGATCGTGGGAAATATAGTTGAGCTTAACAACGATCCGCAGGCGGAAGAAGATGATATTGATCACTTGGGTTCAAGGAGAGTTAGGTATTTTGATGAAACATTTCAGCAGAAAATGCGTGTGGGAATGGCGCAAATGAAAAGGAATATACAGAATCGCATGTCCACTATTGAAACGGAAATGACTCTTCCTGTTAATTTCATAAGTCCAAAGCCATTACAGGCCCGTATTAAGGAGTTCTTTACTACCAACCAGCTTTCCCAGTTCATGCAACAGGAAAACGCTTTAACGGAAATAGAGCATCTGCGTACTCTTTCTGCTTTGGGTCCCGGAGGGTTAAATAGAGCAAGAGCGAGTTTTGAGGTTAGAGATGTTTACCCTTCTCATTACGGCAGACTCTGTCCCGTTCATACACCTGAGGGAGCAAATATCGGATTGATACTCAGATTAACTCTTTATGCCAGAGTTAATGAATTCGGCATGATAGAATCCCCTTATGCTAAAGTCAAAAACGGAGCTGTTACTGGAGAGATCAGTTATCTGAGTGCCCTAGAAGAGGAGAAGTATAATATAGCTCATGCCGCAGCGCCTAGAGATGAGTCCGGAAGATTTATGGATAAAGAGATTCCCGTGCGTGTTAGAGGTGCTCACAATATGGTTAAACCTACAGAGGTGGATTATGTTGATGTGGCTACTACTCAAGCTTTCTCTGTTGCAACTTGCATGATCCCGTTCTTGAGTCATGATGATGCTAACCGTGCTCTAATGGGCTCTAATATGCAAAAGCAGGCCGTCCCCTGTATAGATCCTGAGGCTCCTATTGTGGCAACCGGTGTAGAGGAACAGGCTGTGAAGGACATGGGGAGAGTTATCTGTGCCGAAGAGGCTGGCGAGATAACTTATGTTGACGCACGTAAAATAGTAATGAAAACCAAAACAGGAAAAGAGAGGAGTTATCCTCTTATACGTTTTTCTAAAACCAACAGCTTTACCTGTTTTCATCAGCGTCCCAGTGTGTCTCTTGGTCAAAAGGTCAAAAAAGGAGATATTTTAGCTGATATATCTTCTAGTGATAATGGTCAAATAGCTCTTGGGCAGAATGTTTTTGTTGCCTTTATGTCTTGGTCGGGTGCAAACTACGAGGATGCTATCATAATTTCTGAACGACTTATAAAGAAAAGCAAGTTCACCAGTATCCATATAGAAGAGTTTGTTGTTTATGTTCGTGATACCAAATTAGGTCCCGAGGTTACCACTTGTGATATTCCCAATGTTGGTGAGGCTAAATTGCGTAATCTTGATGAAGACGGTGTTATTCGTGTTGGAGCTGAGGTTGAAACCGGGGACATTCTTGTAGGAAAGATAACCCCCAAAGGGGAAACCCAGCTTACTCCGGAGGAGAGATTGCTACGTTCGCTATTTGGTGAAAAGGCTAGGGATGTAAAAGATACTTCTAAAAGAATAGAAGGGGGAAAGAAAGGACGTGTTATCGGTATAAAGGTTTTCTCTAGAGAGAATGGAGATAAACTAGAGTCCGGAATAATAAAACGTATTCATATTGAAGTTGCTCAGATAAGGAATATCATAGTAGGAGATAAACTTGCTGGAAGGCACGGAAACAAAGGTGTTATTTCCAAAGTTTTACCGGAAGAAGATATGCCTTATATGCCGGACGGAACACCGGTAGATGTTATTCTAACTCCCCTGGGAATACCAAGTAGAATGAACTTAGGGCAGATCTTGGAAATGCATCTTGGTATGGCAGCTAACACTTTAAACTATCAAGCTATAGTACCTCCTTTTGCCGGCGCCAGCGCGGAAGAGATAAAAGATGAGCTTGAGAGCATAGGGTTTGATAGAGACGGAAAAACTCCCCTTTACGATGGTCGGACAGGTGAGAAATTTGACCAGAATGTTGCTGTTGGTTATATGTATATACTGAAACTGCATCATATGGTTGAGGACAAGATCCATATGAGGTTTATAGGTCCTTATTCCCTTATTACTCAGCAACCACTTGGAGGAAAGGCTCAAAATGGAGGACAGAGGCTAGGGGAAATGGAAGTCTGGGCGCTTTTAGGTTACGGAACAGCTTATAATCTTCGGGAAATGCTTACTATTAAATCAGATGATATAAACGGTCGATCTGCGGCATTTGATGCCATGGTAAAGGGTGAACCTATAAAGCAGCTCAATACTCCAGCGTCTTTCAATGTTCTATTGCATACCTTAAGAGGTATAGCTCTTGATATTGAGCTTAAGAAGGATTAAGAGAATAATAGATTTAAAAGATTAGTTATTATGATGAAAACCTCTCCAAATACAAGTGCAAAGAACAAGCGTGCCAACATAAATGATTTTGATTACATTACTCTGAGACTTGCTTCTCCGGATCGTATACAGTCTTGGTCTCACGGGGAAGTAACCAAGCCGGAAACAATAAACTACCGTACCCAACGTAGCGAAAAGAATGGTCTTTTTGATGAGAAAATATTTGGTCCTGAAAAGGATTATGAATGTTATTGCGGTAAATACAGAGGTATTCGTTACAAAGGTATAATATGTGAAAAGTGTGGAGTGGAAATAACTCGTTCAGTGGTAAGGCGTGAGAGAATGGGGCATATAAAACTGGCTAGTCCTGTTGCGCATATCTGGTTTTTAAGAGGAATACCTTCCCGTATTAGTTTAATCCTGGGCATACCGATGGCTGACGTAGAAAAGGTAATGTATTTTTCCGGTTATATTATTACACAGGTGGACGAAGATGAAAGAGAAAGACTTCTCAAGGAGGTTGATTCCGAGTATAAGGCCAAGGTTAAGAATTTAGATAACAAAGAAAAAGAAGAGCTAAAAGAAAGGCTTGAAACAGCTAAAAAAGAAATAAAGAGTGTCAGGGAAGGAATGGTCTTAAATGAGGTTGAGTGCCACAAATATTCTTTACGCTACGGCTCTCTTTTTGAGGCTGGTATAGGTGCTGAGGCCATATACAACATATTTAAGCAGGTAGACCTTAAAGAACTGGAGGAGAAACTTCTGTCGGATCACGAAAAAGCCGGAGCCGCTGAACGTCAAAAGATAAGCAAACGGCTAGCTTTGGTGCAGTCTCTTATATCCGCCGATCTAAGACCTGAATGGATGTTTCTTACTCATATTCCTGTCATTCCTCCTGCGCTGAGACCAATGGTTCCTTTAGACGGAGGAAGGTATGCCACTTCTGATGTAAATGATCTTTATCGTAGGGTTATAAACAGAAATAACAGATTAAAAAAGCTTAAAGAAATACAAGCTCCGGAGGTTATCCTAAGAAATGAAAAGAGGATCTTACAGGAGGCAGTTGATGCTCTCATTGATAACTCAATGAGACAAGGGAGCTCACAGATGGCAAGCCAGGCTCAGAGAGGCACGCTTAAATCTTTGGCAGATAATTTGAAAGGAAAGAGAGGGATACTAAGGAGGAGTCTTCTTGGTAAGCGTGTTGATTATTCAGGCCGGTCGGTTATTGTTATAGGTCCTGAACTGGCACTGAATGAATGTGGTCTTCCTAAACACATGGCTTTGGAGCTGTTTAAGCCGTTTGTTATATCAGGTCTTCTTAAGAGGGAGTTGGCTTATAACATAAGAGGAGCTACTCGTTTAATAGAAGAAGGGGCACCCGAGGTTTGGGAAATATTGGAGAATGTTATTGAAGGCAAATATGTACTACTCAATCGCGCTCCCACTCTTCATAGGTTAGGTATTCAGGCTTTCAAGCCACTTCTGATAGAGGGTAATGCTATACAGATACATCCGTTGGTATGTCCTGCTTTTAATGCTGACTTTGACGGAGATATGATGGCAGTGCATGTTCCTCTTTCTGAAGAGGCTCAGTTTGAGGCTAGGGAGATAATGGCTTCGGATAAAAATATTCTTAAACCTGGTAGCGGTGATCCCATAATTAGCTCCAAGCTTTTGGATATAGTTTTAGGGTGTTACTGGATGACAAAGATACTGGAGGGAGAAAAGGGCGAAGGTAAGATCTTTTCCAGTCCCAATGAAGCTATAGCCGCTTATGATTTTGGACACGTAGGATTCCGTGCTCGTATAAAGGTATTGGCTTCCGATAAACCTAAATACAAAGAGTATAATGGCGGTGTATTTGAGACTTCGGTGGGAAGATTGTTCTTCAATAGCGTTCTGCCGAGTGATTTTCCTTATGTTAATACTGAGGTGGAAAGGAAACACATGGCGGTTATTGTAGATAACCTTATAGAGACTTACGGAATAGAGAATATACCTGCCATAATGGATAAAATAAAGAATTTCGGCTTTAAGTATGCTACCTATTCAGGAATAACTTGGGGCATTGACGAAGTTCGTATTCCGGAGCAAAAGACCGAGATAATAAATGGAGCTAAACATGAATCTGATAAAGTAGTTGATCAGTATGAAGAGGGGTTGCTTTCTTCTAAGGAGCGTATCAGAAAGAATATAGAAATATGGCATAAGGCCAAAAGTGATATAGAGGGTGTTCTACCTGAGACGTTTACCAATAGAGACTCTGCTTATGATATGTGGCAATCCGGAGCCAGAGGATCTCTTTCACAGATAACCCAAATGGCTGGAATGAAAGGGCTTATTCAGAAAAGTGCTGGAGATACAATGGAATTTCCTATTACTTCTTGCAGTAAGGAGGGACTAAGTCCTATAGAGTATTTCGTTACTACCCATGGATCACGTAAAGGTCAGACAGATACGGCTCTTAGAACTGCTCAAGCCGGCTATCTTACCAGAAGGCTTTTTGATGTATCTCAAGACCTTATAGTTCAAGAGGACGATTGCGGAACCAAGGAAGGCTTTTTGGTCAGCAAGGAAACGGCATCTGGTATAACCGGTTCTATCTCAAAATTGGTGAAAGGTAGATTCCTGGCAGAAGATGTTAAGGATGGATCCGGTAAGGTTCTCTTCAAGAAAGGAGATTTTATAGGAAAAGAAGAGGCTTCAATTATTGAAGAAAATGAAGTTGAGAGAGTGATAGTTCGTTCTCCTTTGGGATGTAAGAGTAACCAAGGTATATGTGTTAAATGTTATGGTGTTGACTTTGGTAATAACAGGGTTGTAAATAAGGGAGAGGCTGTAGGAACAGTGGCGGCACAAGCCATTGGAGAGCCTGGTACCCAGCTTACAATGCGCACATTCCATGCCGGTGGTGCTGCTTCTGTCGGGGGAGATATAACCCAAGGTCTTCCTAGGGTTGAGGAGGTGTTTGAAAAAAGGCGCCCCAAGAATCCGGCGGCTGTCTGTCATGTTAGCGGAGTGATTACTTCAATAAAAGAAAATGATAAAGGTAAGAGCATTACTGTTTTGCCGGAAGCAGGTAGCAAAAAGACCTCAGCTAATGCCAAAAGTGAATTGGAGCATACGTTTAGCCCACTTAGAATGGTAACGGTAAAAGAGAATCAAGAGGTAAAAAAAGGAGATATAATGACTGACGGTTCTGCTGATCTTGATGAACTTTTCAAGTATGGTGGTAAGGATAGAACGCAGGAGTACATAATTGATGAAATAAGTAAGCTCTATGAGCTCCAAGGCGAGGCTGTTTCTAGAAAGCATATAGAGGTTGTGGTCAAACAGATGTTCTCTCGTAGGAAGGTCAAAAGCCCAGGAAGCTCCCAGTTCATGAAAGGGGAAACCATAGAAGAGAACTCCTTGAAAGAAGAGAATGAGAGAATAAGAGAGGAAGGAGGGGAAGAGATAAAAGCTGAAGCGGTATTGATGGGTATAACGGAAGTAGCACTTACTCGTAAAAGTTTCCTTTCAGCAGCTTCTTTCCAGAATACGACTAGAGTACTTACTGAAAGTGCGGTTCAAGGAAGAGAAGATAGATTAACGGGTCTTAAAGAGAATGTTATCATTGGACGTATAATCCCTGCTGGTACCGGCTTTAAGGGAAGCCCTAAATATGAGAGTGTGGAGAAGTTTAAGAAAGAAATAAGAGAGGCTCGTGAAGTTGGTAGCGAAGAAGATGAGCATGAGTAATTATTTACCTGGCTTCTGTGTTTTATGTCAAAGTTGTGATAATACGTCTGAACTGTATTACTTAAGGTGGAACGTGAGGATCAGCACTAGATTGGGTTAAAAATAAAATATAACAAAAAACCGTTTAGCTTTATCTGTTCATTGCTTACGGTATTTATCGTGATCCTTTATGTCTTCAGACGCAGAGCGTATAAAAGAAATACTCAACATTGCTGATGTTGTCGGTGATTATATTGAATTACAACCGGCTGGATTGCGTTACAAGGCCAAATGTCCTTTTCACAATGAAAAAACCCCTTCTTTTGTAGTTTCTCCTGATAGGGGTACGTATCACTGTTTTGGCTGTGGGGTTTCCGGAGATATTTTCTCTTTTGTACAGGAGTTTGAGGGCGTGGATTTTCGAGGTGCCCTGAAATTACTGGCTGATAAGGCGGGGGTTGAAATAAGTGTCTCAAAAGGAGGTGCTTTTAAGGAGAAAAAGGAAAAACTTTTCTACGCTACCGAAGAGGCGGCAAATTTCTTTGAAGAGAATATGGAAAAATCCTCTGTGGCTCAAAAATACATGAAAGAGCGTGGGGTTTTGGAAAAAACGCTAAAAGATTGGAGAATCGGTTATGCCCTTGAAGGGTGGAGGACTCTTCATGATCGTTTACTGCAGAGAGATGTTGTCATTCAAGATATGAAGGATGCCGGTTTGATAAGGGAAAAAGAAGAGAAAAGATATGACACTTTTCGAGATAGGATAGTGTTTCCCATTTTTGATGCCTCCGGGTATATTATTGCTTTTTCAGGAAGAGCGCTTAATCCGACAGATAAGGCTCCGAAGTACCTAAATAGCCCCGATACAGATATCTTCAATAAATCAGAGGTTCTCTATGGGCTGAATAAGGCTGGAAGATCAATAAGAAAAAGAGGCTACGTTATAATGGTGGAAGGCCAGTTTGATCTTATAATGTCTCATCAGGCCGGTATGGATAACACTGTAGCTTTATCAGGAACCTCGGTTACAGAGGCTCACATTCAGAGATTAAAACGTTTTACTGATAATATTTTATTGGCTTTTGATTCCGATGATGCGGGTATGCGTTCAGCTTACAGAGCTTCTGCTCTTGCAATGAGACAGGGGATGGATGTTAAAATAGCGAATTTACCCGAAGGAAAGGATCCGGCTGACTGTATAAGGGAAAGTCGTTCAGAGTGGAAGAATATACTAACAGAGGCTCCGCATGCCGTGCTTCATACGTTAGATTATATAAAGAACTCTTTCCCTCAAGAACGCAATCGACTTAAGGCGATCCGTGAGATCACTTTCCCTTTACTTGTTTTGGTTAAAAGTGAAATGGATAGATCTTATTTTTTGGGGGCTATAGCGGAAAGCATGAATGTTCCCGTTGAAAATGTAAAAGCGGATGCTGAGGACTATATGAAAAACAATGAAGAGAAAGAGCATGCTAGTGGTGAATTTATTGATAAAAGTGAAAAAAAAGAATCTGTGATGTATAATTATCATAAAGGGTTAACTAAAGCAAATAGAGCGGTCAAGCTGATGGCGGTGATCTTAAATTGGCTTGAGAGGTCATCTGACCCTATTTACTCTCTTGATGACCTTAAGGATCAGATACTAAAGGCTGATAAGGAATTTGCAGAACAGGTTTCTTCTTATAGTGTAGAACCCGATAGTGACAAAGAGATAGTTGAAGCGGAAACACGTCTTGAGAGTATTGACACATCAGGTATCTTAAGTTATAGTGACGAACTAGTGTACCAGTATAAAACTGCTAGATTGGAAGAGAGGATGGATGAACTGCAGAAAAAGATAAAAGGTGGATCCGTAGGAGAAGAGGAAAATAAGCAAAATCTTTTAGAATACCAAAAATGCTCCAGAGAACTTCACGACATCCGTGCCGGAAGGCATGATGGAGAGGTTCGTTATGTTGTTGAGTAATTTTAATATTATTAATAGAAAAAAGTATGCCAAATAATAAAACGGCAAAAAATAAAGAAGAAAAAAAGGAACAACTTTCAAATAAGAAGGGTGTGGATGGAGCTGTTTCTGATTCTAAAAAAAGAGATACTTCCAAAACTAAAAAAGCAGGGAAGGATACCTCTTTTGCTAAAGCTGGTAATTCCTCTAAAAAGAAGACTGAAGACAAAAAAGAAGCTAAAGGAGCTAAAGAGACTGAAAAGAAAAAGAATACTAAAGGTAAAGACGATGAGAAGGCTGAGGAGCTTATTACAAAAGGTAGGAATAGAGGTTTTGTTACTTTTGATGAAATATTAAAGTATTTTCCTAATATTGAAGATAATATAATTCTTTTGGAAGAGCTTTATGAAAAATTCTCTTCTGCCGGAATTGATGTATTAGAGAGCGGAAATCTTTTAAATAGTCCTGAAGAAGAAAAGGAGCTTTTGAAAAAGATGGGTGTAGGAGAAGATTCTTCTTATGATTCAATACAGATGTATTTAAGGGAGATTGGACAGCACCCACTTATTAATGGAGATCAAGAAAAGGAGTTGGCCAAGCGTATTCAAAAGGGCGATGAAGACGCTAAACTTATTCTGATAAGGTCAAATTTGAGACTTGTTGTCTCTATTGCCAAAAAATATGTCGGAAGAAGCCCTGATCTGACACTGCTGGATCTTATACAAGAGGGCAATATAGGCCTTTTCAAGGCAGTTGAGAAATTTGACTGGACAAAGGGTTATAAATTCTCCACTTATGCTACCTGGTGGATAAGGCAAGCTATAACCAGGTCTTTGGCTGATCAGTCAAGAACTATTAGAGTTCCTGTGCATATGGTTGAGACTATAGCCAAGTATAAACAGGTGGTTAGACGTCTTTCTCAGGATCTGGGAAGAGACCCTCTGTCTGAAGAGATAGCTACGGAAATGAACGTTGATATTGATAAGATCCATCAGATAGAAAAGATAGATCAAAACACCGTTTCTCTTGAGAGCCCTGTTGGTGACGATGATGATGGCAAGTCCACTCTTGGGAACTTTATTGCCGATGACAAGATAATCTCTCCTGAGAAATTAACTTCCCGTCGGATCATTTCCGATCAAATAAAAGAGATATTGGACGATCTTCCGGAAAAGGATAGAAAGATACTTGAAATGAGGCATGGGCTGAAGGATAGCATAACTCATACTTTAGAAGAGGTGGGAAGAGAGTTTGGCGTTACAAGGGAGCGTATAAGACAGATAGAGGCCAAAGCACATGAAAAGATCAGACAGCATAACGATGTTGAAAGATTGAAGAGTTACTATTAAAAATATTTGTCAACATCATATTGATTAAAACAACCGAATTATTTCGGTTGTTTTTATTTTAATGCTTTTATGGGTTATACTGTTTTTTAATGACTGATTTTAATGAAGTTTTTAAAGAGCGGTATAACCGTCTTAACCCTTCTCAGAAAGAAGCGGTAGACAGTATTGAAGGACCGGTGATGGTTGTTGCTGGTCCCGGTACAGGCAAAACCTCTGTTTTGGTGATGAGAATAGCTTCTATTTTGGCAAATACAGATGCTTCCCCGGAAAATATCTTGGCTTTAACCTTTACTGAAAGTGGAGTAACTTCAATGCGTAAAGCTCTTTCGCGTATAATTGGGGCTGATGCCAGTAAAGTAAAAATATTTACATTTCATGGTTTTTGTAACACCTTGATAACTGATTTTCCCGAAGAGTTTCCTGAGATCATAGGCGCAAGACATATACCCGAGTCGGAACAGATATCAGTCATTGAGTCAATACTTTCAAATAATTCATTTGAGTATTTAACTCCTCTGGGTAATCCTTATTTTTATGTTAGAGAGTTGATCAGTGCTATAAGCGCCTTAAAAAGAGAGGGTTTCTCCCCCGAGGCTTTTTATGGAGCCATTAAGGAAGATGAAGACGAATTTTATCAAAGAGAGGACCTTTATAACAACAGAGGTAAGTATAAAGGTCGAATGAAAGGGGAACATCTTAAGACTAAAAAATATATAGAAAAAAATAAGGAATTGGGGCATGTTTTTGAAGCTTATCAAAACATCTTGAGAGATTCTCTTTGTTATGATTATGAGGATATGATCTTGGAATCTGTGAAGAGATTGGAGGATAATAAGGATCTTTCTCTTCTTGTTCAAGAAGAGAACCACTATATCTTGGCTGATGAACATCAGGATGCCAACAGTGCTCAAAATAGGGTAATTAAAGAGCTAACCTCCTTTCATGATAACCCCAACATATTTATTGTAGGCGATGAAAAGCAGGCTATATTTAGGTTTCAGGGTGCTTCTTTGGATAACTTTATGTATTTTACAGATCTATATCCCGGTATTAAAACAATATACTTAACTGACAGTTACCGTTCACAACAAAATATTCTTGATGCATCGCATGCTCTTATTGAGTCCGGCGGTTCTTTCATAAAAGGTGTACATAAGAGATTGAAAGCTGCTGTTCAAAAAGACAGATACCCCTTAATTTTGAACATGAAAGAAAATGCCTCTGAGGAGGCTTTTGCTGTTGCAGAGAGTGTGGAGAGATTAATTCAAAAAGGGGTTCCTCATTCGGAAATAGCTGTTATTTATAGAGATCATAAAGACGCCAAATCTCTTGTGAAGGCGTTTGAGAAAACCTCAATTCCGTTTGTGGCCAGGTCTGATAAAGACCTTCTTAAGGACTCTTTTATTCAAAGATTCGTTATTCTTATGGAAGCTGTTTCCGATCCAATTGACGACGATAAACTATTCAGAGCCTTGCATCTCTCATTTTGGGGTATAAATACGACTGATGTTTTTCGTGCCAACCAAGAGGCTCGCTCAAAAGGTGTGCCACTTAACCAGTTTCTGGATAAAGATGCCAAAGAAGTGGATCGGCCTGATGATGATCCTCTTTTATTCGCTTTCGGAAAGATAAAACACTGGAGTGAGCTTTCTTTTAATAGTGATCTGATGAGTGTCTTAGAGTCTATGCTGTATGAGTCTGGGGCTCTAGAGGAGGCTTTGTCAGACAATAAAAACGCCATGATCATACATAAGCTGAGATCCTTTTTTAAGCAAGCGGACAAGTTCAATGAGGAATTCCGGGGTGCTAGCTTAAAGGATTTTGTAAAACATATTTCTACTATGGGATCATATGGACTATCTTTTAAGTCTGCTGGTGAAGAGTTCCCTAATAGAGTTGAGCTGATGACGGCTCATGCTTCAAAGGGAAGGGAGTTTGATCATGTATTTATCATTAATGCCGTTGACGGGAAATGGGGAAACAGGAGAAATCGCAGTCTTTTTAAACTTCCCGGAGAACTATCGGCTTCATTTGGTGGTGGGGGAAATGAAGACGAAAGGAGGCTTTTTTATGTTGCTATTACGAGAGCTCGTTTAAATGTTTTCATGAGTTTTCCGCGTTTAGGGGATAATGAAAAGGAACAGCTTTCATCTTCTTTTATAAAAGATATAGATAAAGAAGGCTTTCTTGAAAAGAAAGAAAGCTTAGAGAGTGGGGAAGATAAAAAAACCGAATCTTTTGCTAAGGAATTCCAACCTTTATCCTCAAAAGGTCCCTCATTAAAGGATAAAGATTATATAGCTAAGACATTTATAGAACAGCCTTTATCTGTTACTGCATTGAATGCTTATCTTGCTTGTCCTTGGCGTTATTTTTATGTAAATCTTATGCGTATTCCCAGTGTTTACTCTTTATCGCAGAGGTTTGGTATAGCTGTACACGAGAGTCTTAGAGAGTTTTTTGAACAGTATCGCGATAGTGGGGATCCCGGGAAGGATTTTTTAATAAATTCTTTTACCAATGCTGTTTCAAGGCAGCCCATAACACAGGCCGACACTGATGCTATAAAAGATAAAGGGGTACCTGTTTTGGGTGGTTATTATGATAATTATGCAGGGACATGGAGAAAGGATATAGTAACCGAGAAGGCCATAAATGACGTTGAAATAGAGTTTGATCTTTTGCCTTACCCTTTAAGATTAACGGGGAAATTGGATAAAATAGAGGGTGAGAATGATGCTACTGTTATTGATTATAAGACAGGCAAGCCCAAAAGTCGGAATTACATAGAGGGAAAAACAAAAGATTCTGACGGCGCTATTAAGCGTCAGTTGGTATTCTATAAACTTATAACGGACCTCTCCCCGTCCTTTAAGGGTTCAATGTCGGAAGGGGTCATAGATTTCGTTGAGCCCGACCAGAGCGGTAATTATAAAAGGGAATCTTTTTTTGTTAGTGATGAAGAAGTTACGGAGCTTAAAGATACCATCAAACGTATGGCAGAAGAGGTTCTTTCTGCTTCTTTTTGGGATAAGGGATGTGAAGCTCCGGAATGTCCTTACTGTGAGATCAGGAAAAAAGTTTCTCCCGATTCTTTATAGTTTTTATTTTTTGGACAGGGCGATATCTATGATCTTTTTTATTTTTTCGGCTTCTAACAAGCCGTTTAAAAATATTCTGTTAGGTTCACTTGGAATAGTGATAAGGTCTGCCGGTATTTCTTGAAACTCACTGTTTATTTTTTTCTGTTCCAAAGAAGACAGATCTTCAGATAATATTATTACCGTAAAAGGGGTACCTCTTGCTTCTTCGGATAGCGCTTCTTTTAAGTTTCTTTTGATATTTTTCAGGTATGTTTCATTTTTAATGCATTCTCGTAGCTGTTTTTGAGGTATTCCTTCTTTTCTTGCTGATGATATCAGTGCATCAATGTTTGGATCTCCGTTCTCATCTTTTTCTAATTCTTTGTTCTCTATTCTTCTTAGATATCTCCAAAACTTATGATTTTCCGCATTTTTTGATACGCATTCTAAGGATAGGGCTTTAATGGCGGATGTTCTGTTTGATCCAGAAATTGCGCGATAGATCCAAGCAATTTTCCCTTCAGCTCCATAAGTGCTCATTATTTTTTCTCTTTCTCTGGCGAATTGACTGGAAAAAGGGCACTCAGTATCGGAATATTCAATAAATATGATATCGGCATTGGGGTTACCTAATAAAGGTTCATTTTCGCGAGCCGAAGGAATATTTGTAACCTCTTCTTGATTTTCTGTGTTTTCGTTATCTGAGCCGAAAGAGAAGTCGCGTGTGTAAAGCAGGGAGCCAGATATTATTATACCGGCAATAATGATGGATATGGTTACCAAGTTATCATTTTTCATTTTTATATTTTATATAGGCAAAGTTCTTGTCATTGTTGCTCCGTTTTTTTCTTCCCAGGCGGATGTATCTATGGGGACGTCTCTTACGGCACTACCTTCTGTGTATTTTAGTAAGCCGTTGGAGACAGCGTAATCAAAAACTTCTTTTGTAATTCGGACGTCCTCAAGACAGTACTGGCGTATCTTTTCTATTTCACCTTCTTTCCACCAGGTTATGGCTTGCAGTCCGTGGCCTGATTTTTTGGTGCCTAAAGTGGCGCTGGCCACATCATCTAGTTTGATCCTTCTCCCTGCCACATTTTTTATCTCTTTTAGTAGGTCAATGCTTTTTATGGCAGAAAGATCTCCGGGGTAATAAGAGTTCAGAAGTGGAATGTCAAAGTGGTCGGAGTTATAACCTATCAATATATCCGTATTCTCTATCTTTTTCCACAGTTCTCCCAGTTCATCTTCAAGATATGAGTAATAAGTATTATCGCTAAAGTCGTATATTCCAACAAGAGAAATATCTAAATCCGCAGGATCATTCGATTCTGTATCGTAAAAGGTGTTTTTTGTTTCTATGTCAAAGACGATCTTTTTTGCCATTTTATGTTTTCTATCTTTATCTTGTAATGTGTACTTTTAAGGGGTTGTTTTTTAAGACATAAGTAGTATTGTACGAGAAATGAGTTTCTTTAACAAGAATGAGGACAAAGATGTTTTTGCCGTTTACAAAAGAGTAGGAGAAACACCTCTTAACTGTCTTGAGCGTGCGAGAGTTGCTTTTCCACAATTAAGGAATAAGTCTTTAAGTTATGCAGGTAGACTGGATCCTTTGGCGGAAGGGGTTTTACTGGTTTTGGCCGGAGAAAAAAATAAAGAGAGGGAAAAGTACTTGGGCTATGAAAAAGTTTATCATTTTGATGTTCTTTTTGGTGTTGAGAGTGATAGTTATGATCCCTTAGGGATTGTTAAGTCAAAAAAGAAAAAGATACCTTATGAAGGTTTATTTCATAAGCTTGAAGAGTTCTCCGTTAAATG
Source organism: Patescibacteria group bacterium (assembly GCA_051747785.1). Taxonomy (GTDB): domain Bacteria; phylum Patescibacteriota; class Minisyncoccia; order Phycocordibacterales; family CSBR16-193; genus SKVL01. Next base: position 10,937 of record JBNJGN010000005.1, on the reverse strand, counting down.
GCAAGGAAAAGCTTCTATAGAGTATCCTCCTTTTTCTTCAAAGACATACAAAGGTAAGCCACTTTTCAAATGGACCAGAGAGGGTCGGCGTGTACCGCTGCCTACTCGTTCTATTTTCATACAAGAGTTTGATCTATTAGATATAGATCTCTTCCCGGCTTCTTTTATTCATGCCATGGCTAGACGTAAGATAGGGGCGGTTGATGGTGATTTTAGACAGGAAGAGTGCCTTAAGAGTTGGGAGAGGGCTATTGAAATACTTGGTAGGGACACATCCCTGCCGGTGGCTCGTTTTCGTGTTAGAGCTTCCAGTGGAACTTATGTGCGTACTCTGGCTCAAAGAATGGGTGAGCACTGTCGCACTTCAGCCTTGGCTTTTCATATTGTTCGTACTTCGGTGGGGCCTTACGATCTGAGGGATACTATTCTTTGAATTATGATAAAATAGATACTATATAAAGTAATATGGAAACGGTTGAAATATCAAATACTTTGGTTTGGGCGGTGTCGGGAGGTGTTTTTTTACTTTACATGATCTTCTCTATTATTCTTGATTATCATTGGAAAAAGTATGGTAAAAGAAGCCAGGTTATATCTTTAGCTAGAAAGTTATACTTTGTTATTTCCGGTATGCTTCTCTCTATTTCCGTTATTTGTGCCTTACTATTTACGATTTATTAAATTATCATTGGCCTTTGTTTGTATGATAAAGATGAAAGAAGGAGAAAGAGTGATAAAGGAAGTAAGGCGACACTGGTTTATTATGCTGGGTCCTCTTTTTAGTTCGTTCTTACTAGCAATCACTCCATTGGTTTTGACATTACTTTTAAAGCTTTTTTCCTTTGATGTTTTTCAGTATTTATCCTTTGAAGGACCCGCGTTTTGCCCTTTAGTAGCTTTTTACTGCCTTTGGTTGCTCTTGGTCTTTATTTTTCTGACGGTTCAATGGACTGAATATTATTTGGATGTTTGGTATATAACTAATATGCGAATAGTAGATATCGAACAGATAGGTCTTTTCTCAAGAAAAGCAAAGACACTTAATTTGGAAAGAGTACAGGATGCCACCGTTGAAGTCAGAGGTTTCATAGCTACTATGTTGAATTTCGGTGCTATTCATGTGCAAACTGCCGGAGTTTCAAGAGAAATACTGCTTCCTCAATCTAGGGATCCATACGAGGTCAAAAGGGTCGTTTTTAAGGCTATTGAAGAAAGAAAAAGACTTAAAAAGCCAGAAGATAAATTATCACCTGAAAATAATGGTCCCGGTAATAATAATGAATAATGATCATCAAAAAAGTAAAACCCTCCTTTTTTAAGGAGGGTTTTACTTTTATTTTTCTTAACTGTTACTATTGCTGATTTTCTTCTGTTTGCTGTTCCTCTTCTATCATTTCCATTATTTCTTCTTCGGTCATTTCTTCCTCTTCAGCTGAAGACCCGTCTTCAGCTTGCGGTTCTTCTTGAGATTGTTCTGCAGGTGGCTGTGAGGGGGTTTGCTGTTGGGGTGCGGGCATTTCTACCATCATCTCCACGTCTCTTTTTTCCCTAAGTTCTTCTATCAGAGTGGTTAAAATCCCGTCCACTTTTTGATTTTTTAATTCGGTTTCAATTTGATCTCTTACTTCTTCTAGCGGAGGAGCTTCTTCTCCCATCTGCGCTTGGTATTGTTCATATCTTTCT
>JBNJGN010000005.1:0-9154 GCA_051747785.1 Patescibacteria group bacterium | reverse complement strand
ACTTTTTGATTTTTTAATTCGGTTTCAATTTGATCTCTTACTTCTTCTAGCGGAGGAGCTTCTTCTCCCATCTGCGCTTGGTATTGTTCATATCTTTCTTCTATATCTTCTTCTGAAACTTCAAGATCAATTCCTTCATCTTCGGCTATCAGTTGTGCAAGTAAGCTTATTCTGATCTCTTCTTTGAACTCATCTTCCGTCATACCAGCTTGATCGAGAGCCGCATCAAGTTGTTCTTGATTTTCAAAATCGCCGGTTATCTGGTCAAACTCATCTTGAATGTCACTGTCTTCAACTTCCAACTTCTCTTTTTTGGCGTGATCCAGGAGAAGTTTTTGTTGGACATGGTTCTGAACCGCTTGGTAGAGTAGCATGTCTTCCATGCCTTCTTCCTCAGAGATATCAATACCTTGTGCGCTGTATTGACCTTTCATTCTCTCTAAGGTCGGCTCTATGTCACTTTTGGTTATTGCTTCTCCGTCCACTTTTGCTAATACTTCTCCTTCTCCCTCTTCACCGTTCCATATTACGGCAAAAAGGGTTATAGCTCCCACCAGAACTAAAACAACTATTGCCCATAATACAAAATTAACCCCGCTCTTTTTATTTGAAGTGTTTTCCGAGGCCTCTCTTTTTACCTCTTCAGTGTTCTCTTGCGGGTTATTTTCCATTTCTTCTTGATTGTCCATATATTTTATTTTTATATACTTATAATTTACTTTATTTTATCAGATAAAAAATTTATGCACAAACCGTCTGTAAGGCTTTGGGTGGAGTACTGAAGATTTTTATTTTGAAATATCTTTATTATTTTGATTTTTCATGTTTTGATCGGTCCATAACAAGACCATATACCCTCCAGCTAATACGAAGATGGTCCAAAGTGTTACTTTTACCATGCCTGTGAAAATTTCCGGCCAGTGAGAGCCTACAATTATTCCTAAGGAGAGTATGGCAATTTCGTAAAGAAGAGCCTGTTTCCAGTTCATGGTTATTTTTAAGGAAGATAACTCTTTCATATAGATTAACTTTAACATACTCGTGGTTTTGTTTTAAACTGCTATTATCTTTTATTGAAAATAGTGGGTGTTAGGATATATTATATTCTTATGAAAAAGGGACTTAGGTTGAAAGTAAACAGATTACCTCAAAAGCCGGGCGTCTATTTCTTTAAAGATACTTCGGATAGTATCTTATATATAGGTAAAGCGGTTTCTCTGAAGGATAGAGTCAGGAGTTATTTTAAGGAGGATTTAGAAGAGAGTAGAAGTCCTTGGATAGCTCGTATGTTAAATGAGGTGGCAGATGTTGATGTATTGGAAACCGATTCTGCCCTGGAGGCTCTTATTTTGGAAGCCAAACTCATAAAAGAAAATCAGCCTTTCTTTAATAGCAAGGAAAAAGATGATAAAAGCTTTAATTACGTGGTTATAACTAAAGAAAGTTTTCCAGTGGTTCGTGTGGTAAGGGAGAGGGACTTAGAGAAAAAGAAAAGAGAGATAGACACAGATGCCGTTTTCGGCCCCTTTCCTCAGGGTGCGCTTCTTAAAGATGCCTTGCGTATAATAAGAAAGATATTCCCTTTTAGAGATGAAAAGTGTATACCGGCAGAGTTACAGAAGAGAGCTTATCCTAAACCTTGTTTTAATAGGCAGATAGGTCTGTGCCCCGGTATGTGTCTTGGAGAGATATCTGTTGCAGAGTATAAAAAAAGAATAAAGAACATAAAGATGTTCTTTCAGGGCAGAAAGAGGGAGGTTATAAAACGTTTGGAAAAGGAGAGGGATTTTTATTCCAATAAAAGGGAGTTTGAAAAAGCGGGAGAGGTTCAAAAAAAGATCCACGCCTTAGAACATATACGTGACGTTTCTCTTTTAAGCGGTTCTGATTTTGAAAGGCCTATGAATAAAGATAACTCCGAGGACACTCTTAAGGAAAGATCTTCGCGTTTTCGTATAGAGGGTTATGATGTTGCACATACCTTCGGGGCTTTTACGGTAGGAGTTTTATCTGTGGTGGAAGGTGGGGAAGCTAAAAAAAATGATTATAGGAAATTCCGGCTCAAAGAAGACCCTGGGATGGATGATATTAAGGCTTTAAAAGAGGTTCTTTCCAGGAGAATGGAACATAAGGAGTGGACCTTTCCTGATCTGGTGGTTGTTGACGGAGGGGTGGCGCATGAGAGTGCGGCTGTGGAAGTTTTGAAATACAAAGGTAAAAATATTCCAGTAATTGCTGTTAGTAAAGACCGAAATCATCGTCCTCATCGGTACTATGGAGATAGGAGCATTCTTTCTAATTACAAAGAAGATATAGTTTTGGCTAATATGGAGGCACATCGGTTTGCTCTTTCTTACCATAGATCTTTAAGAGAGAAAATAAAGAGGTGATCCGTAAATTTTTTAAATGATGTTATAATAAAACCTATGAGTTCTTTGGGTTCAAAAAAATACATAGGCGTAATAAGAGGCGGACCTTCGCCTGAATACGAGTCATCTCTTAAGACGGGGAAGAGGGTACTTTCGCTAGATTTACCCGGATTTGAATGGAAGGATGTATTTATAGATCGCCACGGAGTTTGGCATTTGGACGGTGTCGCCCGAAAAGCAACTTCAATTTTAAGTAGAGTTGACGGTTTTTTTAATGCTTTACATGGAAATTATGGAGAAGATGGAGGAGTCCAAGAGATACTTGATGCTTTCGGTGTTCCATATACGGGTTCCGGTCGGGTGGCATCTGCTATTTCTGCCCGAAAGGATCTTACACTGGATCTGTGTACATATTACGGCATCAAAGTGCCACTAACGCTTATGTTAAGAGAGGGTGATTCGCGGGAGGATATTATCTCTTTCTCTAAAAGCGCACCTTTCCCTTTAATAGTTAAACCGGCATCGGCGGGTTCTTCTTTGGGAATTAATATTGCCAATTCAAAAGATGAATTAAACAGTGCTACGAACGAAGCTTTTAAGTATAGTTCTGCTGTATTAATTCAAGAATATATCGAGGGCAGAGAGGTGTCATGCGGTGTTATTGAAGGACTGCGAGAAGAGAAACATTATCCTCTTTTACCAGTGGAGACAGTCTCTCACTTCAGTGAGTTTTTTGAAAGGGAAGACAGTGAGTACTGTGGTAAAACATTTAAGCGCTGTCCGGGTAAGTTTGGCGTTGATGTCAATATGAATATTCAAAATTTGACTCAAGAAATTCATGAAAAGGTGGGGTTGAGGCACTACTCTTGTTCTGATTTCGTTGTGAGTGACAGTGGTGATATTTTCTTTTTAGAAACAGACTCTCTGCCTCTTTTAACGGAAGATTCCGTGTTCTCACTTGAGTTGGAGGCTTCGGGAATATCTTTTGAAGAGTTTATCGTAGCTCTTTTTAGAAGAGTCTTTAATGGGTAGTTGTGCGAAATTCTCTTTTGTGAAAAATAAAAACAAGGATAATTTTGGCACTTTTAAAACTATGAGCGAACAAACAACACCAAGCAAAAAAATCTCAGTAGACTTAATTCTGAGCTGGATATTCGGGGTTCTTTTTGCTTTGACCGGAATTGTTTCTGTTTTTTCAGAGCCAATACCAGGTTTGGTTATGTTAATTATGGCGGCTGTTCTTCTTCCGCCTGTTACAAAGTTAGTAGATCAAAAATGGAAGTTTCATCTTTCAAGGGGCATGAAAATTGTCGTTATCATTATCGGTCTAATAATTTTTGGTGCGACAGTCGACACTTCCGATGTTCCCAATACACAACAAGCCGAATCACAAAAAGAAGAACAACAGGCTATTCAAAATGAAGAAGTGGTCGATGAAACAGTTACAACTGAACCAGTGAACGAAGAACAGCCGCAAGCTGAAACCAACGAACAAGTAACTAACGAAGAAAAAACAGAAACAAATCCTACGCCCGAAAAAGCTGAAATTCCAGAAGAGCCAGAACCAACTTCTACGCAAACCGTAAATGAACCAGAGCCAGAAACGGAACCAGCACCAGAACCAGCTGAAACGGTTAGTCAAAGAAATGCGGTAAGAAGTGCAAAGGCTTATTTAGACTATTCTGCCTTTTCTTACAGTGACTTGATTGAACAGTTAGAATATGAGCAATTTTCACATGCTGATGCAGTTTACGGCGCAGATAATTCTGGTGCTGACTGGTTTGAGCAGGCTGCTAAATCAGCGGAAGCATACATGGAATATTCAGCTTTTTCTCGTGGCAGTTTAATTGAACAGTTGAAATACGAAGGATTCACACAAGCTCAAGCCGAGCATGGAGCTGACGTAGTTGGTTTATAACAATCAACGGAATAAAAAGTGCCAAAATTGAATTAGGTTTTTCACAAAAGAGAACTCGAGGGGGCGCTGCGCTTTCGCTCCACTCCGTTCCTCTCACCCTCGCACAACACAGCGTATGCGGTTCGGGGCTGAGCTCGCCCCTCACCCATATTTTTGCTCCCGTTGGTCGCAAAAACATCGCATACGCTGGAACGTAGTGGCATTTAATATATGTAACCTTTGGTTATGTAGGTTTTTTATAGTGAAAGTGCGCCCCGGCATCCTTGGATGCCGGGTTTTCTTTTTGTAAGCATCTCTCTGGAATTGACTATCCTAAAAGCGGTTTTACTGCTCAATTAAGGCGGATTTATGGACTATCAGAACGCTTCCTATTCAATCTGGAGAAGTTCAGAGAAAGTTCTCTATTGGACTGTTATTTTAAAATAGGAGAAGGTGATCACCGTGTCTTTAGTAATTGAGTAATTACGGGCAGATTAAAAAAATATCTGTGCCCCTATAAATTATTGGAAATCGTCTGTTTTTTCTGGTAAAGTGTTTCTATCTTCAAGGTATTTAACTATCCTTAAGATATTAATGGGCCCATAGCTCAGATGGCTAGAGCGTCCGCTTTGCACGCGGAAGGCCGCCGGTTCGAATCCGGCTGGGTCCACCAAGATTCATTTACTGTCTCTACTTCATTTGCCCTAAAGGAGTTAACAGTTCTCCCTTTTGATTTTTTTGCTTTTATTTTACACTTATTGATAAGTGTTTTATCTAAAATGATAGAATAAAATGGAAGAGGGTAAAGTTCCTAAAAAAGAAACAGAAGACTCTTTGGATAATAATCATCATGATTTTAATGATGAGCTTCACTATTTCATGCCCCTGGTTTTTTGCCGGGTGGGCTCTTCTAACTTGATTGAATTCTGTAGTCGTGTATTTAAGGAGTTTACCGGTTATGAGGAAGAAGAGATACTGGGATCCAAGCCCTCTTCTTTTTTTAAAGAAAATGAAAAGATCGAAGAATTGATCAGTTGGAATGAAAAAGAGAGAGATGTTAAAGACGGTTATTTTACTCTATTGAATAAAAAAGGAGAAGAGATTCCCGTAAAGGCCTCGGTGGGAACTATTTTTAACAAGAGCGGTACTCTTTGCGGTTACTTTGTAACTGCTATAGAGATAACCGATAAAAAAGAATTGGAAGAAGAATTAGAAAGAAAGATAAAGGAAAGAACAGAAGAAATAGAAAAAACAAAAGAACAACTTCAAGAGTCTGAGCAGGTTTTGGAAGTGAGAGTAAAAGCGCGTACGCGCCAGTTGCGGGAATTAGCTGAGAACCTTGAAGAAAAAGCTAAAAAGAGAATGAAGGCGCTTGAAGAAAAGACCAGAGAGGTTGAGAAAAAAGCCAAAATGGAAGAAAAAAGCCGTAAGGCACTTTTGAATCTAGCTGAAGACCTTGAGGAAGCATCTCAAAGAGCTCAAGAGGAGAAAGAAAAGACAATGGCTATTGTTAACAATTTCACTGACGGACTTCTTTTCTTTGACCGTTATGAGAATCTTAAGTTTGTTAATCCTCAAGCTGAAAACATTTTTAGTTTATCATCCGATGATGTTATTGATAAAAAAAGGGGAGAGCTGAAGAAGTTGGATGCTAATCTTAGTAAGACCATAGATGTCGTAGATCAAAATACTGATAATGTTTTCCGGGAAGAGGTTAACTTTGGGGAAAGCGTTTTTATGGAGGTAAGTTCTGTACAGGTTCATTATGAAGAAGAAACCATAGGATCTCTGATAATAGTTCATGATATTACAAGGGAAAAGAATTTGGAGAAAATGAAAAACGAGTTTGTTTCTCTGGCAGCTCATCAGCTTAGAACACCTCTGGCTGGTATTAAGTGGACGTTGAGGACTTTATCTGAAGAGATAGAAGGAATGGATTCTTCTTCGGAGATAAATGATATGGTAGTAAAAGCCTATGAAGCTAATGAGAGAATGATCAACTTGGTTAATGACCTTCTAAACGTAAACCGTATTGAAGAAGATAGGAATGTTTACGAAATGAAGGAAATAAATATAAAAGAAGTTATTGATCTTGCGTTGGAAGAGTATAGGGGCATAGTTGAGTCAAAGGGGCTTGAATTTGAAATGTGTGAATTTAAAAAGGGTGCATTGACAATAAAGGCAGATAAAGAAGAGTTGGTTTTAGTGCTAAAGAACTTTCTTGATAATGCTGTTAAATATACCGAAGAAGGAAAGATAACTTTAAAGGTTGAATTTTTGGATGGCGACGAAAAGGTAAAAGTAGAGGTTTCTGATACGGGGGTAGGTATACCGAAAGAACATAGAGATAAGATGTTTGATAAGTTCTCTAGGGCAGAGAATGTTCAACGGATGGACACAGAGGGTTCGGGTTTGGGGCTGTTTATCTCCAAGAATATCGTGGAGTCTCATGGTGGAGAAATAGGCTTTGACTCAAAGGAAGGAGAAGGAAGTTCTTTCTTCTTTGTACTTCCTGTTATAGGAAAGGGTGATATGACAGAATAGAAAAAACTAAAATATTGTAAAGAGAAGTGCTTTGACAAATCTTCTTTTAGATATAATATTAAATATAGTTATAATTTTAAATAATAATAGGTCCTTAATAATATGAAAAAGATCACTTTAATAGAAGATGAGGTAATATTAAGAGACTTGCTAGAGAAAAAGCTAAAAAAGAATGGTTATAGTGTTGAGGTTGCCGTAGACGGGGAAGAAGGCCTTAGAAAGGTAAAAGATGACCGTCCAGATCTTATTCTTCTAGATATTGTTATGCCCAAAATGGATGGTTTTGAGTTGATGGAGAATATTGTTAATATAGATGAATTAAAAGATGTTCCTGTAATAGTCGTCTCCAATTCCGGTCAACCGGTGGATATAGATAGAGCACAAGAGCTTGGTGCAGTTGATTGGATAGTAAAAACGGAACTTGATCCGCAAGAGGTGGTTGATATGGTTGAAAAACAGATAGGTAAAGGCGATTCTGTTGATAGCGAAGAAGTAAGTGAGTAAGCTCAATATAGTTTAAGTAAATTTTTGTTATGGATAAAAAAATAATGATCATAGAAGATGATAAGCTTCTTCGTGATATGATGAGTCGAAAATTAGAAAAGGAGGGATATCAGGTTTTTTTGGTGGTTGATGGATCAGAAGGAGAGAAGCAGGTAAGAGAGACCAATCCTGATGTTATTTTACTAGACCTTATTCTTCCTGGCGTTAACGGTTTTGAACTATTGGAAACAATAAAAAATGATGAAGCTCTAAAAGATATACCTGTTATAATACTTTCCAATTTAGGTCAAAAAAGCGAAGTGGACAGAGGTATGGAATTAGGTGCGTCTGATTACCTTGTAAAGGCTCATTTTACACCTGGAGAAATAGTAGAAAAACTCAAAAAAGTTTCAGAATAGTAACGTGTTCAATAAACGGACCCCGCCTTTAGAGGCGGGGTATTTAGAGCCAGTTCATTAATTCATTAATACAACACTTCTTACGAGTTTTGAGTTAGGGCCCTTTTGAGGTTTTCTGTGTCGGCACTTTATGTGGTGCCAACTATTGCATTTAGGGCACTTAACTGTGGTGCTCGGATTTGACTCCTCTGTCTTGATTGTAACCTCAAATTTACTGAAACAGTTTTTGCATTTTACTGATTTCGAGAAGGGCGAAACCGGCATCTTACTCATTGGTACCTCCTTTTCTGTTTATGACTCTTTATACTTTTTATAAAAGGACTATAAGATCATTAAAACATCTAAATTAAATCTATACGATATAGTTGATAAAATCAATACTTTTATCAACTAATGAAAATAATTGCCTTTTTTATTATACTACTGTATTCTTGCAAACAGGATATTTTTCAGGATGTTCATTACATAAAAGGAGGTTTTTTATGGCTAACGAACAAAATGTTCAGTCTTTTCAAGTAGAAACTGAAAGAGTTGTATTTAAAAACATTGACAAGGCCAGGTCTCTTGGAGGTGAGAGCAAGGGCTATGTTGTTCTTATGACTTTTGAAGAGTTCCCCTCCGAGATCAAAAGATTAGAGGGGCGTAAGATCCTTTATCAGTACTTACATAATTTTCCTGATAGCAGCAAGGGGGAGTTTGTCTACCTGATTCCTTCAGTAGAATTTTACAAACTGAATAGTATCTCTTGTGAAATGCGGACATATGAGATGCTAGAAAACGGAGAAGTTACTTGGGAGGATCATGAACCTCTCTCTATTCAGATTTTAATGAGAAATGGGCTCTCTTTAAAGAGACTACATTGATCATCTTCCTTTTTAATTTGTGGAACTTTAAATTAAGAAGTGTTGGTAACCCAACACTTCTTTTTTTGTGCCCGGGGCCGGACTTGAACCGGCACGGCATAAATGCCACGGCATTTTGAGTGCCGCGTGTCTACCAATTCCACCACCCGGGCGTATGGTAAAAATACTATATTATAAGTATTTTTTCAATCTGTAATTTATGCTATAATCGTCAGAGTTTAATAAGGGCCTGTAGCTCAGCTGGTAGAGCGCGCCCATGGCATGGGCGAGGTAAGGAGTTCGAGTCTCCTCAGGTCCACACGAACAACGTGAGTGTGGAGATGAAGCACGCAAATTTCTTTGCGTGCGTGGAGACGAGAAAGGCGGAGTCATGTCGCGAAAACTTGGAGCGACAGACGAGCCCGGGTAGGAAGCGCTTAGCGAATGAGGACCGAAGGGACGAATGAGCTTAGCGACTTGACACCGAGTCTCCTCAGGTCCACAAAAATAACGAGCGAAGCGACTATATTTTTGTAGGATCCCGAAAGCTCGTCTTTCGGGGTAACACAAAACGAGCGAAGCGACTATATTTTTGTAGGA
>JBNJGN010000004.1:0-35198 GCA_051747785.1 Patescibacteria group bacterium | reverse complement strand
ACTTTGGGGTATACCGGCGGATATGCCTTCTTTGTATCTTAGAAGATCATCTCTATCCACTAACCAACCCTTTCCATCCTTACGACAAAGCACCAAACCAGAACGACATAGCTGCCCTATATAATCAGCCGTGTAACCGGTAAGCTTGGAAGCTTCACGCGTTGGAATATATTTTAATTCGTTTTCCTCCTCCATTAGGATGATATATAAGCGAGATATAAAAAATGTCTTATCTAGGCGGTATCTCGGTTATCTCGGATTATTTTACGTACCTCTCTTTGGTCTCGTTATTTAATTATAACAGACAGATATAAAGGTGAAACCGCCACTGTGGACAGTGTGTGCAATTCTTAAAAAAAGAGGTTAGAAAATGATATAATTATAAATATGAATAAAAATGAAGAGGCCACAGAAAAGAATCAAGATCTCTTAAATGTCCGTATAATCTCTTTAGGCGAAGTAGTATGGGAAGGTTACGCCCTATCCATTTCAGCCGAGAATACTAACGGGGTCTTTGACATTCTTCCCCAACACGCCAACTTCATAACGATCCTAAAAGACACCCCTATAGTAGTTAAAACAGAAAGCAAAACACAGAAGGAGTTCACCTTTCCCCGTTCTCTATTATATGCCAAAGAGAATGAGGTAAAAATATATGCAAATGTTTAGAATAGAGATTTCATACTTCCTAAATAAACATTTGCAAGATCATGTCCACTACTTATTTGATAACATCATTATTATTACTTTTTCCAATAGTTAAAAGTAATAGTAGAAGCATGGCTCCATAACAGCTAAGTATACTCAGAGATCATCAAAAGATAAAAAGTCGCTGCTCCTTTTATAATAACAAGCATACCTATTAAGTAGTCTGAAGCGCAGATACAAAATAATTATTTAAAGGTGCTTATAGAGAAAAGTACACAGATACTGTTTTATTATCTAAAAAGAGAAGTCACGGTTACTAAAGGATAATAATCCTCACCTTGTAACATCAAATACTGTTAACGAATTAGCCGATATAACCGAGATAAGGCCGAGATAAGCCATATATTATGAAAGCGTAATTAATTTTTGGCAAACAAAAAAACCGGTGGGATTACCGGCATAAAGAATATAATTGATTACTTATCAGTGTTTCTTATACCTGCACTTTGAAGGTCACCTACAAATCTGAACTTATCAGCAGATACTTCATCAAAAGAACCCATCACAATATCGCAGACATCTTTTACCAGATCTTCTCTTTTAACAGTAACACCCTTGCGACCAGTGTGAACCTCGGCCGAGAAAAAGGGTTGCGTCATGTAGTTTATAAGCTGCTGAGCTCTCTTATAGACCTTCCTATTTTCCGGAGACAGTTCCTCTTCTCCCACTATAGCCACGATCCTGTCAAGACGGCTAAACTGATTTAATAACTCTACAGCTCTAGTGGTAGCTTCATAGTGTTTGTTACCAATAACATCCCTAGAAACAATTGAAGACTGGGATCGGAAAGGGTCTATAGCAGGGAGTCTTCCTTCCTGAGCAACATCTCTTGATAATACAACAGCGGCATCTAGATGAGGCAGTGTAGTTGATACTACAGGGTTACTTATCTCGTCTGCAGGAACATATACGGTCTGCACAGAAGTGATATGTCCGTTAGAGTTACTTTTTATGCGATTTTCAAACTGAGCCACCTCTGTCTGAAGGGTCGGCTGATATCCAAACTCCGAGGGAATATTGCCTAAAAGAGTAGATATCTCTCCTCCGGCCTGGACAAAGCGAAACATATTATCCACAAAAAAAAGAACATCTTTTTTCTCTTTATCCCGAAAGTACTCCGCCAGAGCGGCTGAAGCCCAAGCGATCCTAAATCTCACCGCAGCGTTCTCGTTTACACACCCCATTATCATAGCTGTTCTCTTTATAAGCCCATTCTTTTCAAGGGTTTGCCAGAGTTCATACCCTTCCCTGATGCGCTCACCTATACCAGCAAATATTGAAACCGTCTTCCCTTTCTGTTCTATGTTATGTAAAAGCTCAGTTAAAAGAACTGTTTTCCCAACACCGGCACCTCCAACAATACCTAGTTTACCGCCCTTGGGTAAAGGAGCAAAGAAATCTATGGCCTTTATACCGGTTTCTTGTATCTGTAATTCAGAAGTATCAAATCCATCTCCGCTATCATCCGAGTCAGCGTAGATAGATCGTTTATTTGTAGCTTCTATAATGCCCTTCTCATCTTGAGGTTGCCCATAGAGATTAATGACTCTTCCCAAGACACTATTTCCTACCGGTACCGATATCTGTCCTCCGGTGGTAAGAACACCGGTATGTCTGGATACAGAATCAACAGAAGAGAGTAGAAGAGCTTTAATAGTATGGTCATCAGAATATGAATGCACCTCCATAAAAGCTTCCGGATCATCTTCAGCCACCAAAAGCTCTCTTACTGCCGGACGATAATCGGTTTCACAGGATATCTCTACCACCTGACCCTTAAGACCCTGCACTCTCCCTAGCAGATTATTATTTTTTTGTTTTTTTACTCTTTCCATTTTTTTAGACCGGATATTGATTCAAAAAGACTAATATCAAGCTGTCTCTGTATGTTAGCACGTAATTCTTTTTTCTTCTCGGAATATATCTCAGTAGCAGAACTCTCCGCAGTATCCATTCTTAAGAGCCTTTTGGCCGTACGAGAGAGATCCGTCTCTAGCATAACACGCTGTATCAATACAAACTGAACCTGAGTTGAGAAAAAATCATGTATTAGAGGAAGGTCCGGTTCAAAAATGAACTGGTCCAAACTCTTATCACCATCATCTTTCCTTTCAGTTAAATGGACGATGTCCATAGTTGTTGCCTCCTGATGAAAAGGGGTTTTATATTTAGGAAAGAAAACAACAGCCCTACTATACCCTTTAGCTAAACTGATCAGCTTCTGCATTTCCCAGCGCGAAGGATTATCTTCTTCAAAAAAGATAAATTTGCACTGATCATAACGTTCATTGCTTTCCATATAACCCTGCCCTGTTTTTCCTATAACAAAATGCTCATCGGCTTTATCCCAGCTTTCCAAAAAAAGATCCATAACTTCTTTATTTAGTGCACCGTAGAACCGGTGATTGGAAGTAACAGCGATGTTGGCGATTGGACGCTTTCGCATCTCGGCGGCAATATCGGAGTAATTGCGATTAACCAAACTTTGAACCTGATTAAAAAAGCTCTCTATCTCTTTATAGAAATCAAGATTATCCTGGAAATCTTGGCGAAGTTTCTGAACTCTGCTAACGGATAGATCCCTCATAACACCGGATAGCACCTGAATGGAATGAATGTCTTCCAATTCTTTTCTGGTTTTTTGAATTATGGACATAGAAACAAAAAATGTTAACAGACAGAAGATCAGCTTGTATCTTTACCTTTAGAATCAAAAAGAGCGCTCAGATCTTTGACCCCCTCTTCTATGAGAGAAATAAAGTCTTCAACACCGATCTCCCCCGAGTCTGCCTGCTCTCTAGCCTTTTTAAGAATGTCACTTTCATTGGCGGCTTTTATCAAGTTCTTACGTTCAAACCTTACAAAATCAACATCTCTTTTATCGCCATCAAAAAATGAAGTAAAAACCAACGAAAGAAGTACCAACTGAGTTCCAAGAGGTATTAACTCTCCGTGGTTTTGGTTTAAGAGCTCATATATCACTCTACCCTTCTTAAGGATATCGCGAGTGTGTTCACTCATCTGTGTACCGAACCTACTATACTCCTGTTGGCGAGGATACTCCGATAGAACATTCATAAGCTTAGTAGAAAGACCTCTTTGCAAGTTATTATGTGTCATATGTCCCACTCGAGTAACAGACTGCAATATAGAGACCGCCGGTTTAAAGCCTTCGGCATGCATCTCCGCTGAAAAGAAAAGATGTCCATCAGTAGAGGCCATAAGATTAGTGGGTATTATATTGGAAAAACTCTCAACATCCGTCTGCAAAACAGGAAAGAGAGTTATAGTTCCATTGCCCTGTTTTTCATTAAAACTACCACTCCTTTCCATAAGGTGAGCATGCTGATAAAAAATATCACCCGGATAGGACTCTCTTCCGGGGAACTGCCCAGATAAGAGAGCTGACTCTCTTATATACTTGGCGTGTATTCCCAGGTCATCCAGTATTAAAACAACATCTTCACCTTTGGAACAGAAATGCTCCGCTATAAGGAAAGCAGTGGAGGGTGCTACGGTTATCATAGGAGCAGGCTCATCAGAAAGAGCCGAAAGAATTACGGTGTTATCAAGAGCGTCATTGTCTTTAAGTACCTTGATCAATCGAGAGGTAAAAATAGACGGTTTACCTATAGCTGCATAAATACATATATTCTTCTGTTTCTTTTGGTTTATTACAATACTTTGCAAAAACTCGCTTTTACCGCTATGTATGGGACCGTATACAAGTTCACGCTGACCTTTACCCACCGGAACTATCGTATCTATAAGAGCAAAACCGGTGACAAGTTGATCTTTTATAAAATCTCTGGAGTCAATATTTTTGGCTTTCACGTCAAACTCCAATTCCTGAGAAGTTTTATCCCCCAAAACCCCATTACCTCCGGAGGAGTCAACAGTTTTACCTAACGCGTTAACCACACTACCCTTTAAGTGATCGCCCATGTTCATCCTCCCACTTTCCCTATCTAGAAAAAACTCCGCCCCGGGATCAACAGGTTCCTTGCTTAAAGATAAAGCTCTAACAGAGTCATCGTACAGGGAATGAATAACCGCCCTTCTATTCTTTCTGTCAGCGATAATATCATTGACTCTTACGCTTGGCAGACCTTTTATAGTTAAAAGATAGTTATTTACCTGAGTCACATATCCGACCTCTTTGCTCGCAAACTTTTCTCTCATTATTATATTATACTATCGTTTAAGGATATTCATAAGTGGAAAATCTCTACATTTTAGAATCTAAAACCTCTCTGATCCGTTCTGATATCTTATCGTATCTTTCTTTCCTTAATCTTTCAAAACTCATATTGTACTGATCGTTACTCCAGCTGAAAACGCAACCGGCATTTACGCTTTCATCAACTTTTATTTTTAAAAAAGCACGACTGTCAACGTTCTCTCTCACCCACTTCCCAAAGTACCTATCATCTTCTTTAGAAAAACTAACCGGTACTCTTAGTATAAAAAGAGGGCTCTCTTTGAATCTTTGCTCCATGTTCTCAAGAGTCTTATATATATCACCTCCAAAGGCTACTTTACGAAAGACATCCTCTCCCCATTCCTTGAAAAATTTTGTATCTTCGTAGCTCATCCCCTTTTCCCCGGAAAAACGATCAAACTTCTCCATAATAGAAAGGCTCTCCTTCTCTTTAGTGTATAAAATATACTCCGTAAACTCTCGCAGAACAGACAGACGGTATCGAAAGTCCGCATAGGTATAGGTATTGGAGAAAATGACCTCAAAAGGATCCATAAATTAACGGGATTTATCAAAAGCTCCTCTTTTTTTGGCTTCTTCCAAGGCACTTTTTACCGCCTCTCTGTGGTCATCTTTGGAAAGTCCGGTGTTAAGAGCTATGGCCACCGTCTCCTCAACCAAAGTAACAATATGCTCATCTACTACTCTTAATCTGTCTTTTCTATAGTCTTGCAACTCCTTTCTAGCTTCTTCCATTTCACTATTGAGAACTTCTTTGAAGCGGCGGACCATTTCCTTTCTGTTTGAAGACATCTCCTCGGCAGTCTTGGTAATATCTTCCTTAATCTGTTTTCGAGCTTCCCCTGTAAAGTTTTCCATGAGCTCATCCGCCTTTTTAGCGGAGGCGATTAAATGATCGTGAGCCTCTTCTGATGCTTCATTGGAGATCTTAATAAATTTCTCAGAGCTTTCAGAAAAGCTTTTTTTGGCATTTTCATTCAGAGCCTCAAGATCCCTGATCTGTTTTTCAATCTCCGGGATCTTATCTTTGGTTTTCTTCATATCTTTTTCTATTTGCTCTTTCATACCATCTATAACCTCACCCAAAGAAGTATTTGCTTTTTGTACAGATGAACGTATCTCTCTTTTGGCTTCCTCAGATATCTCTTCTGAAAAGGAATCAACCTTTTCTACACTCTTGGAAAAGCTCTTTTGGGCTTCGTCTTTTAAATTATCCAACCGTCCCACAAGTTCAGTATGCATGGAATCCATTTCCGTTTTTCTTTCAGATAAGTAACGACTGGCTTGCTTGTCCGCCTCTGTTACTATCTCTCTTGATCTTGTCTTGGCTTTACTTACTATATCCTCGGCACGCGAGTCAGCATCTCTTATTACCTCTTTATACTCTTTATTCTGTTTTTTTAAAAGAATAAAGAGCCAAATAGCGGTAGGCAAAAGCAAAATCACCGCAGCGATAAGAGAAGTTAGGAGTATAAAAAAGGGATCTATTTCTTCAAACATTTCAAACATAATGTAAATAATTACTTACCACTGACCAATATTATAATGCAATATCATATTATCCTGCTAATAAAAACCGGAATGAGAAGGATCAGAGCAGACAGAAGAAGACCCCCCACACTTATAACTATAACCAAGAACATATTAAAAAGCATCATCTTCTGTATGGACTGACGCGCCATAGGATTGCGACCCAGCGCAGATAAACCTCCCGCCACGTTTGATTTAAAGAACCTGAAAGAAAGATAGAGGGCCGAAACCGCCACCAAAGCCGCGGCCAGATACCGAGCTATCATAGCCAAATAGTGCTCAACCTGTGACCCTAAAGGGGTCAAACCATTATTATCCTCTCCAGGAGGCACAGAGCCCCCCTCCCTCTGCCGACTCCCTATCTGAAGATCAACCAATATTAGCCCTACCGGCACTTCTTGCTCTTGGTGCTCAACTGATGACTCTGCGTCCTCTGAGGTAAAGTCCTCAAGAGCCACTCCTAAAACATTGGAATGTTCATCGCTGGCGCGCATTCCCAATCCTTCAACTTCCGAGGTTGTTATGTAGTCCCCTGTTTCAATACCCTCCTCTTTTAAGATAACTCTAACTCTTACTTCGCCTGTTCTTAAAACCGATATATTACTTTCCTCGTCAGGACGAATATTGGCAATAGGTTTTTCCACGACAACACCAAATATATTGGGGTCACTCACATCCCTAGAGAGATGAAAGTAATTACTTCTGGGGTCTCTGGATATGATACTTCCCGGAGATATATCTCCTTCATCGGACTCTATGCCCTGACCTATCTGAGCTAAAGCAATATCAGAGAAAACCCCCGAGGCTACAAGCAAAAGAAAGGAAAGAATAAAGATCAATAAACGTGAACTCATTTTATTAAGGAAGGATCTTAAAAGAAATATGCACAAAACCAACCGATACACCGGTCATATAAACATACTAACATAAAAAGGATAAAGTAAATCGGGGAAAATTACTCTGAGAGATAAGATCACACCCTAAAAGTTCTCCTTATTACTCCCCCTTTCACCTCGAAGGGCTCGGAAGTGAAAACATTCTCGTAATCCTCCTCTCCTTTTTTCTTGTCTATTTTCACGTAATACTCTCCATTACTGGCAAGGGCGAAGTAGCGCCCGTAAGCATCACACACAGAGGTAGAAACCTCTCTTCCCGATCTTTTAAGGCATATGCGCACAATAGCATAAGACAGAGGGTTTTTCGTTTCCTTTTCCACGACCTTTCCATAGCGCCTGGGTTTGAGCCCTACGATACGTAAAAAGAAAAGAAAAAGATATATACCCAGTATAACGTAGCTATAAGTATCGGGAACCAGAAAAACGGAAACTAAGGAAATAATAAAACCGGTATAAAATAGCCACTGAAAAATAAAAGCCTTGAAAAGATCAGCGTAAGAATAATAGGTCAGAATCTTTTTATTTAATTTGGTAAACTCATTCCAGTCAAAATCCTGTGGGTCCATAGGAATGTTCTTATCAATTACGGCATTTTTCTCATTAAGCTCAAAGGTCTCCCCGAAATAAAGATTGTTATAGATAACATCGGACCTTCTATCTTTAAGCTTCTCAGACGGAAAGATATAGTTGGTCTTGTTAGCAATCATTTTATACTTACCAGGCTCCACCAGGAAACCATAACGTCCGTCAATGTCCGTTATAGACATCTTTACTTCATTTCCCTTATCATCTTCCAGCATTACATAAGCCGGATCAATAGGTTGCTTGGTCACGCTGTCATACACCACACCCCATGGTCTAGATCTTCTTTTAATACCAAACAGGGCAAGGAACAGCGCCCATACTCTAAAAGGTAAAGCAAAAACCTCAAAAACAGTTATCGGACTTAAGAAAAGCGCACCGAAGGATATCATGGCCCCCGTAACCGCCCCTCCTGTTTCAATGAGCCTGGAAGCTACGGATCCAGCTTCTGTCTCCAAGATATCGCGAGTTTGTTCCGTCACCTCCTGGCCTAACCGGCGCATAGTCTGAAAGTTTTGACGAAACATAGCACCAACCTCAAGTGGTTCAGCTTCAGAAGGAATGTCTTGCAGAGAGATATTTACAATCCCCGAACCATGAAAACTTATCCTAAGGTCCACTACTACCTGCCCGGAGGGATAGACCTCTCCGTCCGGAGTAACCACCTCCTCACTGGCGTCTTCTTCACTTAAACCCTCCAGAGCAACGCCTAAAGTATACCTATGATAAGGTTGAAGCGCCTGCCCATGACCAGCCACCTCCGAAGTGGTTATATTATCTCCTCTTTCTATATCACCATTTTTTAATATAACGTTAACGGCGGTTTGCCCGAATCTCATTATAGGAACCGAATCAGGGTCTTCTGTCCTAAAAACCAACGCCGCATCAGAAGCGACAACTCCAAAAACGTCGGCACTATCCTCTATTGAGGATATCCGGAAAGTGTTGCTATACCTGTTACGGATAATGATATCACCTTCGGACGGCTGTAGTTCGCCTATAGGATATGTTAAGGAAAAGTTATGATAAACAGGTTCAACCGAAAAAACGGACACAGGGAACAATAAGGAAAAGATTACCGCCAAAGCAGGTACTAAAAGAGTTATCTTTTTAAAATATTTCTGTAACAGTTTAAACATCTCTAGATATTTTATCACAGTGTAGAGATCTTTAAGCAAAGAAAAACCCCGCCTAAAGACGGGGTCTGTTATCTTATTATATATTTCTATCTAAATCGGGCACCCGCCGGCAACACAGGCGTACTCTTTGGCTCCTTCGGTATTATCTTCACCTTCGTAAGTAACGATCTTTGAGAAGTCAATATCAGTAAACCTTTTTGAAAGTTCTTTATATCTTTCCTCATCTATCTCTTCGTAAGGTGCTAACTGATAGACATGATCACTTTTAGGCAAGAAAGACAGCCCACCTACTATATCCCAGTTATTATATATCCAATGAGCGGTGGAGATCCACTCATTCTCATCAACTGTAACGGTCACAGAGGGGTTATGTTCGGTGTAATTCAGCTTCACCTTCTTCCAGTGTTCCAATTGATCATGAGAAGTTAAGTCCCCGCTAGTTATGGCCCCTTCAGGAGCTTTAACCGGAAATTCCAGAACATAGGTATTAGCATTATCAACACTTTGACCCACCTCGGGATGAAAAGGAACACCCTGGTCCCTTAGCATATGAAAAAGAGAATCGGTTGAAGATATCCTTATTCTACGAATGTAGTACTTGGCATATCTCGGATGCATTCCGGAAGAAGCATCAACCAACTGAGAGACAGTACCGGAAGGCTTAACACAGGTAACAGCAGTAGATGGATTTATATTAAGCCTCTTAGCAAATTCGCGATTTACTTTTACAGCCTCCTTTTTAAGAGACTTGAGCATGTCAGCACTCCTGGCTTCCTCTGAATCCCACTGCCCTGTAACAGAAACTCCCAATAGACGCTCCTCTTCACAGTTCTTTTTCCACTCTTCTGAAAGATAACCAAAATCAGTAAGCGAAGACTGATACGTTCCTAACATAGCGGCTAATCTTACCTTTCTTAGAAGATCCTCTTTCGTATCTCCCGCCCTGGCCACTACTTCAGATAGATTGCAAAACTGTTTGGAACGAAGAACTATTTCCCCGCAAGGATTTATACCAGAGTAGTCAATATAACCCGAGAAAGTCTGCCAGCGTCTTTTGGGCAACTGTTTCTCCAAAGACCCGCGATTGAATATACCCCTCTCTCCAGACTGAGACCTTACTAGAGCAAGCCACTCATCAAGAAAGTCAGTTGCCGAGGGTTTTTCGTTATAAACAGCCGAGTTATTAGCCATAGTACGGTGAGGATGAGTTACATAGAACTGGCCTTTTTTAGAATCCCTCATACCCGAGTCATCGAGATCAGAAAGAGAAATGAGAGCACTTCGACGAACTCCGCCGGCAACAACAACCTGCCCTATCTTGCATATTATATCGTGAGTATCTACGGTTGAGAGTCTCCTCCCCTGTCGGGAGAGAACTTTTTCTCTAGTAAATCTTAACAGATCCTTCAGTGGCGCCGGTCCAGAACTTTTACCACCCATAGTTTTAAGCTTAGATCCCTGAGGTCTTACTTGAGAATAATCGAAATCTATGTCTTTTCCGGAAAACCAAGTTTCCAAACCTATAACCAAAGCATCTGCCCAACCCTCTTTACTGTCAGCAATGACGTGAGTAGATAACTTCTCTCCGGTCTGTTTATGTATCTGAGGCAACGCTTCAACGTGCTGACTTTCAACTGAAAAACCGACCCCTGATCCGCACATTGATAGATAAACTATCTCTCCAAAATCACGGAGCTCTCTAGGTGCGATAAAAGAACAGTTATAACCGCAGGCATTACTTCTGCGAGCAGCTTTTCCGGCACTCCATAGCAAGCGCATAGAAGGCATTATCTCCTGTTTTAAAATGGCCTCTCTTATCTCTTCATATTCCTCTTTGTTTAAAGCATCTTTGATATTCTCCTTCATGAAATTCATATACCTATCAACCGTCTCTACCCAAGTCTCACGTCTTCCCTCTTCCTCCATCCATCTAGAATAGGTTCTGTAATATATAAACTCCGAAAGAGGGTTGGGTAAATACTTACGACTCTCTTCTGTAAGCTTTTTAACCTTTTGCGAAACCTTAATTCCTTGCTTACGAAGATTTGCTCTCTTTTCCCGATAGAGAATATATTTTTTAGCTGAATTTACATAATCCCCGACAATGAGCTCTTTCTCCACAGTGTCCTGTATTCCCTCAACAGTCGGAACAAAACTCTTATGTTTTTTACTTATGCGAACCAAATCGGCAAAGACTTTATTAGCAACCATACTGGCCTCAACGTCGGAACCCTCGTCAGCCGATATCATTGCCTTGTAAATGGCATTAGCTATTCTGTTTAGATCAAAGGAGCACTCGGTACCATCACGCTTTTGAACCTTTTCTATAAATCCTTTAGTGTTCTTGGGATCGGATATGTCCACGTATTTCTTTTTGTTTTCTGCCATTGCTATTTTGATTACTATTAATACACTTTTATTGTAACAACCAGGGCACCCCTTACAAGCTCAAATGTTGGACAGAAGCGTCAAAAAGTACGCATAGTCACTGCTCAAACAAAGAGGATTTGAGCAGAACCTGGAACATGTGGACATCCTAAAAAGAAATGGGAGGGTTAAATCAAAAAGATAGGTTCTCAAGGTCAATCCGATCGCCATTCTTCCATCCTTCTTTCTCCGCCTTTTTGCCTTTAACTTCAAGCACCACGAGCGCCGGTTCATCTGGAACAAAAACATCCGGATAAGTATCCGGGTGAACACTCTCTTTTATATGAACTATTCTACCTGACCGATCTGCCCAAATAATATCTAAAGGAAAGTTCATATCTTTCATCCAAATACCGTGCCTATCCTCCTCGGAAAAGACCATTAAAAGCCCGTCGGCTTCTCCGATAGACTCTCTGCCCGACAGGCCTTTGATAAGTTCTTTTTCTGTTCTAGCCAGTTCTGCTTTCACCTCTGTTTCACCAACCTTTATATCAACAGTATCAAGTTCTTCATCTCCCTTAACAGATAGAAAAAGCAAAAAAATAAATATGACCACTGAAAAAAGCAGGGTCTTTTTATTCTTAACAAGAAATGACATACATCATCATCTTACCTGCCAATCTTTATTGGAATGAATAGTATCCGTTATGACATCCATTACCTCGTTAACTTCGTTGTCAGAGAGTGTCTTCTCTTGCGAGAGGAAAACCAGTCGGAAAGCATAAGAGATCCAGCTATTTCCTTTTTCATCCGTCTTTTCGTAAACATCAAATAGCCTTTTATTTTCCAAAAGTTCCCCGGCATTTTCTTCTATTACCTTGAGAACATCAGCGCTTCCAACATCTGAAGGGACAAAAACAGCAATATCACGCAATACAAAAGGATAAGGAGAGATGGGTTTGTAAAGCGACTCCGTCTCATCCACATGAACATCCCAACTCTGTGGCTGAGGAAGAGGCTCTATCATATCATCCAAGTCGCATTCCCAAACTCCATCGGAGGCGAAAGACCCGTACTCTTCAATATCTTTCTCCAATTCCAAAGAAAGTTCTTTTAGAGTTTCCTTTATAAATTCATCTTGCTTTGGCTTCTGTTTTTTCTTAACATTCCTAACCCCCAAGGCGAGATGGGTTTTCTCCACCTCCTGAGTAAAAACATTAGCTATTTCAAAGATCTTAACTCTATCATCTCCGATAAGCTCTATATTGCGCTCATTAAGATCAAGTGCTTTTCCCATATCAGAAGCTATCTCATCTCTTAGGAACTTCCTATCGTAAGTCAAAGGATTGGCAAGCTCTACTTTACCTTTATCTCTTATAGAGTATGTAAATATCTCCGAGAAACCATTACTCTGCAAAAAGGAAGATATCTTGGCTTTGTAGTAAAAATGCTTGTTTATAGGAACACTCTCTGAAAAAGACTTAAGAGGGGCCGGATCAAGATGCTCATAGCCATAGATACGCCCCACTTCCTCAATAATATCTTCCGGTATTGTAAGATCTATCCTGTCCACGGGAGGTTCAACCTCTAATGCCCCATCTTTGAGCAAGACTTTGCATTTAAGGCCTTCCAATATACTTTTAGCCCTCTCTTCACTTATCTCTATTCCCAAAATACTGACTATTTCAGACAGAGGAACTGATACAGACCATGGGTGTATCGGGTTCGGATACACATCCACCGGTTGACCCACAGACACATCCTTTAAACCAGCTATTTGCTTTATCATTAGCATAGCTTCTTTAGCCGATTCAAGTGAAAGTTCACGACTTGCATTATTCTCAAAACGCTTGGAAGATTCGGTTAAAAGATCAAGATTACGAGAAGTTTTCCTCACAGAAACAGGATCAAAAGAAGCCGACTCCAGAACTATATTGCGCGTGCCATCATCAACTTCAGCTTTCTTACCCCCCTTCACTCCAGCCAAAGCGATCACTGAAACCTCATCGGCAATAACCAACTCCGTTCCTTTTAACTCCATCTCATTGCCATCAAGGGTAATAAATAACTCGCCCGGTTTAGCTTTACGAACAGTGATGGTCTCTCCATCCAACTTATCCCTATCAAAAGCATGCAAAGGCTGACCGGTATCAAACATAACAAAGTTAGTAATATCAACGATGTTATTTATTGACCTCTCACCTAAAGCCTCCAATCTATCCTTTAGCCAGTTTGGGGAAGATTCTATCTTAATATTTAAAACAGGCACGGCTATATAGCGATGACACAGATCCTTTTCTTTTATATCCACCTTAATGTCTATATCTTCTGTTTTTACTCCGGTTATGCTGCTTTCTTTTAGAGTAAGTCCGTATATAGCAGCTGTCTCTCTGGCAACACCTCTGTGTGAAAGACAGTCATGATTCCTGTTAGGTAGAACATCAACATCAATAACAGCCTGACCCCCCTCGCCTTCTATTCCTTCTATCTCAAAGGCTCTAAGCGAGAGTGTCCGAGCCAACTCTTTTGGATCAGGTAATTCTTCTTGGATATGGTCTTGTAGCCAGGATAATTGTACTTTCATAAATACTCAGATAACTAAAACTGCCTAATAAAGCGAAGGTCAGCCGAATGGAACCAGCGGATATCGTTTATGCCATGTCTTAACATTAAAATACGCTCCGGAGATAGTCCAAAAGCAAAACCCTTCCATTTAGAAGGGTCAATATTTACAGCAGAGAAAACATTAGGATGGATCATACCCGCACCCAGCACCTCTATCCAGCCGGTTTTTTTACATATACTACACCCTTCAGCTCCGCAAAAAGTACAGGATATATCTATCTCAACACCGGGCTCAACAAAGGGAAAGTAACCGGGTCTAAATCTAGTAACTAGATCTTCGTCATTGAAAACCTTTTTAAGAAAGCTATCTAGTACGCCCTTTAGGTGTCCTAGATTAACACCTCTCTCTACCACCAACCCCTCTATCTGATGGAACTGTACTTCATGAGTGGCATCGGTAGCCTCCTGCCTATAAACCCTACCAGGTGAAATTAACCTAAAGGGCGGTTTACTATCCGTCATGTAACGGATCTGAATGTCAGATGTTTGAGACCTTAAAAGAACTCTTTCATCTTTTGGATTCTTTATCCAGAAGGTATCCTGTTGATCACGAGCTGGATGGTCGGCGGGCACATTCAAGGCATCAAAATTGTTATACTCGGTCTCCATCTGGGGTCCCTCGGCAATCAAAAAACCCATATCCCTGAATATGAGATGAGCTTCCTGTATAAATGCTGTTACGGGATGAAGGGAACCCATTTTCTTATCCTCTTCCATAAGTGCTATTATAACAAAATCCTCGAGAAATTGAAAAAGTTAGACCTTGATTGGATATAACATACTATTGAACAGTTGAATATTATATTGTATAATATAAAAGGTCTGTATCGGACAGTCGCCTCGCTCTTTTAGGGCCTGTTAAATTAAATACCTGTATAAGAAAAAAGTCGTAACGGGATTTAAAAGAGCGGGGAGGAAAGTCCGAACACTCATTCGTTCTTTAAAACGTCTAAAATGGTAGCGGGTAACACCCGTCCCCTACACTTTACTAGTAAAGTGTAGGGAGAGGTGCGAGCAGTGACGCCGAAGCCGAAAGGCAGAGGATTCCCTCCGGGAATAACTCTCCGGCAACGGAGAGGTGAAACGGCTAAATCCTTACCGAGTGCAAGGCCGTGCCCCGCTCTTTTAGATTTCGTTAGACAGATAGATAGTTCGCTTATAAATTAGTAAAAGTGGTTCAGATTAATATCAACGAAATTTAAAAGAGCGGGGAGTGCCGCTTGAGGTGAATGGCAACATTCATCCCAGATAAATGACTGTCACCCCGCTCTTTTAGATTTTGTTATTTAGCCAGACTATTCAGACAGAGAGTGATAAATGAGATGATCAAGGTAGCGAAATTTAAAAGAGCGGGTTACAGAATTCGGCTTACAGATACAGACCACATAAATAAAACCTCTCGCTTTAAGCGAGAGGTTTTATTTTACAAAAATTTCATTAGCTCAGTTTTTCTTTCAACGCTTCACTTAACATCTTTGGATTGGCAGATCCTTTACTCTTTTTCATGCCCTGGCCCACAAGAAACTGTAGAGAGCTCTCTTTTCCCCCTTTATAATCCTCAGCTACTTGAGTATTCTCTTTTATGACCTCCTCAGCCAAAAAGTCAAGTTCACCGCTATCACTGGACTGAATAAGTTCATATCTTTCAGCTATTTCACGCGCCGAACCCTTATCACCTTTGTACATATAAGATAGTACATCCTTACCTCCCCTGGAAGAGAGCTCACTATCTATTATCATGTTCATTAATTCAGCAAACTGAGACGAAGAAAAAGGTACCTCGCCCTTTTCCTCTTCCTTCATTAAACCCACAAGATCAGTGGCAATGTAATTAACCACTTTCTTAATCGCTTCTTTATCCACTGAGGATATCTCTTTTATTACATCCTCAAAGAATAAAGCTAAAACAGGAGAGTTGATAAAAACCTCCACCTGTTCATCCGGTAAATTAAAATCTTTCTTGTATCTGTCTCTTTTATCCCAAGGCAACTCGGGAAGGGATCTTTTTATGGAATCCAATGAGAATTCTTCAAATTCAGATAGAACGAACGGAGGTATATCCGGTTCGGGAAAATAACGATAATCGTGTGACTCCTCTTTCTTTCTCTGCGAGACTGTTATCTGCTTCTCCTCGTCCCATCCTCTCGTTTCTTGAATTATCTTCTCACCTTTCTCCAGTAGATCTATATGCCTTTCTATCTCAAAAGCCACCGCCTTTTCAACGGCCTTAAATGAGTTAAGATTTTTAACCTCCACTTTGGTTCCAAGCTTCTCGGAATCACTGACTGAAAGATTTGCCTCAACTCTCATTTCCCCCTTTTCCATATTGGCCTTACCGGCATCAAGATAACGAAGCAAGAGCTGCAGTTCTTTGGCAACTTGGGCAGCCTTTTTACCGCTCTCAATTTCCGGTTCAGTAACAAGCTCCATAAGAGGCAAACCAGAGCGGTTAAAATCAATATAGGTTCCACCTTTTCTATCATGAGTAGAACGAGCAGTGTCTTCTTCCAAGTGTATTCTTGTTAGCGTAACCCCTGAGAGCTCTCCGCCTTTAACAAGAGGATGTTGATGCTGGCTTATCTGGTAACCCTTGGGAATATCCGGATAGAAGTAATGCTTTCTATCAAACTCCGTAAAATCAGCCAGTTCTCCGTTTAAACCGGCACCTATCTGCAACATTTTTCTTATAGCCTCTTTATTGGCCACAGGCAAAGTTCCGGGCTGTCCTGTACATATGGGACATATGTTAACGTTAGGCCTTCTCTCGTCAGGATCGTTGATACAGCGACAGAACATCTTGCTCTTTGTATGCAGTTGAGCGTGTATCTCCAAGCCAATGGTAGGTTTATAATTTTTCATAAGATGTTTTATTTACTTAAACAATAAAGCCACACACCAAAAATGGCAAATCCAAAACTCAAGAAAGCTGTTCATCCTTTTTTTCCGCCCAATCAGTCAGCTTTCCGGAAAGATGTTTAACACTCTCATCATCAAGTATTGATACTGAATAGACTGAAAGACCGGTTTTGGCGGAAGTTTCTTTTTTTATTTTCTCCAAATAATTCTCATCAACAACATCAGACTTAGTGATCACCAGCACGGCCGGCTTTTCAAGCATTGATACATCGTAACTCTCTAACTCCCCTTTCACCGCTTCGTACTCTTTGACTGCATCTTCGGAGTCAGCCGAAATACAAAAGACCAGTAACCTTGTCCTGGATATATGCCTTAAAAAGGCATGCCCCAGACCACGCCCCTGGGAAGCACCTTCTATCAAGCCCGGAATATCCGCAATTATCACTCCATGCAAATCACCTAAATAAGGTTCAAGAGTGGTAAATTTATAGCTACCAACCTTACTTTTAGCCCCCGTAAGAGAATTTAACAGAGTTGATTTACCGGCATTGGGAAAACCAACAAGCCCTATATCGGCTATTAAACGCAGTTCAACATGAAAATCAGCGCTCTCTCCGGGCTTGCCGTCAGTTTGTTCTTTAGGAGTTACGTTCCTGGAGCTTTTAAAGTATTCATTACCAAAGCCACCCTTACCTCCCCTTAAAAGCAGGACTTCCTTCCCCTCTTTTAAAAGTTCAAACCTTTCTCCGCTTTTAGTGTTAGTAATAACAGAGCCCACCGGAAGCTCAAGCACCAGATCCTCTCCCCCGCCTCCGGTTCTGCTTTCTTTCATGCCCTCCTCTCCGTCTTGGGCCGATAGCTCCGGAAACTGGGCATAGTGAGAAAGACGGAAAATGTCCCTGACCGCTACAGCCTTGACACTGCCACCGCGTCCGCCGTTGCCTCCGCTGGGACCGGCCTTCTCTTTATATTTCTCGTGCCTCCAGCGAACGACGCCGTCGCCTCCCTTTCCGGCTTTTAAGCTTATTGTTATTTCATCAGTAAAAGCCATATATTATTCATTATTTTCCAGCGCCTTATAGGCCAGATCCAGCGCTCCTTCCTTTGACCTGGCCACAGCCAAAAAGCCGGCTTTGTGGCAGAAAAGGGCATCCTCAACTCCTGTTACATCGGGAATTTCCGACTCTCTTTTACCTCTCCATTCCTCAGGAAAAGAAAGACGTGTATCCATAGAACCCCTCTCAGACGGAACACCTTGAACATGCCAAGAATCGCCCTGAGAACTAGGATAGATCATGAAGAGAAGATCTGAGTGTTCTACGGCAGCATCTTTCCAAGGATAGTAATCATCTAAAACGACAACCTTCTCTCCAGAGTATTCATTCAGACTTTTCTTTACCATCTCTTTGCCATACTTTTCATCCTTAGCTTTTACTATCTCTCTTTTAAGCACACTTTTAGCTATATCAACACAGTTCATAAAAACTTTATCCACATCTACAGCGTCCGCCTCCCTCCAGGTCGGCAAGAAAGCGAAGAAAAAGTCTTGCACGGTATAAGGGGAGATGTCTTCAAAAACATTTTGCGACACTTTCACTCCATTGTCCTCGGAATCAATAGGTTGAACCAGTTTACGATCAACAGTCTCTGCCTCCTCCTGTCCACCGGCGAGATCAACGCCGTAGTACTTCCAAACAAGGCCAAAGGCGGCATAAGGCACCCCGTTGTCGCGAGCACCCACTCCCTCTTCTTGATGATGATCAAAAAGGCCATTTTCTGGATCATGGGATCCGCCCACATCAACGGCAAAATCCGCTTTTTCTATTACCTCCTCATCACGAGTTCTTATTACCTCTATTTCATTTTCCTCTTCTTTCAAATAAAGGGATAAAACAGCCACCGCAAAAATGTCGTCGCTATGATAGTGGCCATTATGTGTAACTATCTTAATACTCATTATTTTATAAATTCATCTAATAAACTTTTAATCACTCAAAAAGAGTAAACCCAGTATGGACTTACATTCTTTTTTTGACAAGCAAACACTACTCAGAATCCACCTTAGCTATAGAAAGTATCATCCTATTACCAACCCAATTAACAGCAGCCACCAGAGCGGCGGCTAATACCGCCCACCAGAATCCATCAACCGAAAGCCCGTCTATAAAAGAGGCCAAAAACAGCAAAAGTAATCCGTTTATCATGAAGGTAAAAAGACCGAAAGTTAATATATTCAAGGGAAGAGTTATAAAGATCAAAATAGGTCTTACAGAAATATTCATAAAACCCCATATTAAAGCCACTATCAGAGCGATATAAGGACCAGATACCGATACGGCATCCAAGACCTCGGCTACCAACATTACAGAAAGTGCGCCTACTAACCATTTGGCTATTATTACTGACATTAGAGCTATTTTAACACAAAATAGTGAAAAATAGATACAGTAAATATTAATAATATGTTACTGCTCTCCTCTAATTTCCTTGAGTTTATTTAAATACTCTATAACAGCCAAAACAAACTCAGCATGACTCCATATCAGAGGAGCCACCGAAAGCTGCTCACCCGTATAAGGACTGACCTGTTCGGACAGCACTCCGCTAGTAAGAGCTTTATCTACACACCACATCAGCTCGTCGTTTACAAACTGCAGATCATCCTCTGAAGAGGAGCGTGCAATTTTATACTGAATCATCCAAAGAGTGGTCACAAACCACGGATTACCGGGCACATCCTCATAACCTCCTTCAGGAGCATGATACTTGTCATTTTCGTACCGAACAAAACCACTAACCGGCACCGGATCAGAGATGGCTTTTTTGGTATTCTCAAAAGCCCTCTCCATTCTCTCATCATCCACCGAAAGTACGCCGAAACGGAAGCACCCGTAAATTGAACTCGAATCTACAGTGTGATCAGGAACCACTCCACCCTCTTCAAGGCGAACTGACTTATAAAATACACCTTTTTCTTCATCATAGAGATGTTCAATTATTCTTTTTCTTGTCTCTTCCGCTATATGTGCATACCTATCACGCTCTTCCTCCTTACCCAAAAGATCGGCGAATTTAGAAGCAGCTATCAGTGCTCCGTAAACCGTGGAGGCTGTAAAAGTTGACACAGCGTAATTCTCTTCCCAAAGATCATAACTCTGCCTGGGTAAGCCGGTATCATTGTCACGATAGCTAATAATGAATTCCGCTGCATTTTTAACGAAAGGGTTATAAAGTTCCTCAACAAATTCCAAGTTTTTACTAAAACGATAATGCTCCCATAAACCAACAAGAAGCAGTGCGGTCTCGTCTTCCTGGATAGCAAGCTGAGGGGTTTCTCCTTGAGTCCAAGGATGCCACGAGCTTCCCAAGGACATGTCCGGCTGGTACTTGTGTAACATATAACCACCTTGGGTCATTACCTTATTGCAAAATCTATAAAAACGTTCCGGTATCTCTGAATATCCCGTTTTATCCATACTAAGAGCTATAAAAACACCGTCACGGGGCCATACATAACTATACGTATCTCTTCCGTACTGAAATTGAGCGGAATCTCCTGAAGCTATTATGCCCCCTCTATTATCACAATGAGTTCTTATAACCAAAAGAGACCTCTTGAAAAGATCTACTACCTCCTTTGAAAGCCCTTCAAATGATAGGTCAAAATTATTAACCCATGCTTGCCAGAAATTGCTAGTCGTCTCTATTATATGATCCTCAGTTTTATGCAGAAGATGGTCCTGTAATCTCTCAGCCTCACCGAGAGTTTCGCCTACGCATATCCAATAGTAAGCCTGCTCACTCTCCCTGGCTTCAATGTCCATTACTATACCCAATGTAGAATCAACAGCTCCATGTTCTATAGGATTCTTAGAAAGCTTTCCATCTTCGGCGTCTTTCCATGTCCCCTCTTTTCCTTCTATATTAAAAAGACCGGTAGAGTATTCAGAAAAGAACTCTCCTTTACTGTTTCTGCCGCCAACTAGAAAAACTCTCCGACCTTTGTAGTGTATAAGGGCCCTGAGAGCCGGGTTGTAATAAGCTGTATCGGCATAATATGTTTGTGATATTTCAAACTGTTGATTGAAAAATATCTTAACTTCCCGCTTACGTTCATCGTGATTTTCAACGTTTATGGAACGGAGAAAAATATTCTTCTCATTATAAACAACATCGGAAAAGCGAACCGTCAGACGCATCTTCTCATTGTGAGCGGTTATATCAGAGGTCATCATCTCCTCCTTATAGCGATTTTCAATATGCCACTCCTCCTCAGAGAACCAGCTCATTTCACCATCCACCCAAACTCCTACCTTATGAACATCTCTTCTCCCAATGTGGTTCTCAGAGCCAACATAAGGAAAGTAAAAGTCCCTTACTTGGGCATACCTATCCAAGCCAACCAGTATCATTCCGTTTCCAAAGACCAAAGGGCGAGACATAAAATATCACCTTGAATTTAAAAAGCTACTTAATATAGAACACATAGTATCTCTATCTTTGGCACGCTCAAGTTCAGCCGCCAAGTTCTCTTCTTTAAAAACACCCCTTACCCAGTTGGCAAAATCATTGTCGTCTTCTTTTACATGATGTCGAAGCTGATCTTCAGTTATGGTGCCCAAGTAATACTCCAGATCGTATAGATCCTTGAGAGTGGGGCCGTTGTGAACAAAGAAGTAATGTTCAGCAGGTGCTATAAAACGACGATCCAACTCTTCTGCTGAAAAGCTTTCTTTATTATCCTCTCCTTTTATCCCCTCTTCCGCTTCTTCTTTAACGTCATCTCCTTTACCCTCTTCATTCCCTCTATCATCATCGTTACCAAAAGAGAGCTCTTTAGAATCTTCAAAAACGGGGACTATCTTTTTACTCTTTTTACTCTTTTTTTTATCTTTTCCTTCCAGAACAGAAGCTAGGTTATCGTCCTCGTCGTCCTCATAGTCCTCCTCCGGATAAACATCTTTATCCTCTTCGTCATCGAGGACACCAAAGAACATATTCCATAAACTTTTTTTATTTTCTTTATCTTTTCCCATAAATATTAAATTTCTTTTTCTAACACTTCTTTATTTTTAAGGTCAACAGAATCTTCTTTCTTTTTGCTTTCTATGCGTAATTTAAGATCACTTACCACATTACAAAAAGCAATAAAAGCTTCATAGGGAGAATCATAAGGATTAAAGTACTTATGAACATCACCGTCTTGAAACCACTTAGTACACATATAGTAAAAGTGGTCAGAAGTCTGAAGTTTTCTCCAGGTATGCAAAATAGCAGGGTCATCAAGTTCAACAACATCACGCTCCATGTCATATATACACCTTAGAGCATCATGCTGTATCTCGTTGGAACGCCATGCGGAAATATCTCTCTCAACATCCGCCCAGGAAACATAATTCGGCACATCTATTTCCCCAACAGGACTGTACTTTTCCACTGCCTCGGCAGGAGTGACAAAATCATTATCCTTATGTTTTAAGAACATTGAAGGAAAATGTCTTAAGAATTCAAATATACCGGTGTCCTCCCACTGATGTTCACCGAAAGTTTCGTAATCCATAAACAGATTTATAACCTCTCCGCTACCGTTATGCGAAGTAACCCAGCTGGCAAACTTCTCGGCTGTTAGCGGATACTCTTTCCACCCCCTTTCCCCGAACCTGAAAGCCACATCGTCTGAAAGTCTGTAATTCTTCAAAAGAAGAGGCAGGTCTTTTACCCCGGGAGGAGTATAAACAAAGTTAGGGCTCCTCCAGCCTAAGACATGATCAGCCCCCTCGGCCAAAACCGCCTTAAATCCCATTCTACGAGCCTCTTGAGCAATGTCATTGCTATAGATCAATTCGGTGTTCCTGAAAATCTTGGGCTCTAAACCGAATATCTCCTTTATAGCCTCACTGTGGAGCTTGACCTGCTTTTCAAACTCCTTTTGAGAGTAAAGCGCGGCGAGCGAGTGATAGTAAGTCTCGCTCATTACCTCTACTCTGCCAGTATCAATAAGTTCCCTGAAAGACTCTAGAACCTCGGGGGCATACATAGCACATTGCTCCAGAAAAACACCCGAAAAAGAGAAGCTGGCTTTGAACTCCGGGTTTTTCTGCAGAACATCCTTTAACACGGCATTAGCCGGAAGATAGCACTTATTGGCAACCTTTTTTAATATCCTTTTATTATTAAGATCCGTCTCACTGTCATCATCAAAATAATCAGTGCTCCCGATATCAAATATACCGTATTTTTTTATCCTAAAAGGCTGGTGTACTTGAAAATAGAAGCAAATGGATGCCATAAATTATTTAATTAAAAAGATTAAAGAGATATCAAAAGCTAAACATCTGTTAGATATAATAACTTGAGAGAGGCGCATAAAGCAATGTGAACAAGATGTTTAGAGTACACAACGTTCAACTAAAACCAAAAGAGACCTTACCGGCAAACAGGTAAAAGAGCGTTCTTTAACTCGCCATTTTTCTGTAAAGAGAGATAAGTTTATCAGTGGCCGGATACCAATTAATTCGAGAGACCTCTACTTTTCCGTTAGAACGAAGGCACTGATAGAGAGATGGGTTCTTCAAGACAGAAACAACTTTATTGGTCATATCATCAACATCCCAAAAATCGGCTTTAAGGGCATGATCAACAACTTCGCTAACTCCCGACTGACGAGATATCAAAACCGGTGTATTCTGTATCATTGCCTCAAGCGGAGTTAAGCCAAAAGGCTCGGAAACGGAAGGCATAATATATATATCAGCATTCTTGTAAACGGTATTTAGGGCCTGCCCCCTTAAAAATCCGGTAAATATAAACCTGTCAGACATTTTGGCTGCGGCCGCTTCACGGATCATCTGATTTTCCATATCCCCGGAACCACAGACCACAAAGAAGGTGTTGGGTTCGTAAGCCCTGATCTTCTTGGCCATCTTAACGAAGTAATCCGGACCCTTTTGGAAGGTTATTCTGCCAACAAAGAGAACGATCTTGTAACCGTGATCTTTTATTCTGCTTACCACAGAAGCGGGAGACTCTTCCAAGGCCCCGCTGTAATCCTCCTCTCTTATGCCATTGTGAACCACTGTAACTCTCTCCTCCGGTACGCCATACTTATTAACAACTATATCTTTAGTAAGAGAAGAAACGGCAACAACACAGTCAGCTGCGTGTAATCCCCTTCTCTCTATTTCATAAACCCTCGGATTAACATTTTCACCACACCGATCAAACTCAGTGGCATGTATGTGGGCTATAAAAGGTTTGCCGCTGGCCTCCTTAGCGGCTATTCCAGCCTCAAAAGAAAGCCAATCATGCGCGTGAATAACATCATGCTCTTCGCTCTCGGCAATATCTCCCGCCAGCTCCCCGTAACGATAGACTTCCTCTACTAAGTTCTTAGCATAACCGGAAGAACGTTTCTTTTTCTTTCCGCTCTTTTTTTTGTCCTCCTTTATCTTTTCTTCATCGTAAACATCTGAAGTAATATAAGGAGTTAAAAGCACATCAACCCCCCTGGCAGAGAGCATCTCCTTCCCCTTATCAGCAAAAAGGACATTACTATCCGACGGTGACAGAGGGACCTTTGTAGGAAGCACAAAAGAAACAGTAGTACCTTTATCACAGAGAGCATCCACTATGCCCTTACAAGCAACTCCTAAACCTCCACTATTGTGAGGAGGAAATTCCCAGCCGAACATCAGAACTTTCATAAGTGTTTTGTCTTATTTCTAATCATAATTTTATTCATCGGCATAAGATCAATTTTCATACGCGTCCGGCTTAGTGAGAAGCGGATATATTTCCAGTATAGCAAACAACAAAGCTAAAACAACCGGCCCAACCACAAACCCCACGGGACCGAAAAAACTCATTCCGCCAATAACGGAAAGTAAAACCAAAAAGGGATGAATATTCATTCGCTGATTTATGAGTATAGCGCCCAAATATTCTTCCACAATAACAGCTATTATTCCCCAAGCCAGTATACCGATTGCCGACCAAGCGGAACCCATAGAAAAGAGTATTAAAGACGCGGGAATAATTATCAACATAGGGCCAAGTAAAGGCAACATTGAGGCTATGGCAGCAATTGAACCCCAAAAGACCGGTCCAGGCAAAGCAAAGAGAGCAAAACCTATTCCAATAAAAAAGCCGAGAATGATCCCTACAAGTAAGCGTCCTCTTATGACAGCATTAACGGTTTCCACGGTCTTTGAGATAATAGTATTGGTATACTCTTTTTTAAGAGGACTTACCTTTCTTATTTTATCTATAAGTTTTCCGCCATCTCTAAACAGATAGAACATTCCCAAGATCATTAAAAGGAGTCCTACTCCTATCCGCAAAATACTTGCAAATATTCTGTCAAAATAATTAACAACCGTTGCCGGTACCTGGGCTATAGCTTCATCTATATCCGTATACTGACGTATGTTTATTTCAGCAGTCGGAAAAAACTCAGATAACTTACCCTCCAAAGAGAGAGTGGCATTTTCAACTATTTCGGCTACAGCTGTTTCGGAAACACCTCCTTCATAAAGAGAAAGGGTTTCTTGGAAAAGCAAAAAACCAAATAAGGTTATAGGGATAAATATTACCAAAAGAACCAAAAGAGTACTTATCATTGCAGAAGGATTATGCCTTCCCCCTAACATCCTGCGAACAGATCGATGTACAGGTATAAAGGCTATAACAAAAACCACCGCCAAGAAAAGCGCCGGTAGATATGGTTGTATTATAAAAAAAGATAATAGAACTGCCGCTAAGGCAAGAACCAGAAGGAACCTTAGTTGTGCTTTTGCTGTTAGCATGAACGCCTAATATGTATGAACGCTTTACTTAAATTACGTAAGTTATTTTATCACATTTTTGCGTCTTGCCTGTGTATAAATGAACATAATGATCAAAAAACTCAAAGACAGGAAAAGAAAACCGTACCCTATTATAGACTCTATCTCCCCTACTGTTTTTGCATACTTTCTATAAGCCTCTCCCAAGTACCAACCCAAACTCGCAAACATACAGGCTCGCAAAGTAACCCCAATTAAAGTAATAAGAGTGTACTTCAAAAAGTTCATTTTTATCAGACCAGACACCGAAGCAAGAACGGCACTGGGAACGATCGGAATTACCCGTAAGAAAAAAAGCGTAGCTTCATCCCATCTAGATCTATCCATTTTCTTCTTTATATCCTCCACCTTACTCCAAGATATACCAAACCAGCTACCCCATCTTCTAACCGCATCTTCTCCAAAAACACGAAATATCCCGTAGAGGAAAAAAGAACCAAGCGTAACTCCCACACCATAAGGAATAGCCACCCCAAAAACCAACGTAAAAATGAACTGCAAAGAAAGATCGCCTTCAAGCAAGAAAAAGCCAGAAGTGGTCATCACTACCGGCGAAGGCAGTGGTGCAACGATCTCCTCAATAAAAGAAGCAGCCAGAACACCCCAAACTCCAAGTGACCTTATTATTACCTCCAGAGTTTCTACAAGACCGGCTATCATAAAAATTTACAAATACAGAGAGATGAAGACAATCAAACGGGTTTCACCCCTTACTCTTTGGTTGTCTATATTTTAATATTTCGGATCTATATCTTAATTACAAAAACGTGCTACTTCCCATGACACTTTTTGTATTTTTTGCCCGAACCACAAGGACAAGGGTCATTCCTTCCCACTTTATCATCCTTGTTCTCAAAAGTACCTGAAGAACCTCCGGAATTCTTGTTGCCGCCTGCCGCTGCCAGTACAGAACCCGCCTTGTGTATCTCTTTTAGCCCCGAGGGTTTCTGTACCTCCTTTACCCCTCTATCGGCATAAGGCAGAAGGTTCGCCACCTCTTCAACTACGCCCTCTCTCATCTCCTTAAAAAGCCTTAGTCCTTCTCTTTTATATTCAACTAAAGGATCTCTCTGCCCATAAGCGCGCAAATTAACACTAGAGCGCGTATAGTTCATCATCTCCAAATGCTCCATCCAGAAGATATCGATGGTCTGCAAAATAGTCTTACGAGCTATTTCATAAAAGGCTTCTTCGTCATTATTGTTTTGCAACTCCTCAAGAGAGCTTTTTTGCTCTGGTGTCATAACTTCCTTGGCTCGTTCTATAAAGTCCTCTATTTTATCCCTGTCACCCAAAAGAATTTTCTTTCTCTCATCATAAACAGACCTTCTCTGATGACTAAGCACATCATCATACTTAAGTATCTGTTTACGGGCATCAAAATGAAAACCTTCTATTCTAGCCTGAGCTTTCTCTAAAGAGCGAGTAATAAAACGATTCTCTATTGACTGATCTTCCGGCACCTTAAAAGTACCCATCATATTCTTCATAGCATCAGAGGCAAAAACCCTCATCAGAGAATCCTCAAGTGAAACATAAAACTGAGTCTCACCGGGGTCCCCCTGCCTTCCGGAACGACCTCGCAACTGATCATCTATGCGCCGTGCTTCATGGCGCTCAGTTCCAATTATATACAGACCGCCTAAACCCTTAACCTCCTCACTCTCCTTCTCGCCAGCATCAACGCCTCCCAACTTTATATCAACTCCCCTTCCCGCCATATTGGTGGCAATGGTAACCGCCTCTTTTTGACCGGCATGAGCTATTATCTCTCCTTCTCGTTCATGATTCTTGGCATTTAAAACCTGATGAGGAACACCGTATTTTGTCATATACTCAGAAAGAACCTCATTTTTTTCTATAGATACAGTCCCTATAAGAACAGGCTGACCTTTTTTGTTCAGCTCCTTTACCTTTCTGGCAACGGCCTTGAACTTTCCCTGTTCCGTTTGAAATATAAGGTCATTTCTGTCCACTCTTTGAGAGGGTTTATTGGTAGGAATAGACACAGTAGAAAGTCCGTAAACTCTAAAAAATTCTTCCGAAGAGGTTACCGCTGTTCCGGTCATACCCGAGAGTTTCGGATACATCTTAAAGAAGTTTTGGTAGGTTATAGAAGCAAAAGTTCTGGACTCTCTCTGTATGGAAAGGCCTTCCTTAGCTTCTATGGCCTGGTGAAGACCTTCGGAAAGACGCTTGCCACCTTGGAGACGTCCAGTAAAGGGGTCTACCAAAACGACACTTCCATCACGAACAACATAATCAGTGTCCTTTTGAAACAGAGCCTTGGCCCTTACGGCGGTCTCCAAATGATGGACATACTTTATCCCTCTTTCCGTATATATATTCTCAACACCTAAAGCCTTCTCAGCCTTACTTATACCCTGTTGAGTAAGATTTATGGAACGACTTTTCTCATCTACAGTATAATCCTCTTCCGGTTTCAGCTGTTTAACTATTCTGGCAAAATTAACGTAGAGATCCTCCGCTTCCGCGGCGGGAGCTGAAATTATAAGCGGTGTTCTAGCCTCGTCTATTAAAATAGAATCAACTTCGTCAACAATGGCATAGTTAAATTCTCTCTGGCGCAGTTTCTCCACATCAGTTTCTATATTATCGCGCAGATAGTCAAAACCGAATTCATTGTTGGTACCGTAAGTAATATCCGCACCATATGCCTCAGGTCTATTTACCGGTCTTAAGAATTCCTCTATAACCTTAAAGGAGCCCTTTTCATCTCTTTCCTCGTCCTTGTCAACAAAGACACTACTGTCATATATAAAAGAATTATCATGAACAACAATACCGACCGACAGACCCAAAAAATCATATATCTGCCCCATCCAAACCGCATCTCTTTTTGATAGATAATCGTTAACAGTCACCACATGTGCACCTTTGCCCTCTAGAGCATTTAGATAAACCGGTAAAGTAGCTACAAGGGTCTTTCCTTCTCCGGTGCGCATTTCAGTTATAGTTCCTTTATGAAGTGCAATACCCCCTAAAAGCTGAACATCAAAATGTCTCTGTGAAAGGGTTCTTTTGGCAACCTCTCTTACCACAGCAAAAGCCTCGGGAAGAATGTCATCCAAACTCTCACCTTCAGTAATTCTCTTTTTAAACTCCTCTGTTTTACTTTTTAACTGATCATCAGATAGTGATGATACACTTTCTTCTAAACTATTTATCTTTTCTACTATAGGTTGATACTTTTTTATAGGGCGACTAAACTCGTCTCCGAAAAGTTTTTTTATAAAATCCATGGCACAAGTATACATATTTAAGCACATCTCTACAAGAAACCGCTTTAAAGCGTTATCTCTTGTTAAGATCATACATTGAAAAAAACGAAGCTGGCTCTTACATACCGCGAAGCCGTTTTAGAAAGAGGTCTTGACCATTATCTACATTTCTCCTTTTGGAAAAAAGACATACTATTTGCAACTTTGCTTTTAAGAGTAAATAGTCTTTCTATTGATCACAGAGCAAGCTGAGAAAACCACTTTATAACAAAACTACTTCATACTCAACCTCCAAACCCGTTTTTTTATAAACTTTATCTTTTACTTTATCAGCAAAAGAGATCACCTCGGAAGCAGTGGCGTTCCTGTAAGTTACCAAAACGAGAGGTTGACCTTCAAAAAGACCTACGTTACCCTCACGCTTCCCACGTAATCCCAAAACCTTATCCAGTATCCAAGCCAAGGGCACCTTAGAGTAATCCGAGTCAAGCGGATAAGAAGGCATGCCCGGATATTCACCCCTTAGTTTTTTTAATCTTTCTACGGATACAATGGGATTCTTAAAAAAAGAGCCGGCAGAACCACAGAGGTTCATATCGGGAAATTTCTTATCTCTTATATCAATTACTATCTCCCGCATAGTTTGCGGATCCGGTCTGCTTTCATTTTCCTTCATTCTTTCTGCTATATCTCTATAAGAACAAACAGGTTCACCTGACCTTGAAAGAATAAAGACTAAAGATGTAACAACAAAACGTCCGGGAGTTCTTTTGAATATACTTTCTCTATAGCCAAATTGACATTCCTCTTTACTAAAAGTGATCATTTCTTCTTTTTCTGTATCATAAGCCATAACACAACTTACCGCCTCAGAAACCTCAACTCCATAAGCACCGATATTCTGAACAGGAGCAGCTCCCGCTGTTCCGGGAATACCGGATAAATTCTCAATTCCATAAAAACCCCTGCGAACAGACTCCTCAACAACATCGTCCCAATTCTCACCGGCGAAAACCTCCATAAACACCTCTCCTTTGTTATCTTCTTCTGTCCAGCTTATTCCTTTTATATCCATTTTAACCACCACTCCATCAATCCCTCCATCAGAGACAATTATATTGGATCCTCCTCCTAAAACAGTAAGAGGTAAGCCCTTACTCTTGGCAAAGGAGTTAACCTGTTTAAGATATTCAACTGAGTTCACACAGGCAAAAAAACTAGCCGATCCCCCAACTCCTAAGGAGGTAAAGGGAGCGAGCCCAACATTTTCTTTTATTAAAGTCATAATAAAGAAACACTATCAATACTTATCCGGTCCCTCTTCTTCTATATTTAATATTCTTTCAAGTTCGCTTTTGGAAACCTCTTTAATATTTTTGCCATTAGAAAAATCTCCATTAGCAGAAGAGTTATGGCTATCATTCTTTTCTTCTTTGCCATTGCTCTCGGTCTTATCTCCGGCTTCTTTTCCCTTATCTTCTTTTTTCTCTGACCCTTCCCCTTTTCCTTCTCTCTTTTGAGAAAAAGATTCCTTCATTGCCAAAGAAGCCAACGCCTCACGAAGTTCTGTCTTATTATCATCCGTGACCGGAGTACTTTTGTCCGTAGATTTTTTACCCTTTGAGAGAGCGTTTCTTAACTCTTCTCCGACATCCTCCGTTTCCTTTTCATCTTTAGGAGGAGCTTTTTTCTTTGGTGGTATTTTGTTTTTGTTTTTATTTTTACTCTTGTCATTACCAGAACTTCCTCCCTCCCCTTTAGAGATATTCTCTTTAGCTGAATCGTACCACTTATTTATATAGTCCTCCACTTCCGCTCTAGGATATGAATACTTCTTTCTAGAATACTCAATAATATCTTGCTTAACCGATATCTCCGGAGGCTCTATGGGGGGCAGCGTGACCGCAGAAAAAGGTGCAGAACTTATACCGTCTATCATGAGTTTCAGATATATCTGAGCAAAACCCAAGTTTACAAGATCCTCTGCCGTAAATTTAGGAGCAAACTCCTTTTCCAACACCTCCGCATCATAAGCTCCAACACGGAAAGAGATCATGGTGCCAACGTTACCGAATACGGCCTCTTTGACCTCTTCAGCCATCTGTTCTATATACTGATGAGCAACTGTTAAGTTAAGCTTATACTTTCTGGCCTCAGATAGAATATCGGCAAAAGATTCATTAGCAAAGGACTGAAATTCGTCAACATAAAGAAAAAAGTTGGGCAGATCTCTTAACTCCCTCTCCGCAGTATCTGCTCTAGACATAGCAGAAAGATAGAGCTTAGTTATGAGAATACTGCCCAAAAGGTTGGCATTTACTTCTCCTATACGCCCCTTGGATAGATTAACTATGAATATACTTTTATCATCAATGGCTTTTCGGAGATCAAAACTGGAAGTGGATTGCCCGATTATATTTCTTATCAAAGGATTAGCGGTGAACTGTCCAACCTTGTTCTGTATAGCCGGTGTGGCTTCGGCGGCAAATCTATCGGTGTATTTAGCAAACTCCTCTTCCCAAAAGGCTTTCACGGTTGAATCAGTAACATTATCAACCACTTTTTTACGATACTCCTTGTCAGAGAACATTCTATTTATGCTAAGAAGTGTTGAGCCCGGATACTCAAGAAGAGCAAGCAAGGTATTACCCAGAATGTACTCCATTCTTGCCGACCACGCATCTACCCATATCTTCTTAAAAGCACTCATCAAACCACTCATAACCAGGTGGCGCTTATCATAGCCGACATCTTCCATAACATTAAAGGCTATGGGGTTCTCAACATCAAAAGGGGCAAAATATATAACATCCTGCATCCGTTCTTTAGGAACATATTCAAGAAGA
The DNA here is from genome assembly GCA_051747785.1 of Patescibacteria group bacterium. Lineage (GTDB taxonomy): Bacteria > Patescibacteriota > Minisyncoccia > Phycocordibacterales > CSBR16-193 > SKVL01. The sequence goes on along the minus strand of JBNJGN010000004.1, from coordinate 3,342 downwards.
AGATCGGCACTCTTGCCGTGAGGATCAATGAACGCCAAGCCCTCTCCGTTCCTTATATCCTGAACAGCCATATTCTCAAGAAGAGTTGATTTACCCATACCGGTCTTACCGATAACATATGTATGTCGAGAGCGGTCCTTGGCCTTTATGCCAAAAACCTTACGCTTATTACGTGAATCAGTTTCTCCTATATAAGTAACCTTTTCCGGATCAGTGTCCTTCATAAATATATTTCTTATACCCATATAATAACACTTCCGAACATTTTGGCGAAAACATCCGGAAGCAATATCAAGAAAAAGAGATCTGAATATCTACTCTTCCAACACAGACTGTAAGGCGGCGGGGGTATACCTATTGGCCGGATCCCACAACATCCAAGAATCAAGTCCGGAATCATAAACGGCCTTTACCTGCAGAAGAATGTCTTCGGCCGTATAAGCTCCGCCGTAACGGAAATCCTGTATCCAGGGCCTTATTACGTCTTCATCAAAAACTTCTTTTTCATAAACCGCCGGCGTGGTAGTTCCAACTCTTTGGGCTCCGATGGTCTTTACCGTAGTAGTGGCGGAAACGGTCCTGTCTACAGCATCATCCAAAGACCACTTGACAACCTCATACGGAGAATCATTGGGGTCTCCCAACCCCTTGAACCCGAAGGGGTAATGCGAAGGGTAAACCATGGGAGAGAGATAATCAAAATAAGGAAGAACCTTCTCCCAAACCTGTCCAATACCAAGGTCGTCCTTGGCTGAGGTCGTTAAACCGAAAATATCGGCAGAAGTTACCACCTCCAAACCTTCAAGCTCTTTTTCCAGATGGAAAAAGAACTCTTCCATAACATCAGCCTTATCTCTATCCTCGGAATGAGGAAAATATATATTATTCATCGGTCCGTCCGAAGGAAAACGAATGTAATCAAAATTTAGCTCATCAAAACCCAATCGGTAAGATTCTTTACTTAAGCGAATATGATAATCCCAGACCTCTTCCGCCGAAGGGTCGGTAAAGCTTATACCTTTATTGTCTTTCCATACCTCTTTATCACTCTCACTGAGAACAGCTAGATCCGGACGTTTGTTGGCCAGATATTTATCCTGAAAAACAGTTATTCTACCTATTACATATATCCCCTTCTCATTCAGATCGTAAACGAATTCCCTCATGTCCTTGACCGGACAGTGGGTGGCATAAGCATCAGCAAGTTCGGGGTCTTCGGCCTTAAAAGAGATCATACCGGTATAATCTTTTATATCTATAACAATGGAGTTAAGTTCCGTTTTTTCTATAAGAGACACCAAACCATCCCGTAAAGAAGGGGTTCCGGCATAGCAATTTGTCATATAAAGTGCTTTTACTTCTTCGGGTGTTTCAACTCTCAGCGGAGTGAAAGTCTCTTTTTCTTCTTTTTCTTCCGCATCTTCTTCTTCGTCCTTCCCTTCATTGTCTTTTTCTTCTTCCTCGGTATCCTCAGATGTTTCCGCTAAAGTATTATTATCTTTCTCCTCCATTAAATCCACTTCCCCGAGCGCGAAAAGAGAAAGTCCCGTAAACCGTACAACGAGCAAAGCGAAAACCACTACCAAAAGAATCGGGAGTATAATATAAAACCATCTATTCATTTTCTTTATCTTTTAACTCTTTTAAATTTTCTTCATCCGAATTGTCATCCGAAGAGACTTCCTCATTATTTCCTTTTTTGTTTTTCTTGGACGTGATCCTGCCTTGGATCCTCTCGGCGTATACCTCTGTATTAACTTCGTAATCACGAAAGAAGGCCTCCTGGGCACGCGTCAAAACCGCGTATAACTCAACTAATAAAATAACTCCTCCCAAAATAATTAGAACCTTGGGCTCCCAGCTTCTGGGAAAGCCTAAAAAGGGTACTATCATTACAAAAAAAGCCGCTACTATTATTAATGTTGATCTTGACATGAACATATAGATTCTTTGTTTAATTTTAGTATTTGATCCGGAAAAGCATTATAACCTTATTGTCTCATTTCTCCAATAGTCGCTCTGTTGCGGTATATATATCGCCGGCACCCATCATAACAACAACGTCTTCAGATCCGGAAATATCAAAAGCCAAGGAGGCCGACCTCTCAAGAGAGCGCACCGAGAAAGCGTTTACCCCTTTTCTTTTAAGTGCTTTTGCTATCTGTGAGGAAGAAGGAGTAGGAGTGTGGTTTTCTTTTCTGGCTTGGTAAACAGGCACCATGATAACCTTATCCGCTTTTGCCAAAGAATTCACTATTTCTTCAAAAAAAGCTTCGGTGCGACTGTAAAGATGAGGCTGAAAAACAACCACGATATCACTGTCACAAAAACTGTCACGTGCCGCATTGATAGTGGCCGATATTTCACTGGGATGATGCGCATAGTCATCATAAACTAAAGCTCCTTTGGAGGTTTTGCCTTTATACTCAAATCTCCTCCAAGTACCCTTAAAGGAACCGAGAATACTGACAGCCTTCTTTGAAGGAACACCCAAGACGCTCGTCGCGGTGGTAGCGGCTAAGGCATTCAGACGATTATGTTCTCCGGGAACATTGAGAGATTCTTTCTTTATATCTATTTCTTTGTAATCATATACCGGCGCTTTTGATAATTTCAGTATCGGTCGTACTTTCTCGTCCTTATCGGCACAAACCACGGCTCCCTTTGGAGAGACCTTGGAGATTATCTGTCCGAAGGCCTCTTGAATATCAGAAAGGTCTTTATAATAATCAAGATGATCTTCCTCTATATTGGTAATAACCAATATATCGGGATGGAGATGATTGAAGGAACGCTTGTATTCACACGCTTCCACCACAAAATACTTCCCCGAACCGGCAAGAAAATTGGAACCGCCGTCTCCTTCTCCCCAATCCTTCAGCAAAGATCCTACAATAACGGTAGGATCCATTCCCGCTTCTTTCAGAATATGAGCTATCATAGCAGTGGTGGTCGTTTTTCCATGTGTTCCCGAAACGGCTATAGTGAAGATCTCCTTGGAAACGAAACCCAGGGCTTCCGGATAAGAAAAAACAGGTATATTCCTTTCAGCGGCCTCTACGAGCTCAGGATGGTCGCCAGATAGCGCGGGTGTATATATAAGAGCATCGCAGTATTCATTTATGTTACCCCTAGATTCTTCATAGAAAATAGTTGCACCTTCTTTGGAAAGAGATTCCGTTATCTTTGTCTTTGACTGATCTGATCCTGAGACATTTATATTCTTGCTCAAAAACATCCTTGCCAGAGCGGACATGCCTATCCCGCCTATACCGGAAAAATGAATATTCTCAAACTGATCCAATACAAAACTCATAAAAAACAGTATAGCATATATGCTAT
>JBNJGN010000003.1:22900-42410 GCA_051747785.1 Patescibacteria group bacterium | reverse complement strand
TAATGTTACTTACAAGCTGCCCAGCTAAAACGGCTAACATTTCTGTTAACTCATCAGCGTGCTCAAGCTGTCTTATGTCCGAGGAGAGAGTTTCGTTTATCTGGTCTTTTAAAATATCTCCTGGCATGGTAATAGAACCCCCGTCTCTTGTGGAAAACAAACCACTTCCCCATTCAAGTTCCTGTTTGGCCAGTTCAGCATTTCTTATTACTTCGTTTTGCATATCTATATCAGCTTTCAAGTAGGCGCCGTAAGGGTTGTTTTTTGAGTTTTGGCTTAAGGCAAAGAACCCGTCCCAACCTCCTTGATAGAAATTACCAGAGACAAAGTCATCATAGTTATCTATCACATCTTCTAGAGTACACGAGTAACTCTGTTCCATGTCTTTGGATTCAACGTACTTGTGTTTTATGGCTTCTGCAACTGCCCCGTTTTCTCCTCCGAAATCGTCACATAAATCCTCAAAATTTTCACTTATTATCTTATCAAAAACACCTTCTCCCATTGAAGAGAAGAAATTACCCGGATCTTTTATGAAAGCAGGTTCACCGTTAAAGCTGCTTTTTACCCAGCTTAACATTTCATCAACAATAGTACTGTTTATTATCTCTTTAACGAAAAACCATGCAACTTCATCTTCTACGTATTCTTTGTCGTAATAATAATCCCTAAAACTTCGAGTAAGGTCTTCAGTTGCTTCGTTTGCGCTTAGGTTTCTTCCTGTTTCGCGGACCGGAACATACTGACCGCCAAGAGCCTCTACTTTTTGAGGAGAGGGATATAAGAGCACTATGAAGCTAAAAGTTAAAACAGAAAACAGCAATAGTAATGGTATGTTCTTTGCTTTATTTAAATATGTAAAATTTTTAATTTCCATTTTTTCTTTTAAATAAAATATTTCTATTCAAGCTCCCCTAGCAAATTAAAGGCTGCACCGGGGTCCTTTGGACCGTAAAATACTCCTTCTTTTTTAAAGAAAAGTTTCAATTCTTTTGATATCTCTAGAGGTGCTCCGGAGGCGACTCTCTTAAGATAGCTTTCAGCGGAAATAAGCCCTAATATCGGGTCTTTTTTAACTTGGGCCATATTCTCTATATGGGATCCGCTGGACCTCATTCCGTTAACAAAACCAAGGTGTGTCTGAGCAACACCCTCAGGCACTTCTACGGAAGCAACTTCTTCGGCGATCTTTCTATAACCTTCTGATATCTTTATTAGATCAAGTCTTGCCTGTTGATTACTGTTTACAACAAGATCTTGAAAAAGGTCCAACTGATGGTCAAGCCCCGGAGAGTTTCTGAGGATTATCTCTCCAACTTCGTTACCGTATTCACGGACATCCTTTTTGGAGTAACCTTGTTTGATATCAAGATCTTCCAAGGCGAAATGTTCATCTTCCATTTCTTTCAACTCCCCCTCAATAAATTCATTCATCATGATCTCGTACTTATCGGTTTCAATTTCTGAGCTCAGGTTTTCTGCGGTCAGACTACTTAAACTCTCTTCTTTCTGAAGATTTTTAAAGAGATCTGACAGAAATCTTTCCGTTACGGTAAGATCAGAAGACGAAGACTCTTTAAGCCTTTTCTGTTCTTTTGGGGGTATTACTCTGTTTAGCTCCTCTATCCAATTATCTTCTCCCTTTTCGGTGTTATCATTATAAAGACGCGCGGTTGCCTTCAAGGCATCTCCTCTTTCGTATATTTTATGTTTTGTGGACGTCTCTGGTGAAGCGCTTAGCATTGCCGTACTTCCTAGTACTATAACGGCAAAGAGAATCGCCAGAAGCGGTAGTATTCCTTTGGTTTTCATATATAAAAGCTACACTGCTTACCTACATTTAAATTGTAACAGATTTTCAAGTTTTAAAATTTAAACTTATACACACCTTTTAATTTATTTCTTTTCTATTTTAATTATGCAATGTTTTGTGGATACCAACTAAGAAAACTTATCTTTATTGGTGTATAATAATTATATAATTCAAAGCACTATTTTATATTTATAATTTCTATTTTTCATGATAACCCTAAAAAAAAGATCTATTTTAAAAATAAGCACTTCCCTATTTTTGTTTATGGGGGTCTTCTGTCTTTGTCAGGAGGCTTTGAGTGCTGATATGCTTTTTAGGCGCGATCTTATGATCGGAGACCGAGGTGAAGATGTTAAGGAGTTGCAAGTTATTTTAAACCGTGACCCTGATACTCGCTTAGCCAGTTACGGAGCCGGTTCCCCAGGTCAAGAGACAGAATATTTCGGACCTATTACCAAAAATGCTGTTATCCGTTTCCAGGAAAAGTATTCCTCCGAAGTACTCTCCCCACTGGGGCTCCAAAGGGGTACGGGGTATTTCGGCCCCTCGTCCAGAGGGAAAGTAGATGATCTTTTGAGTGAGAAAAAAGAGTCTGATGAAAAAGATGGCACCGAAGAACATATCAAAGATGATGATGAACAGCCCGAAGAACCAACTCTGGAAGAAGGAGATGGAGACCAAGAAGAGCTTAACTGGATGTATACAGAAGAACTTATGTTAACACAGCCCTCTCATTACTCCGGTGAGAGAGGAGAGAAAATTGAAATATACGGGTTTGGTTTTACTTCAAAAAACACCGTGTATTTTGGTGACGATATAAAGATTGAAAATGTTGAGGCCCAAAGTAGTGATACTATAGTGATAAACGTACCGGAAGAAGCAGAATCCGGTTACCATAATATTCAAGTAAAAAACGAAAAAGGGAAAACGGACAATGAAAGTGTGTTTTTTGCGGTCGTAGATGAGGGGGCCACTCCTCCCAGAATAGATTCGGTAACTCCTTCTGAGGCAGAAACGGGAACTGAGGTTACCGTTTACGGCGAAAATTTTGACGAGGAGTGGAATATGGTTCGTACCTCTGTTAATACGGTTGAAGGCGTCCCTTCGCCTGACGGAAAAAGTCTTAGTTTCAAAGTTGAAACTTCCTTTGATGAACCTGATGTTGATCATGTTGAAGGCCCCGGTTTTCAATTAGATGTTTATTTTTACATAGTGAATGAAAACGGCATAAGTAAAGAGCCCGGAAAGTTCATTTTAAATTTATAAATTAATAGACCATGAAAAATTTAAAAACAATTAGTAAAAGATCGCTATTGAAGCACCTTTATTCTCCGTTGTTATTAAAAAAAAGAACATTACTACTCTTTTTGGTGTTATTTCTTATAACCCCCTTTTTATTCTTTGTTCCAGAAACGGAAAAAGCCCTGAGTAATCCGCAGAACCCTTTTGGGGGAAAGGTCAATTCGATCAAATACTGTCCCTGCACTCCCGGTGTTCTTTTAGAAGTAGGCCCCCCGAGGCCGGCTACGGTTATGTATGTTGTGGGACAGTCAACGCTTTATGCCTATTACAATATATCTAAAACAGGGGTCTGGGTGTTGGGAACACATAAAAATATAACAGATGAATGCGAGATCTTTACTAAAAAAGGTTGTGATACCATAGGGAATGGATATGTTATAGATATAGTCGGAACATCCCATTAAAAATTATTTTTCCAGCAAACTAGCTAGATCCTTCCATTCTTTAATGGTTACGTTCTCGGCTCGGGTTTTAGGGTCTAGTTCGCATTGCTTAAAAGCAATTTCCAGTTTTTCTTTTTCAAAATCTTTTGAGAGGTTCCCTAGAAGGGTTTTTCTTTTTTGGGAAAACCCGGTTTTTAAAATATCAAAGAAAAAAGCTTCTTCTTTTTCGTCTGAAAAACCTTTATCTATATTCTCTATGGCTAAAATAGCTGAATCAACTTTCGGCGGTGGTGAGAAAGAACCGGCTTTTACCACTCCTTTGTATTTCGGCTCTCCGTAGGCCTTTATACCCAGTGACAAAAGACTCTCCTTTTTTGATCTGGCGGCTCGTTCCGCCACTTCCTTTTGGACCAAGAAAACCACTCTTTGAGGTTTAAGGGGGTCGGTGAGAAATTTTCTGAGTATGTATCCGGTTATGTAATAAGGTATGTTACCGACTACCTTATATTTTTGCCCTCCTTTTTCTCCTAATAGGTCGGATGGAGAGGGTTCTCTTATGTCTGCTCTTACTATTTCCATTTGGTTGTTCTTTATCTCTTTTTTGAATTTTTGGCTGAGCTCTCTGACCATCTCTCTATCTTTTTCCACAGCTATGACATAGGCTCTGCGGGCAAGCAGTTTCTCTGTCAGCTCTCCATGGCCGGGGCCTATTTCTATTACTGTTTCTTTAGGGGTTATATCTACTGCGTCAGCTATTCGCTCTAAGGCGGGGTTGGATCTTAAAAAGTGTTGTCCGAGAGACTTTTTAGCTTTCATATTATTTAATATATAGGAGGCAGAGGAGGACCGGACAGAAGACCGGAAGAACCTTCTTCTTCCCAGGTAGACTCTTCTTTGATCAGGTTTTCTTCTCCTATGTCAGATATAAAACAAGAAGGTCTCTGTATGGAGGTTTTTCCGAAAATGGTTCGCATATAAGAGGAAGAGAGGAAGGCTTTTGTTTTTGCTCTGGTAAGAGCAACATAGAAAAGCCTTCTTTCCTCTTCTTCGTCACGGTTTTCGTTGCCCATTGGCTCGTGAGGGAAAAGACCCTCTTCAAGACCGGTGATGAAAACATGATCAAACTCAAGTCCTTTGGCGGCGTGCACGGTCATCATCCTGACACAGTTAACCTCTTCCGGAGGAAGGGTGTCTTGGTCGGAATAAAGTGCCACTCCTTCCAGAAAGACATCTATTCCTTCTCCCGGGGGTCGGTCGTCGTACTTTCCGGCCATACTTATAAGCTCTCCGGCGTTTTCCAGTCTCTCTTCCTCTTTCTTTTCTCTATACAGGTTTTCAAGCCCGCTTCTTTTGAGGGTGTATCTTACGAATTCTGACGGTTTTAATTCCTCACTTTTATTTTCAAGGTCTTTTATGATTTTCTTGAAAGAAGCAATATTTTCTTTGGTTTTACCTTTGAGCTCGTCTTCTCTGCTTTCCAGTATCTTAAGCAGGGTTACTTTGCCGATACCTCTCTTTGGAGTGTTTATTATTCTTTTTAGAGCGCTGATACTCTTACTGTTTCGTGCCAGTTCAATGTAAGATAGAAGATCGCGAACCTCCTGTCTTTCAAGAAATTTGGTCCCGAGTATTGAATAAGGAACGGATCTGTTAATGAAGGCCTCTTCCAGTGCTCTTGATTGAAAGTTGGTGCGGTAGAGGACGGCTATTTCGGAGGCACTTACGCCTTCTTCAAGAAGAGAGTTCACCTTTTTGGCCGTGTTCGTAGCTTCTTCTGTTTCTGAAGAATAAACGGAGTAGCTAATACCCTCACCTTTTGTATTGGAAGTGAAAAGCGTCTTGTCTTTTCTTTTTCGGTTAAAGGAAATGACATTATTGGCGGCTTTTAAAATGGTCTCTGTGGATCGGTAGTTCTCTTCCAGGGCTATTACTTGAGCTCCTTTGTAATTCTTTTCAAAATCAAGCATGGCATCAACCTGTGCTCCTCTCCAGCTGTATATGCACTGATCAAGGTCTCCGGTGGCGCATATATTGCCGTGATCTTTAGCTAAAATATCTACTATTTTACACTGCACTCGGTTAGTGTCTTGATACTCGTCAATATGTATATGTGACCAAAGTGAACGATAAAGCTCGCGTGTTTCTCTGTCCGATTCCATCAATTTTACCGGTCTGATCAACAGGTCATCAAAATCAACAGAATTCTCTTCTTTTAAGATTTTCTCGTACTCTCTCCAGAGGAGTATTTTATTATCTTCGTTTTTTTGACCCTCTTTAGATAGGTCTTCGGGAGAGAGCATTGCATTCTTGTTTCTTGATATGAAGTTCAAAACTTTGGCAGGATCATTTGTTTGAGTGTCTATATTAAGCCTTCTTGCTGACTCTTTAACTATCTGTTTTGAACGGTTGCGATCAGCTATACCGAAACTGCGCAACAGCCCCGCTTTTTGGTAGCTGTTGCGTAAGATGTAAACTCCCAGAGAATGGAAAGTTGAAATAAACGGCCTTTTTTGTGTGTTAGTTAGATCGCTTGAATCTGTTCTTGTTCGCAATAGATCAGTGACCCTCTCTTTCATTTCGGAAGCGGCTTTGTTGGTAAAGGTTATGGCTAATATCTTCTCGGGCTGAACACCTGATTCTATTAAAGAGGCAATACGATGCGTGACCGTTCTTGTTTTCCCGGTGCCTGCTCCGGCGATTATAAGGAGGGGACCACTGTGGCAGGTTGCGGCTTTTAGCTGTTGTTCGTTTAGATTTTTATTACTCATAATTACCAAAACATAATAACATATAATGACTCTTCTAAGTTTAGAAGACGCCTTCTAAGTTTTGATTATCCACAGAAGAGTCTTTTAGTGTTTGACTGCCGTATATTGAGAGGTATAATATTAAGTACCCTCGTAGTGAGGATAAAGAATAGAGAGGATAACAGTGACCGAGACGGAAGTTTTACAGTTTAAAAAAGGCTTATTTTAAAAACCCCACAGGAACTCGACTCGGGTGATTCAAGTAGTAAGAGTCGGGCGACATACGGAGGACACGAAGAAAAAAGATTCAGAGGCGCATCATCCTTAATGGAGAGGGTGCGGTGTGGCTTTTTGCTTTTTTTGGTTTACTCTTTAGCTTTTATTTTTATTTTAGTAATGGCTCCTTCTTTTAACTCTTCCACGCAGGCTTCTAATGTTTCTAAGGGTAAGGAAGATGGCCATATTAACTCTCAAAACATTCATCTTGCCGGTGATTTATCCAGTTCGGAACCGGCTGTGGGAGGTTTTAATATGAAGACCACCGATGATGGGTCCGCTTTATTTGCTAGCGTTTCTTTAAATGAATCAAGTGATCATGGTTTTGGCGATGAAGACGAAGAAAAGGTATATATTGTTAGAGAGGGAGATACGCTTTCTCAGATAGGAGAGATGTATGAAGTGTCGGCGAATACCATTAAATGGGCTAATGACTTAAAGAGTGACACAATATACAAAGGACAGCATCTGGTTATACTGCCCTTTAACGGAGTACGCCATCAGGTGGAGAGTGGAGATACGATTTCTAAAATAGCGGATAAATACGACGCCTCGGAAGAGGAAATAAAGGAGTTCAATGAGATCTGGGATGACCAAAAACTGGCAACGGGACATTTCATAGATGTTCCCGGTGGCGTTAAGGAAGAAAATGAACCGCAAGAGAAAGAAGAAAAGAAAGAGCCCAAACCTTCTTATAACGACAGTGTTGCTTACAGTGATCAGAGTGTATCAGAGTCCAGCGGGTATCTCATGAGGCCTGTTAAAGGTGGCATAAGAACCCAGGGTCTTCACGGAAGAAATGCTGTTGATATAGCTGCGCCCACGGGAACGTATATTTATGCAGCGGCTGAAGGAAAGGTTTCTGTCAGTGGTTGGCATAGTAGTACAGGTTATGGTTATTATATTGTTATTGATCACCCCAACGGCGTCAGCACTCTATATGCCCATCACAGCAAGAATTTGGTCGGTGTCGGACAGTGGGTATCCAAGGGTGAAGTTATAGCCGAGATGGGAAACACTGGTTATTCAACCGGTCCCCACTTGCATTTTGAGGTTCACGGAGCTGCTAACCCGTTTTAATCTAACGTTATTTATTACATAAAAGCCCTTCTTAAAAGGGTTTTTATATTGAGTATCCTTTTATACCTGTCGGTTTTATCTCACTTATTAATTCCCTAACCTTCTTGTCCAGGAGTTTCTCTGAATTAGCTTCGGCCACTAAACGCACAACAGGCTCGGTGTTGGAAGGTCTTATAACCACTCTCCAGTCTTTATTTTTGGCAGTGATGGAAACCCCGTCTATCTGTCCTATATCTTCATTTTTGTATTTTGAAATAAGCATCTTTATTATCTCTGAGGGGTCTTTTTCTACCGCGAGATTAATCTGTCCCGTTAAAAAGTAATTACTTCTTAGGGGGTCAATGGCCTCTTTAAGGCTTTTCCCTTTTTCGCTTAAATAACGTAGAAGGTATAGCATTGCCATAACGCCTGAGTCGGCTCTATACAGGTTTCTGAAATAGAAGTGGCCACTCTTCTCTACTCCTAGTACCGAGCCGCTTTCTTTCATTGTGTTTTTTATGAAAGAGTGCCCTACTCTCTCTGTAATAACTTCGGCTTCCTTGTATTCTTCCGTAATATCATCAATGACTTTTGATACGGTAACATCTTTTATTATTTTTTCTTCGGGGTTAATTTCAAGGAAGTAATAGGTTAAGAGGCTCCCTAAAAGATCTGAGGGAACAAACTCCCCTTCTTCATCAATAACAAAGACACGATCACCGTCACCGTCAAAGGATATACCGAAAGATCCTTTGTTTTTGAGGACTTCTTTCCTTAAAGAGTCTTGAGCCTTCTCTTTTAAGGGGTCCGGGTCTCTGTTGGGGAACCTGCCATCCGGTTCCCAGAATAGTTTTTTGACCTTAAGATCTTTATATAAAGGTGTGAGCTTTTCTAAACATGGCCCTAATGCTCCGTTACCTGCGTCAATTACTACCGAAGAAGATCCCACTGATCCGGGGGGTACATTATCCGTAAGTTTTTTTATGAAATCGTCGCTGGTGTCTCTTTTTGTTCTTGATCCTTTTTTATTTTTGTTGTGATCTTTTTCTTTTTTGTTTATTTTCTCTCTAAGCTCTTCCATTCCCCCGCCCTTTCTTATTGAGTGACCTTCGCCTGAGAGCATCTTAAAGCCGTTATATTCGGCCGGATTATGGGAGGCGGTGATCATAATGCCCGGCACTCTGTTTGAGATGCACTGAACATAAAAATGATCACTACTTACAAGACCGATGTTCACAGGGTTTAGTCCGCTTTCCTCGGCAGATTTCATTATCTCTTCACTTAACTTAGCGCTTGATAGCCGTGCGTCATATCCTACGATGATCTTTTCTTTTCCGTAAATATCACAAAACGCTTTTGCGATTTCGTGAGCAACAGGTTCGTTTATCTCTTCGGGGTATATGCCTCTTATATCATAGGCTTTGAATATTTTATCTTTAATTTCCATAAAGTTAATTTATATTTTCTAATTATAAGTTCATATTTAAAGAAGGGCGGTACTGTAGAGCCTCTAAGATGTGCCTCTCCTCGGTTTCAGGGCTTTCTTCCAGATCAGCTATTGTTCTGGCTACTTTTATTGTTTTGTGATAAGTGCGTGCTGAGAGGTCCATTTTCTCGGCTGAAAGTATAAGTATTTCCTCGGCCTTTTCCGATAGTCGGGCTTCGGTGGCTATATTAGCAATGTCTGCGTCCTCTTTATCTTTTGGTAAAGCTCTATCTTTTTGCATGGAAAGAGCCTTTTTGATCCTTGATCTGATCTTTTCGGTACTTTCGTTGGTATTTTTTTCACGAGAAGAGAGTTTTCTGTGAGGAACTGACTCTACGCTACACCATAGGTCTATTCTGTCCATGATAGGACCGGACAGTTTCTTTCGGTATCTGTTTATTTCGTTTGCCGTACAGTTACACTCAACCTTTTCAGTTCCGAGATAGCCGCAAGGACAGGGGTTAAAAGCTGCTACCAGTATAAAATCCGCCGGAAAATTCACCTTCCCCTGGGATCGAGATATGGATATTCTCCCCTCCTCCATTGGTTCTCTCAGGGCCTCGATTATCCTTCGGTCAAATTCGGGAAATTCATCCAAAAAAAGAACTCCGTTATGTGAGAGAGTTATCTCTCCCGGGTTAGGAGAGCTTCCTCCTCCAATAACGGCGGCCGGAGAAGATGTGTGGTGAGGTGAACGGAAAGGAGGGTCAGTAACCAGGGGTTCCTTTAGAAGCAAACCTGCGATGGAATGGAGAGAAGTTGTTTCAAATACCTGATCCTCGGTTAATGGGGGCAAGATAGAGGCAAGAGCTTTAGCTAAAAGGGTTTTTCCCGATCCGGGAGGACCGTAAAGGGCGATGTTGTGTCTTCCTACGGCAGCTATTTCCATTGCTCTTTTTGCGGTCTCTTGCCCTCTTATACTTTTTAGGTCATTTTTAAAGAATGCTCTCTTCTTTCTGGTAAGTGGGGTTTTAGGTTCAACTGCTATGCTTTTAGGTGGATTGAACTCGGTGTCTTTTTTTCTGTTTATGTGGGTTATAACTTCAAAAAGTGTTTTTGCTCCATAGACTTCAATATTTTTTACAAACGCCGCTTCTCGTGCGTTCTCTTTTGGGAGAAATATCTTTTTAAATCCTTTTTCAACAGCCTTTTGGGTTATAGGTAAAACTCCTTTTATCGGTTTTAGTTCACCGTTTAGGGAAAGTTCGCCTATAAAAATAGAGTCTTTTTCTTGAAAAGAGATATCTTTTACAGATTCAAGGTAACCGAGTGCTATGGCCAGATCAAAAGAAGTTCCTTCTTTTCTGATTGAGGCGGGGGCCAAAGAGACTAAAACTTTTTGGTTTTTCTGCTTTGGTGATCTGAATCCGGTGTTCTTTACTGCTGAGGATATTCTGTCTTGTGCCTCTTCTACTGCTTTATTTGGTAGTCCAACTAAAGAAAAAGCGCGGAATCCGTTTGAAGTATCGGTTTCCACGCTTATGATGGAGGTCTCAAGAGATGTGGCTTGAGCGCTATAAACTTTTGAAAAGCTCATGTAGTTAAACTTCTTCGTCTTTATGCGTAACACAGGTGGCTGCTGCGGGATTTGCCTCCAGGCGTTCTTCTTCTATTTCTTCTCCGCATACTGCACAGATCCCGTAAGTGCCGTCCTCTATTCTGGTGAGGGCGTCTTTAACGTTGGCGTATCTGGTTTCCAGACTGTCAAGAATTCCGATGTTTTCACCAAATGCCTCATAAGAGTCGGCTCTTTCAGAGGGGTCTGACTCCAGCGTGTCCATATCGGGTGCAGTCGGGACCCAATCCTCAGGATTCTCGGGGTCTCTTTCGCCTACGGTTGATAGCTCTTCTTCTAGCTGAGCCTTTTCTTGTGCCAGTTTCTGTTTTAATATAATGATCTTTTCTTCTTCCATGTTCATTATGATAAACTTCTTTTTATTTCAAAGCAAGCAGACTGGACAAGGTTTAGATGGACCTGTATCTCTTTAGAATATCTAAAAAGACATCTTTACTTTCAGTTATAGCGACGGTGTTTTTATCCAGATACCCGTAAACAGTGTTACCGTCTCTTAGAATAACAAGGGTGTTAGCCCTTTTTAATCTTTCGGCCTCTTTAGTGCTCGCCCTTTTCGCCAAATGGGGGACGGAGTTGAATAGTTCTTTTAGGTATCCGTAAACAGTATTCCCTTCCTTCACTGTTCTTAGAAAATTAGTAGTATTTTCTCTTTCCTGTCTTTCGGCCTCTCTGGTGCTCGTTCTTCCCGTGAAATAAGACATAGAGCTGAAAAGTTCTTTTGAGTGTTTAGATAATACTGGAAAAGCGCTGTTATTGAAACTTAGCAAAAAGAATGGTACGCCTTCCTTTGACCCCATGCTAAAGCCTTTTATTTGGGATCTCATTTCCTTTGGCAGACTATTTTTATCTTTAAGTATTTCGTTTATAAAAAGAGGATTATCCTCTCTCTGAAGAACGATCTCTATGAAGTCTTTGTTTAAGGAGTTTCGTCTTACGGTGTTCTTAATGATGTTGCTTGGATTTTCATAACCTGATTCTTCAGAATATGGTAGAGGAATTACGATCTCTCCGTCAAAGGGGAATTCCACCCCTCTTTTTTCCGGAGGGTCTTTTTGGAGCATTGTGATAAAAGTAAAGATCGTAAAACCGCTGACGGCAAGTAGGAAAGCGATAATAACTACTATTATTGATCCTTTCCAGCGTATAAGAGCGGAGGCTAACCCTCCTTCGTGAGAGTCTGTCCTTGATTTTTTAAAAAGAGGTTCTTCGGACATTTATATAGTTTTAGTAAGGTGTGTTAATTTTATCACTCTTTTTTTAAAACAACAAAAGCCCCTTGATGTTTATCTCAAGGGGCTCGGAGTACTTAATAGAAACCTTATTTAAGGACTTTTTTTATCATTATTATCCTTTTTGGAGATAAAATCCGGATCTATTTCTTTAAGGGAGAGCTTGAGTCTTTCCTTTTCATCTATATCTTTTATTATTATAGGTATTTTATCTCCCACGCTTAGAACCTCTCCCACGTCTTCTATTCTAAAAGGTGCTATTTCCGAAACGTGCAAAAGACCTTCGGTTCCTTTGCCTATTTTAACGAAAGCCCCGAAATCTGTTATTTTTACCACCTCTCCGGTAAATTTCTCTCCCTTCTTGTATTCATGCGTGATGTCTTCTATGGCTTTCATTGCCTTTTCAGCGCCTCCGGCTTCTTTGGATATTATATAAACAGCCCCGTCTTCTTCTATGTCTATCTCAGCTCCTGTTGCATCCTTTATTTCATTTATGGTTTTACCCCCGGGTCCAATTACTAATCCGATCTGGTCTTTGTCTATGTTGAGTGTTCGTATTTCAGGCGCATTCGGGGATATAGAGGGGCGAGGTTCAGGTATTTCAGCGGTTATGACTTTCAGTATTCTATCAAGCGCACTTCTGGCGTCGGTTATAGCTTCTTTTATTAAGTGAAGAGAGACCCCTTTTAATTTCGTATCCATCTGAATGGCGTTTATACCATTAA
Source organism: Patescibacteria group bacterium (assembly GCA_051747785.1). GTDB lineage: Bacteria > Patescibacteriota > Minisyncoccia > Phycocordibacterales > CSBR16-193 > SKVL01. Next base: position 29,814 of record JBNJGN010000003.1, on the reverse strand, counting down.
CCGTCCCAGCTACCTTAAGGTCCATATCTCCATAGTGGTCTTCCGGTCCCTGGATGTCAGTTAATATTACGTGATCTTCCGGATTTTCGGGGTCAACCATGAGACCCATAGCTATTCCGGCTACAGGGGTGCTAATAGGTACCCCGCCGTCCATTAGGGCCAAAGTTGAGCCACATACTGATGCCATGGAAGTTGATCCGTTGGAGGACAGGGCCTCTGAGACTAACCTTATTGTATAAGGAAACTTTTCTTTTGGTGGTATTACATTTTTCAATGCCCTTTCAGCGAGTGCTCCATGTCCGATCATTCTTCGGTTAAATCCTCCTACTCGACCGGTTTCTCCCACTGAGAAAGGTGGGAAGTTGTAATGGTGCATGAATCTCTTTTTAACGTCCTGGGATTCTATCTGATCTATCAATAGAGCATCACTCGGTCCTCCCAGTGTTAGAGTAGATAGCACACGAGTTCCGCCACGGTAAAATATCCCGGAGCCGTGTAGTATTTCTGAAAGACCCCCGGCTTGGGCGTAAAGCTCTCGGATCTCTTCCTTTGAGCGACCATCTTGACGGCGCCCTTTTTTAACCGCTTCTTTGTGGATAAGTTCATTTATTTTTGTATCAAAATGTTCTTCCGCCTCGGCTAAGTGCCCCTCCCCTATCTTTTCGGTAACTTTTTCTTTCCATTTTTCTTCCAGCTCCTTTATCCCTTTTTTGCCGGGGGTTTCAAAAACGGCCTCCTCCATCTCTTTTTCTGTGATCTCTGAGAAGAGATCCTTTACCTCTGAGGATACGGAAAGTGTTTCCAAGGCCACCTTTTCCTTTCCTTTTTTGGAAATTATTTCATTTTGAAAATCTTGGAGTTCGTCTATGTATTTTTGAGCATCTTCCATTCCTTTGAGAAGATCTTCTTCGGAAAATTCTTTTGCCTCTGCTTCCAGCATTGTAATTTTGTTATTCATTCCGCATATCACCAGATCCATTTTAGTATCCTCCTCTTCTCTAGAGTTGTAATCGGGGTTAATGCTGTAATTTTCATTATCTGTATTTTTGCCGATACGAACAGCGCTAACCGGACCGTCCCAAGGGATCCCGGAAGTTCCTAGAGCAAGTGATGTGCCTAAAATAGCTAAAATATCAGGATCATCTTCCGCTATGGAGAGCACTGTTACTACTATCTGTATCTCATTTCGTATACCCTGATCAAAGAGAGGCCTGATTGTTCTATCTATCAATCTAGCACTTAAGACGGCTTCATCTGATGGACGGCCTTCTCTTCTCATAAATCTGCTTCCCAGTATCTGTCCGGCAGCGTAGAATTTTTCTTCGTAGTCTACCGTTAAAGGGAAAAAGGGGGCTCCGCCAGGTTTTTTAGACATTGTGGCGGTTACCAATACGGTCGTGTTGCCACATGAGACCATCACACTGCCGTCGGCCTGTTCTACCAGGTCGTTAAACTCTACTTTGAACTCTTTTCCAGCGATCTCTTTTGTATAGGTTTCTTTTTTCATGAGTTTTTCTTTTGCTGTGCCCCGATCAAATATCGTCGGTAATTTTCATCCATATCGATGAAATCATCTGCGACCTCTTTTAATTTTCCGGAAGCTGATTTACCGAAAGCCATTACCTCTACTTGGCAGCCTTCGTTTATTTTTAAATACTCAACCAGAGGCACAAAATCTCCGTCCCCTGAAACCAAAACTACGGTATCAAGCTTAGGAGCTGCCTTTATAGCGTCAATGGCAATACCAACATCCCAATCTCCTTTTTTGGCTCCGCCGTAGAAGATCTGTAGATCTTTTGTCTTGGTCTCTATGCCCAGTTTTTCCAGTGCCTCAAAAAAGGCCTTCTCTTCTCCGGTTTCCGTTTTTATTACGTAAGCAATGGCACGAATAAGAGAACGACCACAGACGCCATCTTTTAGAACGTTACCAAAATTAACACGTTTTTTGTATATATGTTTAGCGCTATGGTAAAGGTTTTGTGCGTCAATAAAAACACCAACCCGCTGTTCTTTGTGTTTTATAACAGCCATCGCCAAGGTAAAAAGGAAAGGCTTACGCCTTTTTCTTTATATTAAGTTTTTTCATAAGAGCATTAAAACGCTCAGGAGATTTATTCTGTAGATAGCCCATATGCTTTTTTCTATCGGCTACTAACTGAAGTAGACCTCTGCGCGAATGTACATCTTTTTGATGTTCTTTCAGGTGATCAGACAGCTCTTTTATTCTTTCAGTTAAAATAGCTATCTGAACTTCCGGCGACCCAGTGTCTTCCTCGTGTGTTCTCACCTTTTTTACAACGGTATCCTTTTTTGTTTTAGGTATCATGCGAACAAGGATATCACAGATGTTATGATTTTACAAGGGGTTTTGTCTCTGTTTTACTTATACAGTCTCGTATTCTGACATGTGTCTAATCACCTAGTACACTTTTTTAAAGTTTCTATAATATTGTGCGACACTGTCTGAATAGGGTGGTATAATTTCAATAATGAAACTGGAAAACCTAAAAAGAGAGTTTTTGGAGTATCTGGAGATAGAGAGGGGAAGAAGTGTGAAGACGGTGGAAAATTACGACAGATATCTCTCGGTTTTTTTAACTTTCTCCGGTCTTTCTGATCCTGCAGGTATAACGGATGAACTAATAAGGTCTTATCGCTTATGGTTAAACAGAAAACCTTCCTCGGGAGGTTATGAAGCGGGTTCAGAAACTATTAAAAAAAGAACTCAGAATTATTACTTGATCGCTCTAAGGTCATTTTTAAAGTATCTAATGAAGAAGGGGGTCAAGTCTCTTCCGCCGGACCGTATAGAGTTGGCAAAAACCCCGGAGAGATCTCTTGACCTTATATCTTCTGTGGAACTGGAAAGATTACTATCTGCTCCTGATGGGGGTGATCTCAAGTCAAAAAGAGATAAAGCACTTCTGGAGTTACTTTTCTCTACTGGACTGAGAGTCTCTGAGCTGTGCGCTCTTTCTAGGGAAGTTAACTTTGATGCAGGTGAGGTTTCTATTAGAGGAAAGGGAGACAAAACTAGAGTTGTTTTTATATCTGAAAGCGCCAGAGAGTCGCTCAAGGAGTATTTGGATAGTCGTGTTGATGTTGATGATGCTCTTTTTGTTCAGATGAGTAATAATACTTCCTCAGAAAGAAGCAAAAACCTTACACCAAGATCAGTAGAGAGAATAATTCAGAAATACGCCAAAAAAGCGGGTATAACTAAAAAGGTAACTCCCCATGTTATAAGGCATAGTTTTGCTACCGACCTTTTGCAAAACGGCGCGGACCTGCGTTCCGTACAGGCTCTCCTGGGCCATGCTCATATTGGTACTACTCAGATATATACCCATGTCACTGATTCTCATTTAAGAGAAATACATAAACGCTTTCATCAGAAGAAAAGAAACCAAGGTTAGCGAAGAATTATTCTAAAGGACATATAAAAGACATCAGCATAGTTATCCACAGATTGCGTCTTTTAATTGTCTTATATAGGTGCTATCCTAAAGGACAGTAAAGAAGAGACCGTGCGCACTCTCTTCTTGATAAAGAAAATTACCTGTTCCTTTGCTCTTTTGTGTTCTTTAATAGCCGGCTCTATTCAAGCTTTGAAGAAAATATAAGCTACATACACCTCTCTACTCCTAAACTTCAAAGCGAAAACAAAACTCCTCGTAAAGCATCATCTCTAATGATCAAAACGAGGGGTTTTTCTTTTTTCTTATGTTTCATGTGAAACATTTATCCCATTTTTCCTACGAAAATTATTTTATGATTTCTGCGTGGCTCTGATCCTGTGCCCAATCGAGTTCTTTTGTTATGTTTTGAAAATTTAATTAAGCCCATACTGTCTGAGTTTAGCTTTTTTGACAGTTTCGTATGATCTCTGCAGCTATTTTTATTCTCACCTTTGACTGATATTTGATGGCTTGGTTTGATATATGTTCTTTAGATTTATTGATTTTTTAGGTAAATGTTTCACGTGAAACGTTTTTAGAGGTTGGAATGCCTTGTTTTTTGTTTCACGTGAAACCTCTATCTATATTTTCTTATTAATTAGATTAAAAGTTCTCTGTATGGATACTAATAATTTTTAAGGTTAAATTAAGACTTAAGCATAAAAAGACCTTTATTATTATTCTTTAACCTAAAATGTTCATATTTCTCCCCTTTAGCAGAAAAAGTAATTAAACTTCAAAAGTGATCTTTTATAAAAAAGCATGTAAGTTGATATAGTGTGTTTTTGTGGGATAGGCTTCTATTATTTTTTGGAAAAGTCATTTTTATTATGTTTTCTATGAAAATTGAGCGTTTTGAATACCTGTGTGGCCTTTAGATGAATAGTGTGGTTGTTTATTTTATCAAAACAGAAGAGGTTTCATGTGAAATGTTTACTAAAGAGGGTGTATGTTTCACGTGAAACTATTTTTAAGCAACAGGAGCCCGGTTTTTATGTTTCACGTGAAACCTTCTTTTATATGAATTTTATTTAAATAAAATTTTTACCTCTTTGTTGAGTGATATTAATGTCTTTAAAGGTTTTATTCAGATTATGCACGAGAACTTTATCTGTTTTAAGTAAAGAGTAATGTTTTTAATGAGCTTATTTATGAAGATCAATCAAATCATTGCATTTTTATCTAATCTTAATTTTTTACCAGAATCTTCTTTTGTTCCACTTTAGAAGAAGATATTAATTTAAATATTTAGGTATATATTTACCTAAAAACAGAAGAGGTTTCATGTGAAATGTTTATTAAAGAGGGTGTATGTTTCACGTGAAACAGTTTTTAAGCAACATGTTGTGTTTCAGGTGGAAACTTTATACATATGCGTTTACTTTTTAGCATTGCTATAATATTAGTACGCCACTTCCTAAAAAAGGAAGTGGATTTAGGGGTTTAGAGTGATCTTTTGTTAAAAGTGTAATACTGTCCGTTTTATATGAGAACGGTGTACTGAATGGATTTAGGGGATTTATGTCTTAGCTCTGTTTTATTAAAAATAGGTGTTTTACCGTGGTTATTTAGATGAAAATAGTGATTTTGCTTAATTAATATAAAAAAGTTTCACGTGAAAAGTTTTAAAAAGAGGTCAATATGTTTCACGTGAAACGAAAATAAAGGTTTCACGTGAAATTATGAGACGTGATACTTTTTCATAAGCTCTTCCATTCTTTTTTCTTCGGTTTCTTCCAGCTTATTTTTTCCTTCAACTCCTTTGCCTTTTAGTGTCGTGTCATCAAGTTTAGAGAGTTCTTTGCTTCTGTTTAAAAGGTACTCTCTGTTATTTAGGGAAGGGTCTTTGATTACTTCCTCTAAGAGAGCATGGAGTATGAATCCAACTTTGGGTCCAGGATTAACGCCGGTCGTTTCTACTATGTCGTTTCCGTCTACTGCTAGATTTTTTACTGAAACGGGGTCAGAAAGGACTTCTTCTATCATTGCTTGGAACTTTCTTAGCCTATAGGGTTCTTTTTTGGGTAGTCCCATTCCCATTCTGTCAGAGAATCTTATCTTTATAAGGTCCCATATCCTTTCTTCTCCGACGTTTCTAAGGAGTCTTCTTATGGCAGTTAAGCTTATCTTTTCCGGATCGGAGAAAAACATGTGCCATCTTACTAAGGTGGAAACGGAAGTGATAATGTCTTTGGAGAACTTTAACCGTTTCAAGGCCTTTTCCGTAATTTTGGCTCCTACAACCTCGTGTCCGTAAAAGGAGTATCCTTTTTTTGGATTTTTTCTTCTAGTTCTAGGTTTTCCTATATCATGCATTAGCGCTGCCATTCTTATTTCAAAAGGCCAGTTGTTATCGGCGGTATGTTGGAGTGCGTATAGAGAGTGATTGAAAACATCGTAATGATGGGATCCTTTCTGTTCTACTCCTGTTCCTTCTTCAAGTTCAGGTATTATGTATTTCAATAAGCCTAATCTGCGGGCCATTTCCATAGCGGAAGCGGGGTTTTTGGAGTTTATTATTCTTGAGAATTCATCTCTGATGCGTTCTTTTGATATAAAGTTTAGTGTATCTTTTTTTTGATATATAGCCTGTAGTGTCTTTTCTTCTATGGTGAAATTAATTTCTGCCTGAAAGCGGACAGCTCTAAGTATTCTGAGGCCGTCTTCTTTAAAACGTTCCACGGGATCGCCGACAGCTCTTATTAGTCTTTCTTTGAGATCCTTTTGCCCTTCATGCGGATCTATTATTTCAAGTGTTTCAGCATCAAGGGCAATAGCGTTCATTGTGAAATCTCGTCTGTAAAGGTCTTCCTTTATATCCTTGCTAAAAACAACAGAATCAGGCCTTCTTCTGTCGGAATAAAGGCTTTCTTTTCTGTAAGGGGTTACCTCTATTACTTTTACACTTTCCTCTTCTGTTTCTTCGTTTACTACCCCTACTGTGCCGAAATCGTTCTCATAGTATGTATGTTCAAATAATGAGATAATATCTTCCGGTGTGGCGTCTGTGGTTATATCCCAATCTTTCGGCTTTACATTTCTTAGGATGTCTCTAACACAACCACCTACTAGATAAGCCTGGAAACCTGCCTTTTTTAAGGTTTTAGTTACAAATATAACTTCCGAGGGTATAGAGCTTTGAATATCATGGTTCATTGTGGATAAAGTTAAGTTAAAGAGGTATTTCTTTGATGTGGCTAATAATAACCCTTTTAAGGTGGTGGGTAAAGGATACCTTGAGATCACAAAAAACTTAATTTTTATTATTTTGATTTTTCTTAATTAAGATGTAAGATATTAAAGCGCCCGTAGCTCAACGGATAGAGCGTCTGGCTTCGGACCAGAAGGTTGGGGGTTCGAGTCCTCCCGGGCGCGCCAGCGACCGGAGAAAGAGCATTTCTGCTCTTTCGTGAGGACGAGAAAGGCGGAGTCATGTCGCGAATACTTGGAGCGACA
>JBNJGN010000003.1:0-22800 GCA_051747785.1 Patescibacteria group bacterium | reverse complement strand
GGGTAGGAAGCGCTTAGCGAATGAAGAGCGGAGCGATGAATGAGCTTTGCGACTTGACACCGAGTCCTCCCGGGCGCGCCAGCGACCGGAGAAAGAGCATTTCTGCTCTTTCGTGAGGACGAGAAAGGCGGAGTCATGTCGCGAATACTTGGAGCGACAGACGAGCCCGGGTAGGAAGCGCTTAGCGAATGAAGAGCGGAGCGATGAATGAGCTTTGCGACTTGACACCGAGTCCTCCCGGGCGCGCCAGCGACCGGAGAAAGAGCAGAAATAATCGATTCAAACTATATTAATTTTAAAGGAAAGAAGAATATAAATGTTATAATTAATTTTATGTCATAGTTTGAAAATGAGCTAAATTTGAACAACCGGAAACGAATTCTAACGAGACTGAGGTGGATATTAATGCCGAAGAAAAAGTCGAAGACAAACTTGCTCCAGGAGAATTGGAAGAATTGAATATAGAGGAAGGGAATGAACAAAGAGCAGAAAAGAAGGAATTATCGCCGGAAGAACAACTTAAAAGCCTAGAGACAGGCGTCGAAGCTAAACAAGAAGAAATAAATCGTTTATTGGAGTCCGTTGAGGGCACAAAATCCGCTTTAAATGCCACAAGAGAAAAACTTGGACTTCCGCCCACCGAAGAAGACCCACCAAGCGTGTTTAGTGATAAGGAAGACCGACTAGAAAAACTGAAAACCGAAAAAGAAGCGTTAGAAAAACAAAAAGAAGAAATTATAAGCCATCAAGAAAAAGAACAACTGATCCGCGAGGAAAAAGAGAAGATTCTGCAAGAAAAAATTGATGAAGTGTTCAAAGAGTTTGAGACGTTAAATTCTCGTGATTTTGAGAGTATTTTAAAAAGTGGAAAAACTTCTGAGGGACGTAATGTTGAAAGTCGATCAACAGGATCTCTTAATCCGGAAGTTGCTCAATCTTTAGCTAAAACTTTTAAAGAGGGAATTAAATTACTTCCTAAAATTCTTGAAGCCCTACCGGAACTTTTGAAGAATTTTGATGAGGATTTAATAACAAAAGAAGCTACAGAGCGAGTAGAAAAAAAACTGGAGGAAGGAGAACAGAAAAAAGAAGATAAATCAGAAGAGATGAAACTCGAGGAAAAACCCGGGGCTTCGGAAGATGAGGTTCCGCTTGACGAAGAAAAGCCGGAGACAGATCCCGCTGACAGCGATGACGCCGAACCTTCCAAAGCGTAATTATATTTACTTTACAGATTCACGATCTGAGATTGCCGTTAAAAGAAAACTGTTAATTTTAAATTCTATGGCGAAAATGAACCAATGTTTAGTGGCAAATAAAATGAATTTTAGATGGTCAAAGGGGTTAATATTTAACAAATATTAACTAATGTGGTAAACTTTTCCAATCAAAAGGATGCGGTTTTATAGTGAAGAACTTTTTAAAAGCGGGATTAATTTAGTGGCAAAATGTCAGCCTTCCAAGCTGAATACGCGGGTTCGATTCCCGCATCCCGCACTCGATTTAACCTATTAAATTCTAATAGATGAGTGCACAAAAGAATTTTGTGTCGTCCGTGCTTTTTTGTTTTTAGAATTATATTAATGATAACAAGTCAAGTTATGCTGTCTTTACTGTATTAACTTTAAAATTCATTTTGAATGAACATATTTTCCATTATGTGCCACACGGTACGCAAGCTTGGTATCCTTTCCTTAACCCTTCTTCTCTGTCGCGAATAGGGGAGAAGAGGGGGTTTTTACGGTTAGAAGGTAGTGTATATAAGTCAAGTAATAAAGGTGTTAAAATGCAAGTATGGAATTGATAATCATTTATGGACCACCTGCCTCAGGTAAACTTACTGTCGCAAAAGAAGTGGCTCAAAAGACTGGATACAGACTCTTTCATAATCATCTGACGGTGGATTTACTTAAAAATATTCTTCAATTCGGAACCCCTGAATTTCTTGAGCTGAATCAGAAAATAAAATTGGATATTATAGAAGCAGCAGCTAGAGAAGGTGTTAATGGCGTAGTATATACGTTTGCATATGACAGAAAAACTGACAACCTGTTCGTTGAGCGGCTTAAAGAGACTGCTGATAGACAGAATATTTCCATAAAGTTTGTGCAAATTTTTTGCGAAAGAGCAGAATTACTTAAAAGAGTTACCTATGAATCACGTAAGGAGTATAAAAAGGTTCACTCAAAGGAAGATCTTTCCAGGTATCTGAAAAGCGGTGACTTTACATCATCTATTGAGAATGTAGACAGCGTGCGAATAGACAGCACTAATTTATCGGTGGATAATACAGTATCGGAGGTTTTGAGATCGCTGGACGGGTAGCTGTGGAGAGGGTGGATAAACAGAAAAGCAGGCAATGTCCTAAATTTAGATGCATTGATAATATAGCAGATTCAAGGGTTCTTTTGGTGGTTGTTCTTTATAAATCACATTATAGTTACTGTATAATAGAGATATGGAAGGGCATTAAGTGGTTACAGTTAGATGTTTGTGTATAAACATTTAATTTCCCCTGAAAATATATCAAAAATAAACTCCACATTTTTTCTGTATAAGGTAAAAATAGGGAATAAATAGACACCTAAAAGACAAAAACTGTGGATAACTCTGTGGAATTGTGTATAAAAGACATAAAAATACCTTAAAAAAAGGTATAAAAAGAAAAAAAACTAAAGAAAAGGGGGCTATCGCGGAGAGATGCGCTGCGGATTACCTTAAGGGTAAGGGTTTTGAGATTATCGCCTTTAATATCAAAGAAGGACGTGGAGAGGTTGATATTTTAGCAAAAAAAGAAGACCTGTTTCATTTTGTTGAAGTAAAAAGCAGTTATTCTAAAAAAATAGAGAAAGTTTTTCATCCAGAGGATCGGGTAAATAGATTAAAAATAGAAAAGATCGCCAGAGTGGCTGAATCTTACTTGGAGAGAAAAGGGGAGGAAGATAGTCCGTGGTGTATTGATACTGTTTCGGTTTACCTGTCTTTAGACGGTAATGTTCGGAGGGTGGTAGTGAAAGAGAACATCGTTCTTTAGATTACTGTATTCTTATGTTAAAATAAACTCGCTTCAGAATATTTTAATCGGGGAGTAGTATAGTGGTAGTATACACGCTTTGGGAGCGTGAGGCTCGAGTTCGATTCTCGGCTCCCCGACATGAAAGTCTTTCTTTATCTTGGTCAGTCTTGAACTGAGGAGAGACAATAAAAGATATATTTTTATTTATTGTTTTAAAAATATACTGTCCCGAAGACAGGAAAAGGCAACTAACCTGATCAGGGTAAATCGGTATTAGGCACATTTTCTAGGACAGAGGGTTTATTCTATTAATAGCTCCTCTTGATAAGTTTTTAAGACCTCTGTAATAATGTCTTCCGGTAAAAGAGTGGATTTTACTATAAACTTTTTAGACCCGAGTTCCTCGGCCTTTTCTTGTGCCACTTGGTCCGCGTAGTTACTGAGAATAATTACTGTTGAGTTTTGTAGGAGATCTTCTTTATAGGCTAATTCCAGTGCTTCAAAGCCATCCATTTCCGGCATAAAGAGATCCAAAACGACTACTTCTGGTTTTTCTTCGTTTTTCATCTTTTCCAACATCTGTTTACCGGTATGGGCGGTTTCGGTTTCTATGCCTTTATCTTTGAATATTTTAGAGTATATATTGCATATATACTCATCGTCATCAACGATCAGTATTTTTTCGGGTTTTTTTTCTGTCATCATGTTGCTTCTTTTTATGGTACCAATAAATCTTTACTTTTCCTCTTCCTCAGATTATAAATGATAACATGAAAACGGTTTGATACAATCACAGAATTTGCTTAAGAAATAAAACAAGCGAGTAAAAATTAAAAATTATTTATTTAAAACATGTTCAGAAAATACGTTGAGGATTTTAAGTGTGAAAACTGCGGATCAGAGGTTAGGGGGGATGGTTACACCAATCACTGTCCTCGATGTTTATGGAGTAAGCATGTTGACATAAGTCCGGGTGACAGGGCGTCTGAATGCGGGGGGCTTATGGAGCCTGTAGAGTATTCTTACTCTGTATCTGAAAAATGGGTGGTGCACAGATGTGTGATTTGCGGAGTTGAGAAGAAGAACAGGTTAAGTAGTAACGACTCGCTTGATGCGCTTTTAGGTGATTGATAATTATCCACAAGTTGTGAACATTATCTTTTGGGCTATCTTTTTTATTGATATTTTTTGGCTCTTGGAAAAGAGTGCCTGAATGTTTTTATGTATTCCCCTTTTTATTTTTTACTTTGAGTGTTTATGCTTATCATTTTTTTGGTATCTATGGCAAAGGATTTTGAAAAAGAGAAAAGAAAAAGAAGAGGAGCTAATACTGGCAGGCCATTTTAATATGTTAATACTAAATTTAGTTTCTTTTGAGTTTTGCTTTTAAGGTGCCTTTTTTTGTAAATTGCTTGAGGGTGTTTTTTTTGTTACTATAGTGTTTACCTTGAAAGGAAGGGTTTTGCGGATATAGTTTAATGGTATGACGCGGCCTTGCCAAGGCCGAGATCGGGGTTCGATTCCCCGTGTCCGCACCAAGAAAATCGGTTATAAAAAAGCAAAAATCCCCTAAAAAGGGGATTTTTGCTTGCTATCCGTAAATTACTATGAGTTTTTTACGGCATCTTTAAGGCCTTTGGCCGGTTTGAATTTGGGCACCTTCATAGCGGGAACATCAATGGTTTCCCCTGTTCTGGGGTTTCTAGCTTGGCGAGCTTGACGTTCTTTGGTTGAGAATATGCCAAGTCCTGCGATGGAGACGTCTTCTCCTTTTTTAAGTGAATCTGTAACTGTAGAGATAAGAGTCTCTACTACTTCCTCGGCTTGAACTTTAGTTCCACCGAGTTTTTCGTGTACCACTTCTACAAGTCCTTGTTTGTTCATAGTGTTTTTTGTTATTTATATTTTTATATTCGACCATACATCAAATGAATCTATCATTTGATGTAAAACTCAGGGCACCAGTTTCTATACCCTTATACAATTATATACCCTTTTACGGCTATTTGGCAACGTTTTTTGAGCTGTTCTCTATCTAGCGTATTCAGTAACACGATACTCTCTTATAACATTAACCTTTACCTCTCCCGGATACTTTAGTTCCTGTTCTATTTTTAATGCGATCTCTCTGGCTATCTGTTTGGCTTCAAGGTCGCTTATTTTATCGGGTGTTACGAAAACACGAACCTCTCTTCCAGCTTGAAGTGCGAATGATTTTTCTATTCCTTCAAAGGAGTTTGCGATGGATTCAAGTTCTTTAAGTCTTTTGAGGTAGTTTTCTACAGTATCTCTTCTTGCTCCCGGACGACTTCCGGATATAGAGTCCGCCACTTGCACGATCACTGATTCTGTAGTCTCAAAAGGAAATTCTTCGTGATGTGCTTGCATTGCTTTTATGATATCTTCGTTTACGTTGAACTTTTGCAAGATACGTCTTCCTATCTGTACATGTGTTCCTACCACTTCATGGTCAACAGCTTTGCCGATATCGTGCAAAATAGCTCCAGCCTTGGCCACAGAAACATCTGCGCCCAACTCTTCTGCTATCATTCCAGCAATATGGGCCATTTCTACTGAGTGTTGTAATACGTTTTGGCCGTAACTTGTGCGGAAATAAAGGCGTCCCAGTAAAGAGACCAGTTTTGGATCAAGATTATAAACACCGCATTCATAAACAGCCTGTTCACCTTTTTCTTTTATGATCCTGTTTATCTCTTTCTGAGCATTATCAACTGCCTCTTCTATTTTTGCCGGCTGTATTCTTCCGTCCATAATTAGATTTTCCAGAGCAATGCGAGCAGCCTGTCTCCTTATGGGGTCAAAAGAGGATATAGTAATAGAGCCCGGAGTGTCGTCCACGATGATCTCAACGCCGGCGGCTCTTTCAAAGGCTCGTATATTTCTACCTTCTTTACCTATAACCTTGCCTTTTATTTCATCAGAGGGGATTGATATAGTAGTGGACATGACGTCGGAAGCGACGAAATTGCCAAGTCTATGAATGGCATCGGTAAGTATCTCTCTAGCTCTCTTTTCTAGCTTTTCTGCGCCCGTGTTTTCTAGTTTGTGCATTCTTACAAGCAGGTCTTCTTCAGCGTTTTTCTCTATCTGTTTTAGTAGCTCTTCTTTGGCTTCGTCTTGGCTTAAATCAGATAGTTTCTCTAACTCCTCAACTTTTTGTTGGTCTAAGCTTTCTGCTTCTTCTTTTATTCTTTCTGCTTCGTTTATCTTTTCTTTTATCTGTTCTTCTTCTTTATTTATATCAACCTGTCTTTGATCGAGAAACTCTTCTTTTTTTATGAGACGGTCTTCGGTTTTATTTAACTGGCTTTCTCTTTCTTTTATTTCTTTTCTGCCTGCTTCAAGCGTTTCTTCGGCTTTCTTTTCAGCTTCCGCGACGATCTTTTTTGCCTCGTCGCGAGCTTCGAGCATCATCTGTTTTATTTTGAGCTCCATTGAGCCACGTTTCCCCATGGAAATTATCCATCGCAGGAAATATCCAAAAGAAACGCCTATTACCAGTGCCGCGGCCAAGAGCAGTAAAACTATTTGTGTTTCCATAATTATTCTTAACTAAGGGTTGTTATTTGCAAAAGCTGCCCCATCTGAGGTCTTACTTTTGTCTTATTAAACAAGATCTGTTTAATTTCTTATTGAAAACGTTTGTCATATGACATACGATCCCTATCGTGCAAAACACGATAACATTGTGAATATATTGGTCCATACGGGTTATTCAACCTAAAACAAACGAGCCCGTTGGCCGCAATCAAAAGAGCAGATCCGTATTTATTTTGAGGTTACTTTTTGCTTGTAGGCGAGTATATTTTGTCAACGATGCCGTATTTCTTGGCTTCTTCGGCGGACATAAAAAAATCTCGATCCACATCCTTCTCTATGCTTGAGTAGGACTTTCCGGTATTTTTGGCAAGTATTTTATTCAGGTTCTCTCTTGTTTTTATAATGTGTTTGGCGGTTATCTCTATGTCGCTTGCTCGCCCCTCAGCTCCACCCCAGGGCTGATGTATCATAATCTCGGAATTTGGCAGAGCAAATCTCTTTCCCTTTGCACCGGCGGAGAGCATTATAGCCGCACCAGAGGCCGCTATTCCTGTGCAGACGGTAGAAACATCATTCTTTATATGGTTCATTGTATCCAGCATGGCCAAAGTAGATGTAACTGATCCTCCGGGGGAATTTATATAGAGCTGAATATCTTTTTGAGAGTTTTCTGATTGCAGAAAGAGAAGCTGTGCTATGACAAGGTTTGCCATATTGTCGTCTATGACACCACCCAAAAAGACTATATGCTCGCGTAAGAGTCGCGAATAAATGTCGTAGGCCCTTTCTCCGAATTGTGATTTTTCTATTACAGTAGGAATTAACATAAATTGCGTTTCCAAGATTACCGTTTAAATATACCACAGTATTATTAAAAGACCAATAGATATACAAAAAACCTACCTTACAAAAACTTTGAAGGAAAGAGGGGAAGGTACAAGTATCAGTATCTTATTTATCTTTCTTGTCGCTTTTATCCTTTTTGTCCTCTTTTTGATCTGTGGCTTCTTCTTTTTGGTTGCTAGCTTGGGAGGCAAGGAAAGAGAGCGTTTTTTCGTTAGTTAGTTGTGTTTCTACAAATGTTCTTACATTCTCAGGTTGTGCTTCATTATACTGTTGCAGTAGATTTTGTGTTTGGTTTTCAACTATTTCCGGATCGGGTTTTATGTCTTCTTTTGTGGCGATAGTGTTTAATATCAGCTGTGTTTGAGCTCTTTTTTTAGCATTTTCTTTCCATTCCTCTCTTATATCCTCTTCCTTTTTTTGTACTTTGGAGAGATAGTCAGAGAATTCCAGTCCGGCACGCTCTACGTCGTCTTTTAGCTGAGCGGTCATTTTGTCCAGCTCTGATTCAACAAGTACTGAAGGAAGAGTTATTGAAGATTTTTCTATGATGGCATCAATAATAGAAGACCATTGCTTTTCTTGTTCCTTTGCTTTTTTCTGTCTCACCAGATGTTCTTTTATTTTCTCATGAAAGTCATCTACACCTGAAAAGTCTCCCAAAGAAGCAACAAAATCATCCGTTAATGCCGGAAGATCTTCTTCTTTTAAGGATTCAGGGGAGGGGGCTTCTTCGCCTTTCTGTCTTTTTTCTTCCATTAGTTGACTGGCGCGGATATTGAATATCGTCTCTTGTAGTTCCTCGTCACTAATTTCTGGATCTTCTGTTATTGGATTATTTTCTATAACCTCTTTTGCTATCTGTTTATAGTCAGGAAGGTCAACTTTAGGCATAACGGCGGTCTTTATCCGGAAGCCAAGATCGTTTTCGGGGGCTATTTTAGTTATTGTTACTTCTGGCTGTCCGATAGGCTCTATCTCTTGTTCTCTTAAAAGGCGAGGATACTCCTCTTTTAAGGCATTTTCCGAGGCTCTTTGCAATAGAACTCCTTGGCCGATATTTTTTTCTACCATTTCCAAAGGAGCTTTTCCTTTTCTAAATCCGTCTATTTCTGTTTCTTTTTGTGAATCTTCCAGTGCCTTTTGGTAATGTTTTGACATCTCTTCGGCCGGTATATCGGCCGTTATTTCTACTTCGGCATCGCCGGTGTGATTAACTGAAACGTTTTTACTTTTTGAATCCATATTTTTTTGATTTATTTACAAGACATAGGCAGTATATCATGGAAGTATGGAAATGCCATATCAATTCTTAAATATATATTTTTATAAAAACCTATTATAAATTTATAAGAAATATCTATAAAAAATAAGACCCTCTTTTAAAGAGGGTCTTATTTTTTTGATCTTCTTATTATTACTCTTCCTCTTCTTCCTCAGTAACCTCTCCCTCGTTTCCTTCCTCGGTACTATTTTCTTCGTTTCCTTCTTCTGTTTCTGTTTCCTCTTCTTCATTGGCCTCTCCTTCTTCGTTTCCTTCTTCGTCAGCCTCTTCCTCGGTGCCCTCTTCTTCACCATTCTCTTCGTCGGTGTTTTCTTCCTCTGAAGATGGCTCTTCCGGAGGTACTACAGGTTCTTCACTTAGGTCATCTTGAGTCCAGAAGAATATTGCTCCTAATACTATTATGATAATAATAAGGACAATTCCGATCAAGGGGCCCACGGGACTCTTATTCTCTTCGCCGAGCTCTGCCTCTTTTAGAGGGTCTTCTTGAGACTCCTCTTCTTGCTCCATGGGATTTTCTTGGCTGTCGGTGTTATCCTCTTCGTGTTCTTGGTTTTTTTCTTCTTCGTGCATAAGAATTAGTATTATACTTATAATTTATCTTATATAAGAGAAATTATATCACCTTTCATTTTGCCTTGCACTCTTAATATTTATCCTTATACATTTTCTGGCTTCTTTCAAAGGCTTTTTCTGCTTCATCTTTGCCTTTAAAGCCTTTAATCTGCACCTTTTTTCCTTGTAGGTCCTTGTAAGTGGAGTAGAAGTGCTCCATCTCTTTTAGGCTGTGTTCATTTATGTCTGAAAGGTCTTTAACTTTGCTCCAGCGCGGGTCTTCAGATGGAACCGCTATAACTTTGTCATCTGAATCTCCGCTATCTATCATCTCCATAATGGCGACCGGTCTGGCTCGGACAAGCACCCCTGAATTTAGGGGGTACGTGGTCAATATAACAACATCCAAAGCGTCATCATCGTCCCAGAGTGTCTGTGGAACAAAGCCGTAGTCAAAAGGGAAGTCTTGAGAGGTGTGCATTACTCGGTCCAGCGCTATTAAACCTGTTTCTTTGTCTATTTCGTATTTATTTTTTGAACCCCGAAATACTTCAATGATAACGTTCATTTCTTCTTTTGTTCCTGAGCTTATATCGTGCCAAAGATTCATATTATAATTTTTATTAGCTTATAATCTTTATTCTGATTATATCAGAACATCTGACTATTAACATAAGTGAATCTCATGTTTTCTTATTTGGTATCTTGTGATTCGGTTTCTTTTTCTTCCTTTTTTGGTTCCTCGCTAACTTCTTCCTCTTCTATGTTTTGCTCTATTTTCGGATCTTCCTCTTTCTGTTCTGATGCTGTCGGTATTTCCTCTTGGATCTCAACTTCTCCTTTTTCGTCGGCTTGAGCTACTGATTCTCCTTCGGTGGATTTTATGTCTATCCTCCATCCGGTTAGACGTGCTGCCAGTCGTACATTCTGCCCGCCTTTACCTATTGCCAATGACTGTTGGTCTTCTTGAACTTCTACGTGAGCCTCTTTGTTATCTTCATCTATTTCTACACTCATAACCTCGGCCGGTGAAAGGGAGTCAGCAACGAACTGAACCGGATCATCAGACCATTCAATTATGTCTATCTTTTCACCGCCTAGCTCACTCATAACCGTAGAAACCCTTACTCCTCGTTGTCCGACCAGGGACCCCACCGGATCTATGCTGTCGTCATGAGTCTGTGTGGCTATTTTGCTTCTAGAACCCGGCTCTCTTGCCACTGATTTCACTTCAATGATACCACTGGCTATTTCCGGGGTTTCGGCTTCAAACAGTTTTTCCAAAAAAGAGGGGTGAGATCTTGATAGACGAAGAAATACTCCTCTAGAACTTTCTTCTACGTGATATAGATAAGCCCGTATTCTTTCTCCTTGCCTGTATCTTTCTCCGGGTATCTGCTCTTCATATGGAAGTATACCGGTGGCACGTTCCATGTCTACGAAAATATTTCCTCGTTCTATTCTCTGAACAGTTCCGCTGACAACTTCTCCTTCGCGTTCACCGAATTCGCTTAAAACGGAGGTTTTCTCAGCTTCACGTATCTTTTGCATAATAACCTGTTTTGCCGTTTGGGAGGCAATGCGACCGTATTCTTTACCGCTCTCTAGTGGGAATGATATCTCTTCCTCGGTTTCGGCGTCCTTTTTTATCTTTTTGGCATCTTCAAGGAATATATGTTGCTCCGGATTAAATATTATTTTACCTTCATCCAGCGCCTTTTTGCGCGAGTCCTTATCGGGAACATTTTCTTCAAAAACAACAGAATCTCTGTCTACCACTATTTTAACCTGATTTAATTCAGCGGTACCGGTGTTAGGGTCAAATTGAGCCCTTATTATTTGGCCTCTTTTACCGTATTCTTTTTTGTAGGCCGTAGCCAAAGCGAACTCTATGGCTTCCAGTATCTTTTCTCTGGGAATACCTCTTTCTTCTTCAAGTTGGCTTAAAACTGAGTTTATGACTTTTAGATCAAACATATTTTTTTTATGATATTTTGACCCGCCTTCACCTTACAGTTCTTCGTTATAAGAGCGTAGAAGCATCTTAAGGCTACAGAGGGTCTGTTTTTAAACAAAGAGTGTTCGCGGGACTCGCGAACACTAACACTTAAATGATACGTTTTTTGTCTTTGAGTGTCAATATTTGTAACATTGCAGGGTCTAGACTACATGTCTAGTGTTTGACTGTAAGGTTAACAACATTTTTAAACAGACCTATTTTTGATTTTTTTGTTATAATACAGGAATGCGAATAAATGAAGAAAAGCTACGTAACTTTCTTTACGATTCAGGACTTGTATCAAAATCTGATTACGATAAAGCTGTGCAAGAGGCAGATGAGCGCGCGGAGAGTATTGGCAATGTTTTACTTGAAAAGGGAATGCTAAGTGAAGATGATCTTAGGCGCTCGCAGGCTTATGTTTTAGGAATACCTTTTGTTGATCTCAAAAATGAACAGCTTGATTTTGATATTCTTTCTTTGATACCCGAGCCTATTGCTCGTAATCATAATATTATTGCTTTTAGAAAAAAAGGAGATGACGCACTTGAGGTTGCTATGCTTGATACGGAAGATCTGGCGGCTATAGATTTTATAAAGAAGAAAACGGGGCTTAAGATCCTTCCGCGATTAACCGATAGCGGATCCATAAAACACGCTCTTTTGCAGTACCAGAAGAGCTTGAAGGCGGAATTCGGTGAAATAATCCAAAAAGAAGCAGGGGCTCTCAAAACGGTGCCGGATACGGATGAAGAAGAGGTTTCTGAAGAAGATCTCAAGAAGTCTGCCGAGGACCTTCCTGTGGTACGTGTTGTGGATACTTTGATAAAGCACGCTATTATTCAGAATGCATCTGATATTCATATAGAACCCCTGGAGGAAAAGCTGCTTGTTCGTTACAGGATAGACGGCATCTTACGGGATGCTATGGTTCTTCCTCCTAATGCTCATTCCAGTATCGTGGCTCGTATAAAGGTGCTTGCCAACTTAAAGCTTGATGAGAAAAGATTGCCTCAAGACGGTAGATTTAAGACCGAAATGAATAATGAAAAAGTTTCTTTCCGTGTTTCTACTTTACCTACATATTACGGGGAAAAGGTTGTACTAAGGCTTTTGCGTGATCAGGTTTCAGGAACAAACTTAGAGAGTCTGGGTTTCCATGGAGAGGCGCTTGAGAGGATACACCGGGCCATTAAATCAACCACCGGAATGATCCTTACTACCGGGCCTACCGGTTCGGGTAAAACCACCACCCTATATACGGTTTTGGATATATTAAATACTGCTGAGGTTAATATTTCCACTATAGAAGATCCGGTGGAATATCAGGTGAAACGCATAAACCAGACTCAGGTTAAGCCTGAGATAGGACTAACTTTCTCAAACGGCCTGCGCACTCTTTTAAGGCAGGATCCGGATATAATAATGGTGGGAGAGATAAGAGATAACGAGACGGCGGCTCTGGCGGTTAATGCGGCTTTGACCGGTCATTTAGTTCTTTCCACTTTACATACTAACTCCGCGGCGGGTGCCATTCCGAGATTGACTGATATGGGGGTGGAGCCCTTTTTGGTAACTTCTACTGTTAATGTGGTTATTGCTCAGAGGCTTATAAGAAGGCTGACTGAAGTAAAAGAGAAGTACACTCTGGATAAAGAGGGGGTAAAACAGTTAGGTGAATCGGTTGATCTTGAGAGGGTAATGTCATACTTAAAGGAACAAGAGATAGTTGAAAAGGATAAGGAATGGGAAGATATTACCTTTTATAAACCCAAACCCTCCCAAGAGAGCGAAGATGGATATAAGGGGCGCTTGGGTGTTTATGAGGTTATTGAGATATCTTCAGCCATTCGTGAAATGATCCTTCATAACGCTTCTACAGATGAGATAGAGGAGCAGGCCAGAAAGGAAGGTATGTTAAATATGATTGAGGACGGGATATGCAAAGCGGTTCAAGGACTAACCACTATAGAAGAGGTTTTAAGGGTAACTTATGAGTAGTTATACGGAGTAGTTTTTTAAAATGCCATCTTATACCTTTAAAGCAAAAAAACAGTCGGGAGAAGAGTATACAGAGACCTTGGAAGCGGAAGATAAACTTCAGCTATACAAGGAGATCCATAAAAGAGGAGACTCTTTGGTGTCTGTTTCTTCTTCCGGCAAAGGAAAAGGAGGTGGCCTTTTAGATCGTCTTAAAGGAAAAGATATAACCATATTCTCTTCCGTTAAGGAGATAGAAAAGATAAACTTTGCCAGACACTTAAGTTCTATGTTGAGCGCGGGTCTTCCTATGTCCAGGGCTCTTTCTGTTTTGGAAAGACAGACTAAGAACAAGAATCTAAAAAATATACTTGCCTCCGTTCAGGAGAAGATAAAAGAAGGCGCAACTCTAAGTTCCGCTCTTGAAGGTTTTCCCAAGAGTTTCTCTAAAATGTTCATTGCCATGATCCGTGCCGGTGAAGAAGGGGGAAATATGGAGGAGAGTCTGAATACTATTGCTACTCAGATGGAGAAAAGCTATTCACTTAAAAGAAGAATTCGTGGAGCAATGACTTACCCTATAGTTATTTTGTTCGTAATGTTGGGAATAGGGGTGATGATGTTGACTTATATTGTTCCTACATTAGTAGGTGTTTTTGAGGATATGGATGCCGAACTTCCGATACAGACCAAAATGATAATATGGGCAAGCGATATGCTGATAAATCATGCTGTGCTGGTGTCTTTTGGTTTTGTTGCTTTGGTGGTCTCATTATTTATATTTTTAAGGACCCCGACAGGGCATCGCTTCATTGATATTGTTACAATAAGAATTCCTTTCATCAAAACCATTGTAAAAGAGGTTAACGCGGCTCGCACTTCAAGAACTCTTTCCTCTCTTCTTTCTGCCGGTGTTGATGTTGTTCCGGCGCTTTCTATAACCGAAGCTGTGATCCAGAACTCTTATTACAAACCAGTAATTAGATTAGCCAAAGAAAGGATACAGAAGGGTGAACAGATATCCAGTGTTTTTATTGAAAACCAGAACCTCTTCCCCGTATTTGTAGGGGAAATGATGAGCGTGGGTGAAGAAACGGGTAAAATCAGTGAAATGCTTAAAGGTGTAGCGGTTTTCTTTGAAGAGGAGGTTGATCAACGTACTAAAAATATCTCTACCATAATAGAGCCGGTGTTAATGGTCTTTATCGGAATAGTGGTAGGATTTTTTGCTGTTTCAATGCTTATGCCGATGTACTCTCTTATGCAACAGATATAGGCGAGGCTGAGATATTTTGAATAAAAACATGACAAAAGGCAAGGATGCGGAAAACATAAAAGATGATAATAGTGGGTTTACGTTAACAGAAATAGTAGTAGTAATAGCTATTTTAACTTTAATATCAACTCTTCTGTTTTCGGTTTTTCACAGTTTAAGAGATTATAGGGCACTTGAAAGGGATGTTGCGGAAGTAAGAGCTTATCTTGAAGAGGCAAGAATATATACACAAGGCTCAAGAGAGGATTCGTCTTACGGAGTGTATTTTAGTGGAGATGAGATCACCCTTTTTAAGGGTGATTCATGGGCCACAAAAGAAAAAGAACTAAAAAAACACACTTTTAATAGTTCAACGGATTTAGTCGCCGGTAATGTTAGTGACGGAGACGAAGTTGTTTTTAAAGGTCTTTTTGGGAAGCCTGGCGTGGTGGGAAACGTTAATCTCTCCGGTGCTACACGGGACATAACTGTTAGTGTACTCTCTAGCGGTTTTGTGGAGTAGGGGAATTTTTTTGTTTACATATGCTAATTTTAGCCAAAAAAGTTAAAAATAAAGAGACCAATAGAGGAATAACCATAGTGGAGATACTCTTTGCGGTGGCCATAATGGCCTCTTTTATAGGGGTTCTGTCTTTGGCTTTCATGCTTTATCTGCAAGTGGCGGCAGCCGGACCGAAACACACCGCTGCGGTTTTTTTGGCTGATGAGGGAATTGAGGCGGTGAGAACCATCAGAGGCAGAGGGTGGGGTGATGAGATAGAAAGCTTAACAGAAGGTGAGACATACTATCTTCATTTTTCCGAAGGAGAGTGGACGGCTACCACCACGGAGCAAGTTATTGACGGCGCTTTTGTTCGTAAGGTGACTTTTTCCGAGGTTAAACGTGACGGGGATGACAAGATCGCAGAGACAGGAAGTGTTGATGAGGGGGCCAGAAGAGTTGATGTGAGCGTTAACTGGGATGGTTTAATAGGACAAAGTGAGGTAGAGATGTCAGCCTATATAATGGACGTTCTTGATTAATATGGAAAATAAGCTGTTTAAAAAAAAGAATAAAGGATTTTCTTTGGTGGAAGTTCTCGTGTATATGGGTATTTTGACGATGGTTGTTGCCATATTGGTAGGAAGTTTGACGGTAATGGCAAAAGCGCAGGAGAAGATAACGGCCGGTAGAGCGGTTGGGAGATCGGCCTCGGTTGCTCTTGATAGGGTCTTGCGCGAAGTACGTCTGAGTGACTCTATAGACAGTGAGAGTTCTCTTTTAGACGACTCTGAGAGCATTTTGGTTCTTAATAGAGAGGAAGAATCAGGGGATATTTCTATTACTTTTTATGTATCTGCAAACGGACACCTTTACGTTGTGAAAGAAGGAATTGGCGAGCGCTTAACTCATAAAAAGACCGATATTCAAGAGTTTAGAGTGATTGAAGCGGGGGCCGGTAGTGGTAGCGCTGTTCGCATTGAGCTTGAGATCGCCTGCCCCTATAGTGATGGTAAAATAGAACAAGCTTTTTACTCTACGGCTATATTAAGAGGATCTTATGAATAAAATGATCTTTTGCAATAAAACAGGATATTTTAATAAAGATAGATTAAATAAAGAAAAGAGATCTCTTGAAAAAGGGCAAGCGGTGCTAATAGCGGTAATTTTCTTCGTTTTTATCTCTCTTTCAATGATATTAGCCCTCTCAGCTCCGGCGCTTTCCTATCTCAAGGGATCCTCTTCTTTGTATAGTTCTCTGGGAGCTTTTAATGCGGCGGAGAGTGGGGCTGAAGACGCATCTTATCGTTTTATGAACCTTCTTAATGTTGAAAATGTGGAAGTTCTTTCCTTGGATGGAATTGAGGTTACTGTGGAGTATATTGAAAATGATGATGCCTTGGAGATAACAAGTAAGGCCGAGGCCAAGGACGGTAACGTCAGAAAGGTAAAAAGCGATCTTTTACTCGGCGACGGTATTGATTTTGCTTACGCAGTTCAGGTGGGAAACGGCGGTCTTATTCTTGAGAACTCCTCCGAGGTTGAGGGAAATGTTTTTTCTAATAGCTTTATAGAAGGTAGTAGTAATGACATAAACGGCTCAGCTACTGTTGCCGGGGGTGGGAATAGGATCAGTGGTGTAAATGTTCATGGTTCTGCGAGCGCTCACAGGATAGAGGATTCGCATGTTGATGAAGATGCTTACTATATGGAAATATCCAATACTACTGTTATGGGGAATATGTATCCGAATACCGTACCATCTGAAGTGGCTGATTTTCCCATATCCAAAGAGACCATAGAAGGATGGAAAGATTTAACTGAAGAAGAAGGGGTTATAAATTGCAGTGATACTTATGTTATAGACAGTGATACGACCATAGGCCCGGTTCACATAACCTGTGATCTTGAGGTAAAAGGAAATCCAACGGTTACCCTAGGCGGACATGTTTGGGCTGAGGGGGATATAGAGTTTAGTAATTCCCCAACCATAAAAGCTGATGACTCTCTCGGAGATGAGAGTGTTGTTTTTATAGCCGATGACCCTAGTGACCGCATAAACGGAAGTACTATATCTTTGGGAAACAGCTCAACTTTCCAAGGAGCTGACGGCAGTGATAAGTCTTTTGTTTTTATGGTATCGGAGAACAGAGCGGCTTCTGAAGGGCAATCAACGCCGGCTATAACAGATGGGCAGAAAGCTACGGGAGATGTTTTTATGTATGCAAGGAAGGGGGAGATATCAGTAAGCAATAATATAAACATAACGGGTCTGACCGCTTACAGGATAAGGGCTAAGAACTCGGCAACTGTTGTTTATCAAGATGGTCTAGCCGATACATTTTTTTCAACAGGACCTTCGGCGGGTTATAATATCTATGAATGGAAAGAGTTCAAATAGAGATTAATATAATAAGATATACTAAAGAATATGAATAATGGAAATTACCACATTATAGGTAACTGGAAGATGAATCCGGATAACCGTAAGGAGGCCAAAAAACTTTTTTCCGGTATCAGAAAAGCTTCTCAGAGGAGAAAGTCAACTATTGTTGTCTGTCCCCCGTTTGTATATTTACCAGACATGACATCGGAACGTCTGCCTAAGAGCTTGCATTTAGGAGCACAGAACTGTTTTTTTAAAGATCGTGGATCTCATACGGGTGAGATATCTCCCACACAGCTTGCTGATATGAAGGTTGAGTATGTTATATTAGGTCACTCTGAGAGGAGGGCCGGCGGAGAGAGCGATGAAGAAATTTCAAGAAAGATAAAAGCGGTACTGGATGCCGGAATGAAACCGGTGATCTGTATAGGGGAAGAGGAGAGAGATAAAGAAGGGGATTACCTGCGTTTTCTTGAGTTGCAGTTGTCATCCGCATTTTCCGAAGTTGACTCTCCCGATCTTGATAATGTTTTAATAGCTTATGAGCCTATTTGGGCCATAGGAAAAAGTGAAGAAGAGGCTATCAACGGACATCTTTTGCATGAAATAGTGGTCTTTGTTAAGCGTTTCTTGGCCCGTAAGTATAGCAAAGAAAAAGGTTTTTCCGTGCCTGTGCTGTACGGCGGCTCTGTATCCTCTGCCAACACAGAAGAGATAATCAAGGAAGGAAATGCTGATGGTCTTTTGATAGGTCGGCAAAGTCTGAGTAAGGAGGGTTTCTCCGAGATACTAGAATTAGTTGATAATATTTGATCATTTATGAATAAACATCTATCAGATCTAAAAGATAAGAAAATAGAAGGGAAAACCTTCTTGGTTCGCTTGGATACCAATGTTCCACTAAAGGATGGCGAAGTGGCTAACGACCTAAGACTAAAGACTGCTGTGCCGACATTGAGATTTTTAATGGAAAAAGGGGCTCGTGTGATAGCTGTGGGCCATATGGAGCCGGCGGAGGAGTCCAGTCTTCGTGTCGTTGCTGATTATTACCGTGATATGTTCACGGTTTCTTTTGAAGACAGCTGTGACCCTGAAGAGGTTAGCGATAAGGTTAAAGAGTTAAGAAATGGAGAGATGCTTATTTTGGAGAATCTGAGGTCTCTTCCTTATGAAAAGGGAAATGATGACGATTTTGCCCGAAGACTTGCTTCGCTTGCGGACATTTTTGTCAACGAAGCCTTTCCCGTATCTCATCGTGAGCACGCTTCCGTTGTAGGTCTGCCTCGTTATCTGCCGTCTTTTATCGGAATGCGATTTGAAAGGGAGATAAAAGAGCTCTCTTTTGCCTTTTCTCCGGAGAGACCTTTTGTTTTTGCTCTTGGTGGTCTTAAGTTCAAGACCAAGGCTCCTCTTATAAAAAAGTTCACAGAGAAGGCGGATGAGGTTTTTGTCGGGGGTGCATTGGCTAACGCTTTTTTTGAGCAGAAGGGCATGGAAATAGGTTTATCAGCGGTAGACGAAGGGGTTGATCTGAAGGAGCTTTTCGGTAAAGAGAATATTTCTTTGCCTGAAGATGTGGTTGTGAAAAACGAGGAGGGAGAGAGCAGAACCGTAGATGCTGAAAGTGTCTCTTCTACGGAGAGCATTGTTGATGTCGGGCCCCGATCAATAGAGAAAGTATCCGAGAAGATAAAACAGGCCTCTTTGGTTATTTGGAATGGACCTATGGGAAATACGGAAGGAGGTTTTGAAGAACAGACCTTCACTCTGGCCAGATCAATTGCCGACTCAAAAGCCTATTCCATTATAGGGGGAGGTGACACCGTCGCCTCTATTGAAGGGCTTGGTTTGGAAGATGAGTTTTCTTTCATATCAACCGGAGGGGGTGCTATGTTGGAATTTCTGGTAAATGAGAATCTTCCCGGAATTGAGGCGGTCAAAAATTCTCCGGAGCTCTCTTTTTAGGACTTTGGTTATTTTTTGAGAATACGGGAGCGTATTTTTTCCGCCTCTTTTTCCATATCTCCTTCTTTGTATTTAGTGGCCTGCCAGAAATTGGCTACCCCGTCACCCTTCTTTCTGGGGAAAAGATGAATGTGAAAATGGGGTACGTCTATACCGACAACAGCTAAAGTTACAAAGTCTGCTTCATGAGCTTTCTGTATTTTATCCATCAGGTATTTGGCTATTTTGTAAGAGTGAGCCACGATATCATCCGGTGCATCTGTCATCATAGGGTAATGTTCTTTTGGTATTATCAGAGTATGTCCGTATGTTATCGGATTGATATCTAAAAACGCTTTGACTTTTT
The DNA here is from genome assembly GCA_051747785.1 of Patescibacteria group bacterium. Classification (GTDB taxonomy): domain Bacteria; phylum Patescibacteriota; class Minisyncoccia; order Phycocordibacterales; family CSBR16-193; genus SKVL01. The sequence goes on along the minus strand of JBNJGN010000003.1, from coordinate 3,107 downwards.
CATCTTCGTAAATATCAGTGGAAGGTATTTCTCCGCTTGCGATGGAGCAGAAAATACATTTTTTTTCTTCGTTTTGCATAATTTTTTAATTACTATCTTTCTTATATGTTAACATATTCGTTATGGAAAAATATCCGCTAAAAGACTTACCTCCTAAAAACTACCTTTTAAGTTACCCCGAGCTTGAGCGACGTCTCCTCTATATGCGTTCCATAGAAGGCGAAGAAGAAGCAGAACGCTTTCTCTCCGTTTCTTATGAGAGGGATACTCACGACCCCTTTTTGATGGCCGGTATGGAAGAGGCTGTTTCGCGCATACTTAAAGCTATGGAATCCGGAGAGAAGATAGCTATTTTTGGTGACTTTGATGCCGACGGTTTATGCGCCACTGTATGCTTTAAGGACTTTTTTAACAGAGCCGGTTATGAAAACGTCCTGTTTTATATCCCTCATCGCCATGACGAAGGTTTTGGTGTAAGCAAGGAGGCGCTATCCGAGCTGTCAGATAAAGGAGCTTCTCTTGTTGTTACCGTAGATTGCGGTATTGCCGACGGAGAGGCACTTTCTTCAGCTCCGGAACTGGGTCTTGATGTAATTGTTACGGACCATCATGAGCAAGTAAACGGCTTACCTCCAGCGGTTGCCGTGGTTGATCCCAAAAGAGAAGACTGCTCTTATCCGAACCCTTACCTTTGTGGTGCCGGTGTGGCTTTTAAGGTCATACAGGGAGTGTTATCTCGTCAGAGGTTTAATATTCCGGAGGGTCACGAAAAGTGGCTTTTAGATCTTATTGGTATTGCCACCGTTTCGGACTCCGTACCCTTGCTTGGGGAGAACAGAACACTCGCTTATTACGGGATAATGGTTTTGAGGAAGTCCCCTCGCAAGGGACTGGTTAAGCTCTGCCGGAAGTTGAATATCCCTCAGAGATATCTTACCGAGGATGATATCGGTTTTATGATAGCCCCTCGTATTAATGCGGCTTCCAGAATGGGAGATACCGAGAATGCTTTCCGCCTCCTGTCGACCGATAGTGACATTGAGGCCGAAGAGGCCCTCAAAGGACTGGAGAGGGTCAACAACGAGCGTAAAGGTGTCGTCGCTTCTATTGTTAAGGAGATAAAGCAAAATGAGGGACTTCTAACTGAGCATGATGTTATTGTTACTGGAAATCCAAAATGGCGTCCTTCTCTTTTGGGATTGGTTGCCAACTCTTTGGCTCAAGAGTATTCCAAGCCGGTCTTTCTCTGGGGTAGAGATGGATCAAGGGAAATAAAAGGATCCTGTCGCTCCTGTGGCAGTGTTGATCTGCTTGATCTTATGAGCTTATCAGAGAGCTCTTTTTTGCAGTTCGGGGGACACAGGTTTGCCGGGGGTTTCTCGGTGGATAGTAAGAAGGTTCACACTCTTCGTGATGATCTAAACAGAACCTATACTGAAAACGGTACCTCTGTAGTTGAGGAGAAAAATGAGGTAGATATGGTTATCTCCGTTGATGACGTTAATAAAGAGCTATACCGGAGGATAGAGAGATTTTCTCCTTTCGGTCAAGATAATCCCAAACCGATCTTCCGTCTGCCGGGGGTTTTAATTAAAAGCGTTCGTCTTTTTGGGAAACAGAAAGAGCATCTGGAACTTATTTTGAAAAAAGACAGAGGAGGAGAGGTCAAGGCCATAGCCTTTTTTGTGTCTTTGGAGGGTTTTGAAACAAGACCGGAAGAGAGTAAGAGAGCGGATATTATCGCTACAGTGGAGCGCTCTTATTTTTTAGGAAGAGAAGAACTCCGCTTGCGGGTTATTGATATTATCTGAGTTTAATATAAGAGAGTTTTTAAAATAAAAAAAGGCCGGTTATGTTATAACCGGCCTTAAAGAACAAAATTCATAGAAACAAACGTTATTTGGATTTGGAGCGTTGTTGCTGTTGCTGTATATCATGAAACTGACGTTTCATCTGTCGCATCTGTTGCTTCAGTTGCTGATTTTCCATCTCAAGCTTGGTTTCTCTGTCTCCAGAAGAACCCAGCTTTTTATATACTTCAGGCGATACACTTATCGCCATAACCCGAGCGTATGGCTCGTGGCGATAAGCACTTTCTCCTTCTGCATAGCCAAACCCGACGGCACCGGCACCGGCGTCCTGTTCGGAGCCACCGCCGATCTTTACTTGGGTGTAGCCCAAGGAAATACCCCAGGCAGAGGCCGAAAGGACCCTTTTGGCGCCTTCGTTAATAGGAACCAAGACATTGGCTCCCATTCCCAGACCGGTCGAAGCCAACCTCGAGAAGACCGCCTCCATAGAGGTGTTCTCCTCGTCAGCTCTTGCCATTATAAAACCTATAAAGTCGTACTTTTTAGGTTTTTGAAGTAAAACCTTTAACTTGTCTGTGGGGCTGTGAGTACTCTTTGTGCTACGCCCGTCCGTTTTTACCTCAATAAGGTCGGAGTCCTCCGACCAGTTATTGATGTCTTCTCTTGTCCATTCCAACTTCGCCTCGGCGAACTTGGACAGAGACAAGAATTCATGGGTCATCAAGGGTTTCGCAAAATACGACGGAGTGTGAGGAAATCCCGGAAGTCCTGTTCCCGGCATATTCCTCTTACTCTCTCCTCCTTCAAAGGTTGGAGAGTAGATCTGGTTACTCTCTACATTTGCATCTGCAGAGGTGTTCTGTGATTGCGCTCCGGCGACGGGGATGATACCGAAAAATACTGTTGCCACTGCCATGGCGGCCACTGTCCATTTCATGGTGTACCTCCTTTTTGAGATGGGATGGGCTTGGCCGCCCAAACCCATCCCTTGGGGTTAAGTTAATCGATTGCGCTTTCCACGCTCATTCCGGCTTCAGCGCGGTTAATACCGCCTGCCATGCCCTCATAAGAGGTCATGGAGGTGTCGCTATAACCGCTAGCTTCTCCGGAATAATTTTGACCAATCGAACCGTCAGAGGAATGCTCTCCGATGGCCACGCCGTTTGCGTAGCCAGAGTTGTCCGACTGGTTGGTCTTAGTGACCGCTCCGCCGGAAGCAGACCACATCCCGTCCACTTGGCCCTCGGGCGTGTCCATTGTACTTTCCATTTCCATTGTGGACTCTACCAGCGAACC
>JBNJGN010000002.1:0-42562 GCA_051747785.1 Patescibacteria group bacterium | reverse complement strand
AACAACTCCACTATTAGGCGAGAGCCACTTACAGACCTTTTTAATATCCCCGGGATGATCAGCTCCGATCTCCAAAACCAAATAGTCCGGATATTTTCTAGTAAAAGCGATCACTTTAAAACCTTTTATTATATTCCTCATCCAAACAAAAGGATCGCTCCAACCGGTCGGACACCCTAATATAGTCAAAGGAACTCCTATCTCACTATTAAAACTTTTCTGACTTTTACGGGTATGGTGAGAAGAGGAGATAACATAGAAAACAGCCTCTTTTGCCGAAGTTTTCCCCACATTCCCGGTTATCGCTATTACATAAGGACGATGGACCCTAAGAGCCAGACGAGCCTGGAGCTCAATTATCTTAACAACTATTATTCTTAATAAATGTTTCATAAATTACCTATCAGGACTTATATCATAATACTGTATCAAGAAATTAGTAATATTCATAAAAGGTTCAGTAAGTGTCTGCGATGCATACATCGCCCCCTGCGGTTCTATATGATATAGAAAGATTAAAAAATCAGGGTCGTAAGCCGGAAAATATCCAAAAAATGAATGTAGAAATTCATCGTCCTTATAACCACCTTCTTTAGGATCAGGGATCTGTGCCGTACCTGTTTTAGCGGCAACACTATGATTCTCCAAGGCGACATCTCCATGCATAAGTGCTTCATCTACTGTATTTACCAGCATTCTTGATATCTCCTTGGATGTCTCTTCTTTTAAAACCCTTCTGGAATGATCAACCTCCTTAGATATATTAATTATTTCACCACTATCTTTCTTTATACCTTCTGCCAAATAAGGGGTAATTATCTCACCCCCATTGGCCAGAGCAGATAGCGCACGAGTCATGCCGATAGGGGTCACGGCAACACCTTGTCCGAAAGAGGCGGTTGCATATTCTATAGATCTGGGACTATCAAAATTCCTAAGTAAGTTCTCCGATTCATTGGGAAGATCAATTCCGGTCTTGGAATCCAAACCGAAGGCTCGCATATACTTTGAAAATTTATCCGTTCCCATCTCCTCCATTACATATACAACTCCGGTATTTATTGATTTATTTAATACATCTTGCATAGAAGACTCGCCATTACTTCTACCGTCAAAGTTAGAAATAACATATCCATCAAGCGAAACCCTCCCGCTATCATAGTAGGTATCATTTACATTAACCGCTCCGCTATCCAACCCAGCAGCCATAGTTAAGGGCTTTACCACCGAACCCATTTCGTAAACCCTTTCAACCAAAGGGTTGGCGAAAACGGATCCGGAATCAACTTCTGAAAAATTATTGAGGTCAAATGTCGGACGTGACGCCATAGCTTTTATAGCACCGGTAGAAGGGTCTATTATGATCCCTCCAATTTTTTTACTTTCCCATTTTTTATTAATATTTTCCAATTCCTGCTCAAGAAAGGCCTGTACCACAGGCTCAATGGTAGTTATTACATCCCCCCTTTTCTCTTTTTGAGTACTACCGGAAACCGGAAAGCCTTTACTGATATTACCGAATATTTTAGCGAAAAAATCCACCTTATAATCATTGTCGGGTCTTTTTAAGATATCTTCATACTCTCTCTCCAATCCATACCTGCCACCATAATCATCATCCTTAAAACTAGTAAAACCTATGGCATGCGAAGCAATTTCCCTTCCGGGATAAAAACGCCAATGTTCAGGATACAGAAAAACCCCCTCCAATCCTAAAGAACGGACCTTTTTTGCCTCCTCTTCACTAAGCCTTGAAGCAACTTCTCTGTATTCCTTCATTTTTTTGTAATGTTCCATAAACCGCTCCCTTTCAAGGCCAATAGCGTCTTCTAACTCCTTGGCGGTTTTCTCAGGATCGCTAATGAGTTCAGAATTAATAGTAACCAGATATCCACTCTTAACAGTAGCTGCCGAAACCAGATCTCCTTCTATGTCCTTAAAATAGATGCTGCCTCTATCATAAAAGTGGTAATTTCTTTTAACATACTGATCTTCTGCTTTAGATATGTATCTATCAGCTTCCACAACCTGAACAAAAAAAAGCCTGCCACCTAAAGCAACGGCGAAGATAGCTATCCCGAAAAAGAGAATGTAGATACGGAGTTTGTGCATTTACTTTATTTATATTCCACTCTCAGTTTGAAAACCTATGGAATTTCTCGTTATATACTCAACCGAATCATCTTCCAAGGCTACCAAACCCATTTTTTCGGCTTCTTCTTTGTCAACATCATTACGAAGAGAGATATATTCAAATTTTTTCTGTTGAAGCTCCGCATTAAATTTAGGGATCTCGGCCTCAAGATCGCGATGCTCAACAACGTTGAAAATAGTCTGAATTAGTAAAGAAAAATAAGCAACACATAAAAACAGAAATACGGCAGACAAGAACATTATCAGAACCTTCCTTCTAGCATACTGCTCTTTATCAAAGAGGCGAACCGCAAATATTATTATGTTATTGCTGATCTTCGTTGCCATAATATTTTATTAAATTATATTTTTTCTAAAAGTCTCAGTTTGGCACTTCTGGAACGCGGATTAGCGAGCACTTCTTCACGAGAAGGTCTTATTGGTTTTTTAAAAACTCGCTTAGCGAAACCTTCTTTTTCTTTTGCCAAGAAAAATCGCTTTGTAACGGTATCTTCCAAACCATGAAATGATATGACCGCCATTCGACCTGCCGGAGCAAGACGATCAAAGGCGCCAACAAGTCCATTCTCCAATGCGCTTATTTCATCGTTAACGGCTATCCTTATAGCCTGAAAGGTTTTAGTAGCGGGATGTAAACGGCGCCTCTTGTAACCTTCGGGTACGGAGTCCTCTATGATCTTCACAAGATCAGAAGTCGTTCTTATCGGTCCTTCGCTTCTAGATTCAACTATTCCTCGGCTTATCCTTCCAGCAAAGCGCTCTTCTCCATAACTTGAGATTATGACCTTGAGAACGTCTTCACCCCAGCTATTAACCACATCATAAGCAGAGAGATCTTCAGGAAAGCCATCTTTGGAAAAGGTCATTTTTAGAGGTTCTTCTCTCTGGAAACTAAACCCCCTTCCGGAATCTTCAAGCTGAAAAGAAGAAAGACCGAGATCAAAGACGATTCTTTCTACTTGCTCATACCCCAGACTACCAAGCAAGCTTTTAATATCGGCAAAGTTGGCAACCTTGAAAGTGTAGTTACAATCCGAGTCCTTCATTATTTCCTCCGATCTTCTAACCGCATCTTCATCGGCATCTATACCGATAATGTTGATATCTTTACCGTACTTCTCACAAAGTGCCTTCGGTAGTCCCCCTCCTCCCAGCGTAGCGTCAACAACGTTATCACCGGATCTTATTGAAAGATTCTCCACTACTTCTTTTAAAAGAACAGATACATGCATATTCCTTAAAGCAGACCCGTCTCACCAAGCTTTTCAGCCATTTCAGCGGCCTGACTTTTAATATGCTCCTTGTGTTTCTTCCATCTGACCTCATCCCATATCTCAACACGACTATGAACTCCGGCAAAAACAACTTTTCCGGAAAGCCCAGCAAATTCGCAAAGAAATTCCGGAATTAGTATTCTACCCAAAGAATCAGCCTCAACCTCTACCGCGCCTGACAGAATAAAGCGATTAAAGCCACGTGTGTCGGCTTGAGCCATACCCATATCAGCTATCTTTTTGGAAATGTCCTTCCACTCCGAAAATGGATAAAGAAAAAGACATCCATCCAATCCGTGAGTTATGACCATTTTCTTACCCACTTCTTTTCGGAATTTAGCGGGTAATGCTACCCGTTTTTTGTTATCTATAGTATGAGTATACTCTCCTATTAACATATGTCTTGGCGGAGGATATATTCCACTATCTTCCACCTGAGTGTCATTATATACCACCTTTTGCCACTTTGCATTACCTATACTATCCACAACAGTAAAAAACCGCCCTGTAGGGCGGTTTTAATGAAAGATATTTTTTCTTTTTTATTTAATATCCAGAACGGTATACTCCGCCGGACCCTTGGGAGTATTTATGACCACTTTGTCGTTCTTCTTTTTACCCATAAGCCCTTCTCCCAAAGGAGAATTAAAGGATATCTTTCCAACATTGGTATCTATTTCTTCCGATCCAACTATTCTAAGATCCATAGGTTCTTTCTTTGCCGAATGTTGAACAATAACTCTTGAACCAACGGTAACCGTATCGGAACCCTTGTCTGAAGTAATGATCTCCGCATTCTGCAACATTGTTTCCAGATGAGATATCCTGTTCTCCACCTGCGCCTGCAGATCTCGAGCTTCGTGATACTCAGCATTTTCCGAAAGATCCCCAAGAGATTTGGCATATTCAAGTTGCTCCGCAACCTCTTTTCGTTTCTCTTTCTTTAAATGCTCAAGCTCTTTTTTGAATTCTTCATACTTGTCTTGAGTAAGATGTTCTTTTTGATCTTTATTATTCATATATTCTATAAATTATCAACAGGTACTTACAGCTCAGCACCTCTTTTATTCTTAATAATTGCCAGTTCATGGAATTATAGACGAGCCGAAGACAAAAATCAAACAGAGATAATATTGAAATGACCCTAATCTCTCAAAGCAGCATCTTCGTCACCTCCTATATACTCAGGAGCATTGTCTCGCATCCAATAGAGCATTTTATTCATTACGTAAACTCCTCCCATCAGAGTTCCGGCAGGCCCTTCGTCCAAAACGACTGTAAATGCATATTTAGGTTCTTCATATGGGAAAAATCCGACTATCCAAGAATTCATGTACTTATTACCAGCTCCAATCTGAGCCGTTCCCGTTTTAGCGGCAACTTCCAAAAAAGGAACACTAAGCCCCGTGGCCGTACCCTCGGTAACAGCCATCCTCATACCTTCTCTCACCTCTGATAAGGTATCAGAACTTACACTGATCTTTTCTTTTACAGCCTCCTCTTCCGAGACTATTACGGGGTGTAGAAGATAACCTCCGTTGGCAATTGAGGCTATCCCTCTGACCAATTGCAAAGGAGTAAGCCTGAAACCGAACTGCCCTATTGAAGTGTTATACGTATCACCCACGCGCCAAACCCCATCTTCAAAATTCTCATGTTTCCAGATCGGTGTAGGAATATTACCGGAAGCCTCGGAAAGATTACTGCCCGTTTTCTCTCCGAGGCCAAAGATATTCATGTATTCCTCTATCCTTGAGATCCCTAAGCCTTCCATATCCTTATATCCGCCTCCAACTTTGTAGAAATAAACATTGGAAGACACGGCAAGGGCTTCGTGAAAATTAACACTTCCATGCGATCGCCAGTCCCTGAAAACAGTAGGTCTTGAGGGATCCCACGGATTAGGTATAGAAATAGTCAGTGGGCTATCAAGACGTTCTTCTACCTCTACCACCCCCTCCTCAAGGGCCCCGGCGGCCACAAACGGTTTCACCACCGAACCCGGAGTAAAAGCGGTGTCGGCGAACCTGTTCATAAAAGGAGAACGCTCATCTTCTACAAACCCTTGAATGGCGTCTTCGTCTTGGCCCTCGGAGAGAATAGAAGAATCGTATTCGGGAAAACTTGTGGCAACAATTAATTCCCCTGTCTCAATATCCATTATAAGACCGGCGCCCCCTTTGAAATCATTATCTTCCGCAACCTCCTTCAAAAAGGAGTACATCGCCTCTTGCATTTCAGAATCAACAGAAAGTTCAATATTATCACCGGAACGTGGATTTTTGAGATAGTTCTCTGAAAGAACAGCCCCTTGTGCATCGTGCTCTATGAAAACCAGTCCATTCTCTCCGGTAAGCTTCTTGTCAAATATTTCTTCAACTCCGTCTACTCCAACGTATCTTTCTCTGTAATAATTTCCGGAAGAATCTTTCTTTGGTGGCTTACTATAACCCAAAAGATGTGAAAATCCCTCTTTTTCAGTATATTTACGACGAAGATCATCTTCTTCGTTCACTTCGTTCCAAGCCAATTCTTCTTCGTCATTTGAATACAAAAATCCCCTTTCCGATAAAATAGGCACATAACGAAAACGGTTCTCTTCACTTATGGCAGTATACTGACTACCTTCCACAACTTGTAGAGCCCAAGCTTTTGAAATAAAAATGGTCGCTATACAGATAAAAGCAAATCCCACTCCCCAAAAAGCCCTGGAAGATATAGGTTTCTCTATCTTGCCCTCCATTTGGTTCAAATCCAAACCGCATGGATTGGCAGAATCTACAAATATCTCGTCCGGATATATTTCTCTGTTCTTTTTCAACCCCCTTTTCCACATCAGCGGTAATTATAACACAAAAAGACTCAGCGAAAGAGTTTACCTCTGAAGGAAATGGATATAACAAGAAGAATTGCAATACTAACAGTAAAAAAGGCTGGGAAATGTAGCATTACGGAAGGTCCATAAAGAGAATCTATAAGCACCCCCAAGAAAAGAGCTTCGTAGTATCTTGAAAAAAAGAAGATAAAAAAAACGAGCAAACTTACATAAAGCCACCACGGAGTTAAGACCACGAAAAAAACCAACAGCAAGCTTATAACGATCCTGCCTATCACTAATTCTCCTTTAAAGGTACCCTCTTTCATATTTTATCCGATGGAAGAACAAAAACCTTTCTCAGTGAAAATATATTTACAGGAACTCGTGCTATTGCCAACTTAACAGCCCCTGTTTCCGGCAAAGTAACATCCACCACCTCTCCCAGCAAAAATAGACGGTCTCCCGTTTTTAAAAGATAAGCCCCCTTATTTACTTCACTATTTCTACTTAACTCTAAATTAAATTTACCGCCTCCACGGCCATAAGCTGTTACGGTCCCTTCTCCATCATCCAAATGAACATCACTTTCCATCCCAGGTGAAGAATAAAGAGTTACTCTTGAAGTACTGCCGTAAACCTCATCTATCTCCCCCAAAAGAACAACTTCGCCAAAAAGCACTTTGTCACCGGAAGAAAAACCCATATCCTTACCCCCGTTTATTATTAAAACATCATAAGGAACTCGAGGAGGACCAGCCAATACACTTGCAAGAACAGCGTCCTCTCGTGGTTTCATATTTAAAGACTCACGAAGTTCTTTGTTCTCTTTTTTAATAATTTCTTTATCCATGAAAACCGATTTCAAAAGATCCAGCTCTTCTTCCAGTTCTTTATTCTCTCGGGCAAGCTCTTCTTTGCTTCCCAAAAAAGAAGAGTAAAAAGAAAGGGTATCATTACTATTTAAAGCCAACCTCCAAACGGGCCCGAAGACGGAATGTGCCGTATTAGAAAGAATATGGGGGTTTATATAAAAGACCAAAACCAAAAGTATTAGGGCACTTCCCAAAAATATCCATAAGCCTCTCTTATTTTGACCTTTTCTATTATGTTGCCGGAGGTAGCTCATTTTCATTTTCTATTAATACTTCCCGATACTCTTCAGTATTTTCCAAAACAACACCTGCACCCTTTACTACAGAAGTTAAAGGATCGTCGGCTATGTATACTTTTATTCCGGTATTTTCATAAAGAATATCTGAGAGTCCTTTTAACAGCGCACCTCCTCCGGATAAATAGATACCCCTGTTCATAACATCAGAAAGAACTTCCGGAGGAGTTATCTCCAGAACCTCCTTTACGGTCTCAACAATGGTATCGACAGAAGAAGAGAGAGCTTCTCTAACATCAGCATCGGTAACTACCACTTCTCTGGGAAGTCCGCTAACAAGGTCTCTTCCCTTTATTGACGCCTCTAGAGGTTTTTCAGCCGGTATAAGAGAACCGATCGCTATTTTCAGACTCTCGGCCGTCTTATCACCTATTAATATTTTAAACTCACTTCTGATATAGGAAATTATATCTTGGTTCAGATGCTCTCCCGCTATCCTTAAATTTCTTGATTGCACCACACCTCCGAGAGAAATAACGGCTATATCCGAAGTCCCACCCCCGATGTCAACTATCATTGTACCTACGGGGTCTTTAACGGCCAAACCTGTGCCGATTGCCGCAGCCATAGGCTCTTCAATAATATGAACCTCCCTGGCTCCAGCGCTTTTGGCCGCATCTCTAACCGCACGCGTTTCCACATTAGTTATACCCGAAGGAACACCCACAACCACCCTGGGACCAAAAAGTGTTCTTTTACCTCCTTGCGCCTTGTTTAGAAGGTAAGACATCATCTCTTCAGTTACCTCAAAATCAGAAACCACTCCATCAACCAGTGGTCGCACGGCAACAATATGCCCCGGAGTCCTTCCTACCATTTGCTTAGCCTTGGAGCCAACGGCAACCACCTGCCCTGTTTTCTGATTCACGGCCACTACTGAAGGTTCGTTAATTACAATTCCCTTACCGGCAACATGAACAAGGGTATTAGCAGTACCCAGATCAATACCCATATCATAGGAAAACCATTTATGAACCTTTTTTAGCATTATTATTTTTAACTATCTTTAAGGCGGTATCCGCTATATCCGCTTCATTTATAAAAGACCTTTTTCCGGTCGCCCTTTCTTTTAACTCAACCTCTCCACCTGAAATTCCTTTATCGCTGACTATTATCTGATAAGGAATGCCGATAAGATCCGCATCCGCAAATTTCTCACCTGCACTCCTACCTCTATCATCCCACAGCACCTCTACCCCTCTCTCGGAAAGAGAGTTATAAACCTCTGAAGCAAAACGGTTTACCTCTTCACTCTTTCCTATCTCCAACAGATGAAAAGAAAAAGGGGCCACAGAAAGAGGCCAGCATATACCCTTGTCGTCGGCAAAAACTTCCACTATAGTCCCCATCAACCTGGGAACACCTATTCCGTAGGAACCCATAAAAACATAATGCTCTTTACCTTTTTTATCTTTATATGTAAGACCTATGGCTTTGGAGAACTTCTCTCCCAGAGTGTATATATCGCCAACCTCTATAGCCTTGGTCTCTTTAAAGTTACAGGTCTCTTTTTCAATATTGAAATCATCCAGTAATTCTTGAGAATGATCATCTTTATTTATAGCCAAACCGAGATCTTCGTCATATAGAATTGTGTCTTCACCCGCTTCAGATATAGTTTGAAACTCAAAAGAATACTTGGAAAATGACCCGCCGGAAGAGATGGTCATATAGGTTTTATCACCGATACCCACTCTGTCAAAAACATTTTTGTACACCCCTTTCATCTTTTCATAAAACTCTTCATGTTCTTCTTTGCTTGAAGAAAAGTCATAAAGATCTTTCATAAGAAACTCTCTTCCTCTCATAATACCGGACTTAGCTCTCAGCTCATTTCTAAATTTAGTTTGAAACTGGTAAGCATAAACCGGAAGATCTTTATAAGATGATATATGTTCTTTCATCAAAGAAGCCAAGGGTTCTTCATGGGTAAAACCAAGACCTAACAAGGTTTTATTCTTGAGCTCCGTTTTAAACCAATCGTCAACAACATTATCATCCCACCTGCCTGACAGTTCCCAGGTTTCTTTCTTCTGTAAAGCAGTAAGCTCTAATTCTTGTCCGCCCGCCTCATTCATTTCCTCACGTATTATCTGGATAATGGAGCGCATGACCCTAAGACCCAGTGGCAGATAAGCATAAACTCCCGCCATTTCCTGATGAATAAAACCTCCTCTGACCAAAAGTTCAGCGTTTCTTGACGCGCTTGAAGAAGGTGATTCTTTTCTTGTTTTAGTAAAAAGTCTTGATTGCCTCATAGGAACATATTACACAAAAACCCCTCTCAGGTCTAATAAATCAGCTAAAAAGGCGACTTATATCATTAACGGTCACCGCTATCATTAAAATAATTAAGATAATAAACCCTATACCGTTTACAATATTAGCAACCTTAGGATTAATCGGCCTTCTTATCAAGGCTTCAATGGCCACAAAAATCACCCTTCCCCCGTCCAAAGCCGGAAAGGGCATTAAATTGATAATGGTCAAGTGAAGAGATATAACTGCAACAAAATAGAGTAAAAAGGCAAATCCAACGATCCAAGCATCTCCCACCAAAGTAACTATTCCCACCGGTCCGGCAACTTCGGAATAATCGGCGGTTCCCGTAATTGCACTCCACAAGAATCCGACTAATTCCACAGCTATTACACCGGTAAGCTCCACGGTATGCTTTACTCCTTCAACTAAAGCCATATGAGGAGGAAAAGAGACTATGCCAACTGAAGTTATACCTACTCCTACTTTTGCACCCTCACCTTCCACAACATCTTCGCTCGCCTTTAGGGTAACCTCCTCTTTTGCTCCCTCTCTACTGTACAGTATAGTGACTTCTTCATCGGCTCTATCTTTAACAAACTCAGAAAGGTCCTCGGCGCCTTGGATCTCTTTTAAATCTTCACCAGCACGCACTTCCTTAAGAACATCCCCTGACTCAAGACCCGCCTCTTCTGCCGGAGAGCCCTCTACCACCTCAACTACTGTCGGTTTTATATCTTCAAGATATTTTACATCGTAACTTTCCTCCGAAGCAGGTATGCCGGCCACAAAGGCAATAACAATAAGGAGCAAGGCCAAAAGAGCATTAAAGAAAACTCCCGCAACCAAAACTATCACCTGAACAGCTTTATGCTTATTAACAAAACTCCTATCGCTATCCGGACCTTCAATAGACTCCTCATCAGGATCTTCTCCGAATATCTTCACAAAACCACCAAAAGGAATAGCATTTAAGGTAAAACGTGTTTCCCCCCACCAAAACAAAGTCGCCAACCTCGGTGGAAAACCTATACCGAACTCGTCCGCCCTTATATTAAAATACTTTGCGGCCAAAAGATGCCCAAACTCGTGAACTAATATAAGCAACACGAGTATGATTATAAATATCAAAACTGTCATAATAGATACTCCTAATTCTCTCTTATTTCTTTCTCTTTACGATCGGACTTTTCCCCTAACTCCTTAACAGCACCATCTAAATGCTTCTGTAACTCCTCCTTATGACGAAACTTTTCGTCTTCCGTTATCTCTCCTGATCTGAACTTCTCTTGAATATCATCCCAGACTTTCTCCCTCTCAGTACGAGCAGAAACCTTGGCCTGTTCTTCCTTTTGGCGAAGAAGCTTTATCAAAGACTCCCTGTTATCAGAGGTCAATTCGGGAAAGCCGACTCTAATGCTTGTATCACTAACATTAACCGAAAGCCCCAGACCGCTGTTATGTATCGCCTTTTCAACATTCTTCATCAACGAAGAATCCCAAGGAGTAACCATAATAGTTCTAGGACCTTCAATGGTTACTGTCGCAACCTGGTTTATCGGCATACGTGACCCATAAGCATCAACAGTAACACCATCAAGAACTGAAGGCGTTGCCCTGCCTGTTCTTATGCCAGAAAACTCCTTATCGAGCCAAGCTTTGGTCTCTTCAACTCTCTTTTTAAATTCAGAAAAGTCATATGTCATATCGCTTTAGATTTTAGCAAAAAAAGCTTAAGTGCACAAAGAAAATTATCAGGAGACAGCACAGCTAATAATCACCCTTTCTATTTCAAAAAAGGGAATCCCCTGGTAAGCCAGGTTCTGTTCCACTTTTTCCCCAACCCAAACCACTCTCCACTAGGCACTACCGCCAGAAGTAATAAAACTAAAATATAAACAAAATGGTAAGTAATCGCAGGATTCTGAGTAGGCGGCATTACTGCCAAGAAAATAAAGAACATCATCAGTGCCCCTAATGTTCCTGCCAATCTGGTCATTATACCCAAAATTAAAGCAGTGCCAACAAAAGCCATCCCTACCATAAAAAGCCAATCCGTCCACTGCTGTTCGGCTAAAACATAAAAAACATCTGCCAGAGGACTACCTCCCGTTTCATTCAGAAGAAACGATTTTGTTGGAGAAACCCCATCCATCCACGCCTCCCCCGAAGGAGTAGGAAAACCAAACCCCCATAACTTATCCAAAAAAACCCAGAGAAAGGTCCAGCCCACAGAAAGACGAAGCAGTGCGATAAGAAATCTTTCAAATCCTTTTCTCATTATATTTTTGAACTATTATCTATTAAAACAAACTCCATCAGAGTTCATGAGCCATCTAGTCAGCTTCATCTTTCTCGTTATTTCTCTTTTTTTCTTCTTTTTTAATTTGAGAAAAAGGCAAAACCGCGTGGACTTCACAAACATAAGCAACATAAACATCTCCCAGTTCACGGGCAAGGCAAGACTCTTCATGACGGGCCACAGAAGCCAAAAGAGCGAGCAAGGAAGCAGACAGAACAGCTAACGGCATTCCTAATATCAGATCTGAATGAACCACAACCGTAAAAAGCGTACCGATCAGAAAAAGCCCCACTCCGGTATATATGGGATGACGTATATAGGCATATATTCCCGATTTTACAATTTTTATCTCTTCCATGAACTGCCCAGGCCAAGCATAATTACCCCTTAGATCCATACGAGCCTTTACCGCCATCACGAATCCCACCGAAATAAATACAAAGGATATCTGATCAAATACGGTCAACGAATTAAAAGAATAAAAGAGCACCCAGAGATAACCCAATCCATATAAAGGCAAAAGAGCTCCAACAACCGCAGGTAGATAAGATCCGTTAGAACGTCTTCTTCCACCTACCCGGAGATCAAAAACAAGAAACATTAAAACCAACGTCAAAAGAGCTACGGTTATCTGAAAAAGTATTATTAAATTCATAAATAATTGATGATACTTATCTTAATACTACAACAGATCACAAAAATGAACATCCACACCTGTGAAAATTTAAGTTCTTTTCTTACGGATCCTGGCTACCAGTTTTCTTACCTCCTCAACCAATATAATGATCAAACCAAAACTCAAGATGATACCCCATTCGGACAGACTCAAAGAAGCTGTTCTAAATATATCCTGCAAGAAAGGAACATAAACAACCGCTATTTGTGAAAGTACGGCAGCCGCCATTGTCAGTAGAAGCCACTTATTGGAGAAAAGCTTTCTTGAAAAAATACTAGAAGTGGTAGTCCTTACATTCCAAATATTAAACCACTGAAAAACAGCAAGCATGGTAAGGGATATAGTCCATGGCTTTCTCATAACATCTTCAAATCCTTGATCGGACAGATTATCCAGGCTGGAGAGATCCGGTAGATAATGATAAAAAAGAAAAAGAGTTACAGTTGCCATAGTAGCACCCATAACAATAACACGAGAAGCCATAAATTTATCTATAACCCATCTTTTAGGCTTTCTGAATTTTCTTTTCAGAATATTCTTCTCTTTCGGATCCATGGAAAGAGGAGCAACCAAAATACCATCAGTTAGAACGTTTAACCAAATTATCTGAGCAGCCAAAAGAGGAAGAGGGAGTCCTAAAATGATAGCTGCGGTAATAGTAAATATCTCACCTAAACCTGTAGAAAAGAGATACACAACAACTCTCTTTATCCTGTTAAATATTGCCCTACCTTCCTCCATGGCCGAAATAATAGTTCCAAAATTATCATCCAAAAGAATTATATCTGAAGCCTCTTTGGCAACTTCGGTACCCGTTTTACCCATAGAAACACCCAAATCAGCAGAAGCCAGAGACAGGGCATCATTAACCCCATCACCAGTCATTGCTACCACTTGCCCCAGTTTTCTGTAACCTTCAATTATCTTCAGCTTATGTTCCGGTGTCACTCTGGCAAAAACCGAAGTACTCGGAAGAGCACTCGCAAGGTCTTTAGGTGTCATGTAATCAAGCTCGGAACCCAAGATGATCCTGTCGCCTTCTTTATATATTCCAACCTGCTTTGCTATAGCACGAGCAGTGATCTTGTGGTCACCGGTTATCATTATCAGATCAACCCCGGCCTGACGAACACGCTTTACGGCTTCTTTTACCCCCTCCCTTCTTACATCTGACATCGCTACTAATCCCAAAAAGGTTAATGGTGGCATATCTTCTTCCCTGACCCTGTCACCAACATTTTCCGAAAAAGCAAAAGCGATAACCCTAAGACCTCTCTCCGACATATCGTAAACCTTGCTTTTTATCTCTTCCTTTTCCTCTTCGCTTAAAGATCTTGTTTCACCCTGTTCAAAAATACTTTCCGATTTTGATAAGACAACTTCCGGAGCACCGGTCACCGAAAGCACATCTTCATCTTCTTTCCTGTTAATGACAGCGTGGAATCTATTATCGGAACTAAAGGGTATCTCAAAAACTCTTTTATAACGATCTTCCATGTTCTCTTTAATAACTCCCCCTTTCTCCGCAAAAACTCTTACAGCAGCCTCCGTGGGATCGCCGGATACCTGCCAAATGTCCTCTTCTTCGTTGTAGCTAACCCAGGCGTCAGAAGTAAAAGCTCCCACTTCAGCTAAACGCTCCAGAGTTAAGCTGTCTTTAGCAGTTAATACTTGCCCATTTTCTTCTTTTATTTCACCTTCATTTTTGTAACCCACACCTGTAACCTTGAGATTCTTGCCGTCAATTAAGACCTCCTTCACCATTAATTCATTTCTCGTAATGGTACCGGTTTTATCAACAGCTATAACCTTAGCCTGACCAAGAGCCTCTACTGCTTGTAGTCTCTTCACTAGAGCATTTCTTTTACTCATTCTCCATACCCCGGTAGCCAAAACAAGCGTAATGACAACTGGTAACCCTTCCGGGATAGTAGAAACAACTATCGCGATAACAACAAGCAACATTGAATAAACGTCTACCCCCATCAGAACCCCCAGCAAAAAAACACCGATGGCTATCAACAGAATGGTTCTAATGATAAATCCAGACAGATCTTCTATCCGATGCTTAAGGGGAACTTCAGTATTAATGGCGCCCAACTTGGCCGATATAGCTCCCACCATAGTATCAAGCCCCGTAGCAACAACTACCGCTTTGGCATTTCCGGAAACAGCATACGTTCCCTTAAAAACCATATTGACCTGATCTGCAGGAGCAAGCTCCTTCTCTTCCAGTGTCTTTTCTTTTTTAGGTACAGGTTTGGACTCTCCGGTAAGAACAGACTCAGAAACCTTGAAATTGTTAACAGATAAAATGCGAGCGTCAGCCGGTATTTTATCTCCATCATGGAGAGTGATAATATCCCCCGGAACAAGCATGGAGTCTTCAATCACTTTTTCTACGCCGTCACGTAAAACAAGAGCCTCGGAAGTAGCTATCTTCTTCAATGCCTCCAAAGCATTTTGTGCCTTCCCTTCCTGAAAAGACCCTAGGACAGAGTTAAACAGTAAAACAATAAGAATAACAACAGCGTCAACTGTATCACCCAAAAATAAAAGAACCACAGAAGCAACCAAAAGAAGATAGATAAGAGGGCTCTTGAACTGCCTTATGAATATTTTGAATATAGTATCCGGTTTTGATGCCGGTAGCTTATTCGGACCGTATCCTTTTAAACGCTTCTCTACTTCGGAAGAAGTAAGTCCTACATCAGGATCAGTAGAAAAATTTTCTACAACCTCTTCTGCATCTTTATGATATGAATTAGACTCCCACGATCTCTCTTGTTCATTCTTCATAACTTATAAGTTAAAAATATAAAGGTTAATCTTACCACCCTTTATTTATTATTCATTCTTTTTGTAATAACATCTTCAAATTCAGGGAAATGGTCCGCTATCTCGGAAATATCAAAACTCTTAAAGATAGATTCCTTAGTTTCTTTTTGCAAAAAAAATTCAAAAGCTTCTCTGACTAATTCACTCGCACCCCTATCGCTTCCTAATCTCTTAAGAGTATCTGCGGTAAGAGAAACAGAGTGTTCACTTTTACTTTCACCATCTGCAACAGTAACATGGAAAACTCCCCCTTCTTTATCAGCGATCTTCTCTTTAACTTCTATTTTTATATTTTCCATAATATTTATATTAATTACTCTCAGATGTGTTTTGAGATTTTCCTCCTTTATTCTCTTTATTTCCATCTTCTTGTCCTTGTATTTCAGACCAAGCACTTGAATTTTCTACAAAGAAAGAAGCAGGGTTTGAGATATCTCTTTTAACCCGCCTACCAGCAGAAGATGGTTCATCGCTATCAAGTTTATCACCTTCTTTAGCGGTTAAATCTTCGTTAACAGAAGAGCTCCGGCTCTCTTCAGGAGAAGGTGCGGGTGCAGGCTCTTCTCCGGGAGAAGGGGGCTCTTTAGGAGTAGGAGAAGCTTTTTCTTCTTTCTCCGATCCATATGTAAGTTTTTTCTCTCCCCCTTCGGGAGAAGGGGCTTTTTCCGGCCCTTGCTCCACTCCGTTCTTACTACCCTCTTTTTCCTGGAGCTTTTTAGCAGATTCATCTTGAGATAATTCATTGACCGATGGTATCTCTCCTCTATTTCTTGATGATTTATCTTTTTCCAAAGAAGAATCCCCTTCTTTCTCTTTGAACTGAGAAACTTTTTTGGCCTCAAGATTATCAGTATCTTCTTCTCCCTTCTCTTCAGTCGCCACGCCCCCTTTGGCTAAAGAGGAATTTTCTAAAGAGGAAGTAGTTTTATCTTCAGATTCACCAGCAGTCTTCTCATCTGGATTAGTAGATTCCTCCTCTTTCTTTGGCTGAGATGTATCCTCTTTCTCTGCGGGTTCGGCCTCTGATGAGGGGCGGATCTTTTTCTTGTTTTCTTGATTGGGGACTGTGTTATGGATGGCTTTCTTTTCCTCTTTAGACTCTAGGGGGGCTTCCGGTTTATCGGGATATTGCCCCTTTTCTTTTACCTTCTCAGTCGTCTCTTCCTTCTCAGCAAAAGAGGTGTCCTCTGATGAAGGGCGGGTCTTTTCTTCGGATTCACCACCAGTCTTCTCATCTGGATTAGTAGATCGCTCTTCTTTCTTTGGCTGAGATGTATCCTCTTTCTCTGCGGGTTCGGCCTCTGATGAGGGGCGGGTCTTTTTCTTAGGTTTACTGCTTCTCTCTTCTTCATTTCTGCGACTCACTATTTCCGCGATCCTTTCTCTGACCTTTCTATCACCAAAAACTCTCTCAACTTCGCTCTCAGGCCAACCGGAATCTCTGATAGCCTCCTTTATTAATGACTTACGAAAACCTTTTTCAAAACTCTCTATTACGTACTCTTTAAGCAAAGGATTTAATTTATCTTCTCCAACGTATTTTCTTGAAGTTTCTTTATGATCTTCCTCAAACTGATTACTTTTCGATTTACGATCAACCGGTAACTGCGAAGTTCCGGAATAATCAGGCGCACCAACATCATTACCGGGATTTCCGTAAGATGACCCCGATCCCCACCCGGAAGCAGACTGTACTGAATAACCTGAGCCCTGTGGAGGCCTGGTGTTACGTTGTTGTCCAAAGGGCTGCTGTTGCGGATAAGATCCGTAAGGCTGTTGCATAGGCTGGCCTCCCATTGGCTGTTGCATGGGTTGGCCTCCCATTGGCTGTTGCGGATAGGGTCCGTAGGGCTGTTGCATGGGTTGGCCCATCGGCATCTGCTGTTGCGGATAGGGTCCGTAGGGCTGTTGCATAGGTTGGCCCATTGGCATAGGTTGCTGAGGATAGGGTCCGTGAGGCTGTTGCATGGGTTGACCCATTGGCATCTGCTGTTGCGGATAGGGTCCGTAGGGCTGTTGCATAGGTTGGCCCATTGGCATAGGTTGCTGAGGATAGGGTCCGTAAGGCTGTTGCATAGGTTGACCCATTGGCATCTGCTGTTGCGGATAGGGTCCGTAGGGCTGTTGCATAGGTTGGCCCATTGGCATAGGTTGCTGAGGATAGGGTCCGTAGGGGTATCCTCTAGCCTGTTCTTCCACAGAGGAATTCTGTCTATTCCTGTGATCATTTCTGTATTCTTTTATATTAAAATCCTCTCCTTTTTGAACAGAAACAATGTTATCTAATTCTTCTTTTGACAGATAAGAATCACCTGAAGAAGATAACCCTCCTTCAGAAGAAGGCCTCTCTTGACCTGAAAAACGGCTCTTATCTTGAGAACGAGGACCGCGAGCACTTTGATCTGATTGCTGCTTATTGTATGTTCCCATTTTTGTCATATTATCTCTTTTAGCAAATACTTCTTTGGAAGTTTTTTGCTGAGGTGATCTTTCCACCACCTCTTCAAAAACCGGTGCTTTTTCCATATTATCTCTGTCCTTCTCACGGAGCCCCTCTTTTTCTTCCGCAATAAAAATACCGCTCTCGTCTTCACTTTTTGCATCCACTCTCTTTGTGCTTTTACCTTCCTCTTCCTCTTCTTTGGCACCATTGATTGTTGTCTTTAATTCTTCGTTACTGTTTATTCTTTTTTTTTTAAATTCCTCTTCCCGCTCCTCTTTTTCTTCACCATCGCCGGACATACTTTCTTTTTCCACTTCCTTTTCTTCAAGCTCTTCAGCGTTATTTATCTGTCCTGCACCTGTACTTCCCTCAAGATCCAACTCTTCCTTGGAACCCTCCTTTTTCCTGGAACTTTCATCAAAATGTTCTTCTCCCTTTTGCTGAACTGAGCCCTCTTTCTCTACTGACCCAGCCTCCGATGAGGGGCGGGTCTTTTCTTCGGATTCACCACCAGTCTTCTCATCTGGATTAGTAGATCCCTCCTCTCTCTTTGGCTGAGATGTACCCTCTTTCTCTGCGGGTTCGGCCTCTGATGAAGGGCGGGTCTTTTTCTTAGTTTCTTCTTCAGACTCTACTTCTTTAGACTCTAAGGGGGCTTCCGGTTTATCGGGATATTGACCCTTTTCTTTTACCTTCTCAGTCGTCTCTTCCTTCTCAGCAAAAGAGGTGTCCTCTGATGAGGGGCGGGTCTTTTCTTCGGATTCACCACCAGTCTTCTCATCTGGATTAGTAGATCCCTCCTCTCTCTTTGGCTGAGATGTACCCTCTTTCTCTGCGGATTCGGCCTCTGATGAAGGGCGGGTCTTTTTCTTAGTTTCTTCTTCAGACTCTACTTCTTTAGACTCTAAGGGGGCTTCCGGTTTATCGGGATATTCCGGTTTATTAGAATTATTATCATCTCTATTCTTACTCTCTCCACCTCTTTTCTTCTCTACCAAGGATAAAGCCTCTTCTAAAGAAGGCCCGTCTTCATCTGCAGATTCACCACCAGTCTTCTCATCTGGATCAGTAGATCCCTCCTCTCTCTTTGGCTGAGATGTACCCTCTTTCTCTGCGGGTTCGGCCTCCGAAGAAGGGTGAGTCTTTTCTTCGGATTCACCACCAGTCTTCTCATCTGGATTAGTAGATCGCTCTTCTTTCTTTGGCTGAGATGTACCCTCTTTCTCAACGGGTTCAGCCTCTGATGAGGGGCGGGTCTTTTTCTTAGGTTCTTCTTTAGACTC
This sequence comes from Patescibacteria group bacterium, assembly GCA_051747785.1. Taxonomy (GTDB): domain Bacteria; phylum Patescibacteriota; class Minisyncoccia; order Phycocordibacterales; family CSBR16-193; genus SKVL01. Next base: position 23,347 of record JBNJGN010000002.1, on the reverse strand, counting down.
TACTTCTTTAGACTCTAGGGGGGCTTCCGGTTTATCGGTTTCTTGATCCTTTTCTTTTACCTTCTCTGTCGTCTCTTCCTTCTCAGCAAAAGAGGTGTCCTCTGATGAGGGGCGGGTCTTTTCACTGGTAGCATTTTCTTTTTGTTCCTGTTCAGATATTTTTTTCTCTTTTTTTTCAACATCATCCTTGCCCTCCTTATCTGATATATCTAAAGCATCTTCTGATGTAGGTATTGATTTGGTATATTTTTGACCCCCTTGCTCGTCTTCATTACTCTCTTTCTTCTTTTCATTACCCACTAAGTTCTCATCTTTCTCTTTCTCAGCGTCCTTTGCATAAATCATCTTCATTCCGTTTCCTTTATGGTCATCCACTGCGACTCCTCTCTTATTCACTTTTTTATCTTCTTTTCCTACTTCCTTTTTCTGTTCCTGATTATCACTATTTGGTTCTTCATTTTTATCTTCGTCCTTACTTTTGCCCTCTAACCTACCTTCGCTGTCTTCTGAACCACTTTTACCTTCCTCTGGCATCTCTTCATTTTCAGCCGCTTCTTCTTCACCATTTTCTGAATCAGAAAGAAGAGACTTTATCTCAGGATCCTCAAAAGCCTCATCAAGATCCTCCTCCGGCCAACCTGATTCAATAGCAACATCTTTTATTACAGACCCACTAAAACCCTCCTTTAGATGACTTACCAGGTATTTTCTCAGTTCTTCATCTACTTCTCTTTTGCTTTCATTAGACTGTGCTTCCTTAGAAGAATTCTCCCTTTCAGAAGAACTATCTCCCCGAGGTTCTTCACTTTCTTTTTTGGGAGCTTCTTCTATCTCTACTTCGTCATCCTCTTTCTCAGGCTCAGGAATATCCTCTCTTAGAGAAGTAAGCTCTCTGACATCGTCATCCGCAAAAACCTCATCAACTTGTTCCTTAGACCAGCCGGAATTAGAAACAGCTGCCCTTATGGCATATTTGGTAAAACCCCTTCTTAGGGCTTTTATAACGTATTTTTTAAGTTCCTCGGGTACCATAAAATGAAAAACAGCTCATATACTTTCTTTATATTAACAACAATAAAGAAAAACTGTAAGAAAATAGTCCACATTCAATTACAAAAGACTAATATAAAATATTTAGACTTACCTTTTATTGCCAATCATCAACAAAAAATTCATATCCTCCTATCAATACTGGCGTTGAAAGGAAATACCATATTATTACATCATCTAAAGGAAATATCTCTCCCCAAACGGTAAAAGTAAAAAGATACTCTCCCGGCCACCACCAGTTCCCTATCTTCAAAGCCACTAATTCGTAAGCAAAAAAAACAACAGCGAAAAAGAAAGTGGTTAAAATGGTCTTTTTAAGTAATTTGGGGTTTTTACTGAAAAGCGCAAGGGCGGGAATAAAAAGTATCAAAAGAGCCAATTGAAAATAACTCAAAGCTACCAACTGTTGATCATAAGCATATAAGCCGTAGACCAAAATAGAGACTCCACAGAACATTCCTATTAAATATTTGAACTTCGCGGAAATATTGGCACTTTTGTCTTTATCAACAAAATATTCATAAAAAGTAAGGACCCAGAAAAAATTAAGAAAAGCGAATATCATATTCTCTATAGGTATAAAGCCCAGTATCTCCGGAAAAACGGTTTGAACTTCCCAGACATCGGCCAGACGAGCACAAAGCTCTACCGGTGGCGCAAAGAATAACATCGCCATTAAAGAAAAGAACAGTATTTTCAAACGAGACCTTTTAAGCCAAAAGAAATTCAAAAGTGCAGGCGGAACGAGTACGATAATAACCGTGAATATATACCTTGGTTCTAACCAAAATACGAGCACACAAGCACTTACAACATAAAGCAATAGCAATAATATCTGTCCAGCTTTCTTACGATTCATTAATATTAAAAATTACCTTTTTCTTTAGAGTCACCTTCTATCGCCTCCTCTATCTGCCCATCAGACCAACCGGCTTCTTTGGCGACAGCCTTTATAGTCCTCTCGCTAAAACCTTTCTGCAAAGAATTTTTAATATATGCGTTTAGATCCGCTTTTAATTTAGAACCACCTGAGGATAGGTTTTCTGGTACTGGCGGGTCTTCTATTTCCGGAAGATCTATAACTTCTTCCCCAAGAAAAGATTCAGGAGTTTTTTGTGGTGGCGGGTCAACATCAACATCGCTAGTCGATTGCTCATCTTGAGAATTCTCTGCTTTTCCCTCATACTCTATGTCTTCCTCTAAATCCAAAGAGGAATCCTCCTGTTTAGAAATAAGATCTTTTACATCATCCTCCTCAAAAACTCTTTCAATCTCACCTTCCGGCCACCCCGCCTCAAGCAAAGACTTCTCCAGCTCTTCTTTTTCCCATCCCTCTCTTAAATTATCAACAACGTAATTTTTTAATTCATCTGAAACCATAACTCTTGTTTTATTACCTCAACATATCCTATAATAGCAACAATAACGATAAGCCGAAACTTATAGACAATCCACACATAAGCGAGATTGGTTTAGTGGCAGAACGCGACCTTCCCAAGGTTGAGGCACGGGTTCGATTCCCGTATCTCGCACAAGAGCACAAAGCGCAACCCATGCGGTTGCGCGACAATGATCTTGTAGCGAGAGAGGGAAAACTAAAGACTTTCAAATCAGTTCAAAGATCGATATGTTCAAGCGTATTACTCACGGTATCATAAACAGCGAAACTGGGAGGATGCTTAATACCGCAAACATTACCCGGGTTGGCAAGTAATGTTTTACCAATATATTCACTATGTTTTAAATGAGTGTGGCCATAAAAAACGGCGTCATACGCTCCGCTCTCGGCAAGACGTCTTGCTACCTCCGGATAGTGCTGGAAAGCAATACTTCTCCCATCGGCATTTAAACTGCCCAGAGACTCTCCGTGGCCGTGAACACTGGGATTATCTTTATGAACCTTAAATGTAGATAAATGATCTCCATCAACATTGCCAAAACAGTAATGTATCTCACCTGACCATTCTTCTATAATATGTGCCAAGGTAACAGGGGCACATATATCTCCACAATGAATTAGCACCTCTCCGGCCCCTTCCTCCTTAGAGAGCTTAATGGCTTTGCTAATATTTTCAAAACTATCATGTGTATCTGAAAATATGGCCAATTTCATATTTTTACCTTAACATTTTTAAACTTCACAAGATAATAGAAACCTTAACTTAACAACACTATTGATAATTAACATCTTTGCAATGTGGACATTCGGAATCTTTAAACCTTATATCTACCAACAGTCCAAACAAAATCAGAAAGACAGAAACCGCCGTCTTGGTATTTATTTATATTCAATTTTTTCAACTTTTAAGATGTTAGAGTTACTATTCCTTGAATTCAAAAGATCTCAGTATCTCCTTTTGTATAAGACGATCTTGCTCTTTGACAGATCCTGAGTGTTTTATCTCATGCCCTGAAACCGGATCACATCTATCTTTGGAGACCTCTTCTCCATCCTTAAAACACACGATCTCGTGTTCTTTTACGGGAAGTACGCCCCATACAAAGCCGTGTTCGTTCCATTTTTCTTTCTCCGTCTCCGGTTTCAACATTGTGCCCCAAACATCACCGTTTAAGAGGTAATAATCAGTGGCCTCATTTATTTCCTCGCCGAAATTGACATTTGAGGAGCCGGACTCCCCGAAAATACCTTCCGTCGGATATCCTTGCGGAAAAATGGAAACACTTTGAACATCAGTGTGATGGGTCATTCTCTCAACATCCACCTCTTTTTCATCTTTAGGTAAAATATGGAACTTGGGAACAAGTTCGTGCTCAGGAAATTCTTCAACTCTCCAATCCGGCGGATAATCTATAGAAAAACCGAATTCGTCATTTTCATAAGTTCTCCATTCACTCCTATTCTCTATCCTTACAACCTTCTCCTCTTCCGGCGAAAAGAAAAATGGCGGTAAAAAGACAGCCAACAAAAGCAACAGAACAAAAGCAGACATCAGAATTATTGGAATGTTGATCTTGGTATTTTTCATAAAAAGATTATAACAAAAATGAGTGTCTTTTGTATAATTCATCTATATTTTTTACTCAAAAGGAATGATCCCTCAGTTCCTCGGGATGGTTCATAAGAATATCAGGGCAACATTCCGTTAGCCTACCTTTATTGTTATAGCCCCAGCTCACAGCAACCGATATAACTCCGGCCTTTTTAGCCGCCATAACATCCCTGTCCTCGTCACCAATATAGACAAGCTCTTGTGGGTCCAGTCTTCTCTCTCTGCATATTCTCTTAAGGATCCGATGCTTACCAAAAAGAAAACTTCCGGAATAAATAAAGCTGAAAAGATCTTCAATTCTATTATCAACCAAAAAAGATCTTATATTCCTTCCACTATTACTGGAAACTATGCCGATATCATACTTTCCGGAGAGTAAACGGAGTTCTTCCTCTATGCCCTGGAAAACAGCAAAATTAGAGGGTTCCAATTTCCTTAATATCAAGTACCTAACTCCGGGCAACATCCAAAAAGGTATTTTTAATTCCTCTATTATACCCCTGAATCCTTTCTTTTTGACCTTATCAAACTCACCTCCCGTTTTGATGCTTTTTCTTTCTATATTTACCACCCTTTTTACCTCCTTATAAGAATCGGCGATGGTTCCGTCAAAATCAAAAACGATACACTTCACTGTCATATTTCTTTTTTATCAATTTCCGGCACAATCATTGAATATTTCCACCTGAGTATTAAAACGCTCCACCATCAGCTTCGTCTCCTCCAGGAGTTCGTTATGATCTTCAACTAAAGAATTATAATGCTCAAGATCTTCTTTATACTCTTCATCATCAGAATATTCTTTTTCACTCAACCTCGTTTTTAATTCTTCCGTTTCCTCTGATAATACATCTAAAACCGCTTTATTGTCTTCTATCTCTATCTCCAATTCATCATCCGGTATCGGACAGTCCGATACAGGTCGCCCGAATATCTGCACCGCCATCCACACCTCTTTTCCTTGGTACTCTCCTTTTTTGGTGGCTATCCCTATTTCCATATAGTCCCCCTTCATAATATTAGCCCTGTGTCCGGGGCTGTCCATCCAGGCCTTAACCAGATCCTTATCATTTTCAAAATGCCCCATCGCCAAGTTCTCTCCTACTGTTATACCCTCGTAACCGACCATCTCGGCCAAGACACTAACACCCATACCACCATCTTCATCATAATGGGAAAAATAATCCCTGCTGAACATATCATTAAGTTTGATCTTAGCTGCCGATTTAAGTTTTTTATTGACATCCAAAGAAGAAAGACCCTCTCCGTTCCTCTCTTCATTGGTATAACGGACGATCCCCTCTGTTGTAAGTAGTCCACTACTATCGCTATCTGAATCCAAGGACTCCAAAGGCTCCGGTGTAACGGTATCATTCTTACTCTTCTCTTCCTCATGGTAAGTATCGCCTTCAGACAATTCTCTGATCGGCTCTTCTTTATCATCAGTTTCCCCGCCCTCTTCAAAAGAATCTTGGTCTTGATGGGTGTTTTTTCCCCATTCAAAATAAAAAGGCGAACCTTCATATATATGAAAGACAATAAACCCTCCCGCCACTAACGCAAAAAAGAGAACTGTGAATATTTTTAAAACGGACCCTTTATTCATCTTTTAAAATATTATCGATGATCACTTGGCCATTTTACCGACATCATCCAATTACCTCTATTATACCACCTTCTCCCATTAGGACACCAAAGTGATCAAACTTATCAATAAAGGAACATCTTGGCCAAACGAAGATCATCATAATCAAACCTGCCTTTCAGTTTTTTGCGAACAGGACTTAACCTGTCTTCTTCCGTTGTTCTAAATACCTCCAGTATCTCTTCCAAATCCTTTTCCCCTTTGCCCTTTGCTCTCCAAAAACGTTTAAGAGCGGACTCCGGCACACGTCCTTCGCGAGATAACTTATCTAAATGACCTAAAACAGTGGAGACGGCAAGACCTCTATACTCAGCCAACTCCTCTAAAGAACTCGCCTCCTCCAGTAAAGAACCGGTCTTATCATAGGTACTCATTTTCCTTTCTGTGCTCTTTTTGGAATTTGAGCTTTTAACTTCATTTTCACTCCCCCCCAGGGAAACAATGGACCTTCTGTGCATTTCTTTTATCGTATCAACATTAAGAGAGGTGAACTTTTTTTCTATGGCCACACTGTGACTCTTGAACCACCTATCCATTTCAGAAACGCTCGGATGCACTTGTAGAGCTTTATCATTAAAACCCAAACAGAAAAGACCTTCCAGCGTTCTTACTCTGGAAAGAGCAACATAACCCTGGCCGTATTCAAAAGACTTTGTAAGATCTACCACTGCCGAATCCAAACTGACACCTTGGCTTTTGTGCACCGTTATAGCCCAAGCCAACCGAAGAGGTATCTGTATGATCCTTGCCAATATCTTACCCTCCTCTTCAATTACCCATTCCATTTCAGATACGGTTACCCGACGTCCATCTACGGTTTCAATTATGGGATAGCGAGTGTGCCTTTCAAAATCTTTAACAGTTCCTATCGTTCCATTAGAGAACCCTCTATCAAAATTATTTTTGGTACACATCACCACCGCCCCCTCCTTTAGGACAAGAACCTCCGGAGAAAGACACCCTTTTTTTAACTGTTCCACTAAGGCCTTCTTGCCTTTGGTCTCCATTTCAAAGACCTTCTTCTCTGTTTTCAGTTCACCTAACTCTCTTTCGTTTATACGGTCCACATCAACATTGTGCGAAAAAAGCTTGGTGGCACTATAAGAAACCTCTTCTTCTTTTTCACAAATACGGCTTTTTAACAGCCACAGATGATCATCCTTTAGAGAACCGGCTCTAAGTGCTTTTAGTAATTTATGCATACTCTCATCAGTCTGCCTAAACTGTTCATCCAAATAACAGGTTACGGGACGCGCCCTCCTCCAGACAGAAGACTCAAAAGCAAATGTTCTTCCGGAAGGAGAAACCGGCGGGAGCTGAAAAAAATCACCGGAGAGAACAACCTGCATCCCCCCAAACGGCTCTTCACTTCTCCTTAATTCGCATAAGACCCGATCTACTAGATCCAGTATTTTCCCGTCCAACATTGAAACTTCATCTATTATCAGAACATCGGAACCATTAACTCTCTTCACAAGAGGCTTTTTCTCATTTAAAGCATCAAGTTCATAGGATGATATCTCATCCTTAATACCTATACCACTCCACGAATGGAGGGTGTACCCACCAATATGCGTAGCCGCAATACCGGTAGAAGCAGTGATTGCAGGCTCCACCCCTCTCTTTTTAAGATAGGAAATATACTGATTTATGACATAAGTCTTACCGGATCCGGGCTCACCGGTTAAGAAAACATTTTTGCCCGTTTTTAAAATATCAAGCGCTTCCGCCTGTTTCATAATTATTCATACTAACACAGTCAGTGAAATTTACCTTGAAGCAAAGGATTGAACCTTACTTTTCCAAGAAACCCTTTATAATATCAATGCTCTTTTTATCGGGACCTTTACCTTCAAAACCCGGTACTTCAGTTATAAATGGAAGATCTTTTGTCTTAGAATGATTAAGTAACAGAGAAAAGACACTCTGTGGTATCTCTCCTTTACCGATATTCTCATGTCTATCCCGTAAGGAACCGAAGTCATCTTTACTATCATTTATATGAAAGAACTCTAACATTGAGAGTCCCATAAGGTCATCAAACTTTCCCAGAAAACTATCAAGCCGATCTGCTGTAGATATATCCACCCCCGCGGCATGAAGATGACAGGTATCCAAACAGACCCTCACGCGAGAACTGTTAAGTTTTTCAACTATAAAAGCGATCTCTTCCAAGCTCATCCCAATTTTACGGGTCCCCATATTTTCAATAATGAAAAGGGTCTCTTCCGGAGTTTCTTTTAATATCTCTTTTATGTTAGCCAAAAGATCTTTATAGGCGGATTCGTCTTCTTCAAATAGAGGCTTCTGTCCATCTTGTGATCTACCCTTTTTAAAAGAGCCGAGATGAACCGTAGTTCCTTTGACACCAAAATCTCCCGCGACTTGCAGTTCAGCAACAAGAGCACCGACAGACTTCTCTTGCACCTCCTCTGAACCGGCCAGATTTACTAAATAAGAAGCATGGAAATACACAGGAGAAACAGAGTGATCTTCCATAGCCTCCTTAAATTTATCCTTCTCTTTTTCATCCGGATCGGCGGGCTTCCAACTCCTGGGCGAAGTAGAAAATATCTGCAAGCAGTTTCCCCCTATTTGAGATACTCTTTTTACCGCTTCTGAATAACCTCCGGCTGTTGATGTATGGGCTCCTATTTTCATAAACTCATTCTAACATAAAGATTGCATCTTCCATTCTGAATTCAGACGATGAATTTGACAATACGATTAAATGTTTGTAAAATAAAATTAGAAAGTACTGATCTTTTAATAAAAAGGAGGTGTCACATGAAAAAAATGACTGTTGTTTTTATAGTCGCTGTTGTCTTAATGATGGCAATGACCGGGTGCGCGAACTACGCACAGCACCGCGCCACGGAAGGTGCCATCATCGGCGCCGTAGCCGGTAAGGCTTGGGGTGATGGAAGCGATAGGGATGCCGTAACCGGCGCCCTTATCGGAACCGGAATCGGTTACATGTTAGGTAATGAAGAAGATAAGTATTACCAACAATCCGACCGGCGGCGCGGAGAGCCTCGTCGAGGATACTCACGGGATCCCTACTACGAACGAGGCAACGCGGGAGTCAAAGGCGCCTATCACCGCGGAAGGTCGCAGTACTACCGCGATCGTCAGCGCGAGGCTGAACGTCGCGCACGCGATCGCGGCCGATCTGGGTGGTGATCTCGACAAAACCTCCACCCCCACACTTTTGGATCTACAAAAGTGTGGGGTTTTCTTTTTAAATCTACTTGAATATATCTTTTATGTGCTTATCGGCCTTTTTAATATCCTGTAACATACCATTAGGCATCCAAAGTCCCGCTTTTTCAACCTTAATTCGGTAAAAAGGGATCATCTCTGACACCTGCCGTAAGAGCCGAAAGTCGCCATCTTCAGATTGCGTCATGGGGAAATCAAATATCCCGCTATCTAGAACATAGAGCCCGCAATCAATAAAAGTACCGGCTTTGCTTTTCGGTCTGTCTTGAGCATTAACCATAAAGCCCGACCTCTCCTCAACAACTCCAAAACCCTCTGAAGTTTCAAGTCTTTTTACCAGAACGGACGTTTTATGAGCCAAGCATCTCTCCATATCGGCCTTAAGATAGAGATTGTCACCCATAAAAACCATGAACCTCTCATTTGCCAGTATATTTTTGCAAACTGATAAAGCATGAGCCGTTCCTAATCGCTCTTTCTGTTCAATGTATTGAACCGGCCTTCCTTTTATATCCTTTCCCACATACTCCTTTATCTTGGATTTTAGATGACCAACCACTATAACGACTTCCTTTATCTCATCAGGCAACTGAGAGAAGTGATGGTCCAAAAGTGTTCTACTCCCTATCTTAACCATACAGGCAGGAATCTCACCTCCTTTTGACCTTAATTTAACGCCTTTTCCCGCAGCCAATATTACCGCTTTCATTTTTTTAATTATTATGATGCCAAAAATCCTCCGAGTTAGTATGAACCAAAACACTCAGAGGAAAATTTTTACCCGAGAGATACTCCTTGACCATTATCTTTATATCTCCATCGCGAAGACCATCTTTATCCATTTCAAGTATCTTCTCAGGAGAGAACCAAAAAACGGAAGATACATCCTCTTCCAGCTCACCAACCGGTTCATCGGACAGATCGCCGATAAATATTATCTTTACTGCATGAGGAAATACACCCTCTTCATCTTTGATATCATTCCTTACCAGCGAATAAATTCCAAGGACCCCTCTCGGCTGAAAAGAAAAACCGGTCTCCTCTAAAACCTCTCTCTCAACAGCTCTAAGAGGTGACTCACCCACGTCTATCCATCCGGCCGGATGATTCCATTTGCCTTTATCCGATCCGGAGTGTGCTTCTTTTACCAAAAGAAACTTACCCTCTCTCTCTATAATAGCCCCCGCTACGCCGAATGTTTGAGTCAAAACTCTTTTCATAAGTCTCTATTTAAGTACTTAAAAAGTATATCACGAAAAGATCACTCGTACTGCAGAGCCTCTACGGGACTAAGATCAGCCGCCTTCTTAGCCGGGTAAAGACCAAACACCAAGCCAACCAAAGCCGACACCCCAACCCCTAAAGCTGCCGCTTCATACGGGAATGAAAAGACCCAGTCAAGATCAAGAAAGTTTGAGAGGAAAAGTGATACCGAAAAAGATATCATGCTACCAAAGAAAATCCCGAGAATGCCTCCCCAGAGAGTTAGTATGATGGCTTCCCACAAGAACTGTCCCAGTATGGCTTTACGGGTGGCTCCCAACGCCTTCCTAAGACCTATCTCACGGGTTCTTTCCGTTACGGAAACCAGCATTATATTCATAATACCTATCCCGCCAACCAAAAGTGCAATAGAGACAATAAAAGCTATGAAGCCGGTCAAAATACCCATCACATTTCCGATCTGATCACGAAGACTCTGTTGGGTCATAACTGTAAAATTGTCATCTTCATTATCTCCCACATTCCGCGTCTCTCTTAATATAGCAGTTATATCAAAAGCGACCCTGTCAACATTGGAAGGATCATTAGCGCGGACAATAAAACGTTCAAACTCATTACTCCCTAAGATATAGGTTTGTGCCGTTGAGTAAGGAACAACCACGATATCATCAATATTAAACATTCCTCTCTGACCTATAGGAGGATACACCCCCATAACCCTAAAACGGGTACCACCTATCATCACGCTCTCACCTACCGCATCAGATCGGTCAAAAAGTTCCTCCTTTACCCTTGAACCTATAACGGCAACCCTTGACTGAGAGTTAATATCAAATTCATTAAAATCCGCGCCCCTATGTGGACTTACATTAAAGGTCTTACCAAAAAACTCTGCCGACGCCCCCATTATCATTGCGCCTCTATACACTTCATCATAATGCCGTATATCCCCAGGAACAGTAACCACCGGCATAACCTCCTCTACATCAGGTACATTAGCAGATCTCCTAACCGCCCTTAGATCTCTTTCTGTTAAAAGGTCGGCATAGAAAGATTCCATCATATCCACACCGCCATCAGTTGAAGGAAAAACAACCACTGTACTCGCTCCCATCTGATCTATTTCCGAAACTATAAGGTCGGTAGCACCCTGGCCAATGGACATAACCGAAATAATAGAGGCAACCCCTATCAAAATACCCAAAACGGTCAAGAAAGAACGCATCTTATGCGCCAATATGGAGTTAAAAGCCGAAATTAAAGTGTACTTTAAATTCATTTAATTAAAATTACTTCTCATACTGCAAAGCCTCTATGGGATCCTTATCAGCCGCTTGATTTGCTGGATAAAGGCCAAACACCAAGCCCACCAAAGCAGAAATGCCCACCCCCAATATTGCTGCCTGATACGGGAAACTGAAAGGCCAACTAAAAGCCAATACTTCCGAGAGAACCAAACTTGCTCCGAAAGACACCAGAACACCAAAAATGATACCCGCCACTCCACCTAAGACCGTAAGAATAATGGCCTCCCACAAGAACTGCTCCAATATCGCTTTGTGGGTGGCTCCCAATGCCTTCCTGAGACCTATCTCGCGAGTTCTTTCCGTTACGGTAACCAGCATTATATTCATAATACCTATCCCGCCAACCAAAAGAGATATGGAAACCACAAAAACAAGAAAAGCGTTTAAAATATTCATAACATCACCTATCATCTTCTGTATTCCTTCTTGAGTCATCACCGAAAAATTATCACTTTCCCCGGGACGAATACCTCTGCTTTCTCTTAATGTGGCAGTTACATCCACTACCGCCCTATCAAGATCTTCAGAGTTCTTGATCTTGATATAAACTTCCTGGAACTCATTACTACCCGTAATATATGTCTGAGCTGCTGTGTAGGGAATTATGATAACTTCATCCATATTTGTAGGACCAACATTACCCCTGGATCTATAAACACCTATAACCCGAAAGCGTGATTCACCTATTGTTATTCTCTCTCCCAAAGGGTCATCTTGGCCGAAAAGTTCTTCTTTTACTTTTGAGCCAATAACGGCAACTCTTTCTCTATTGTCTATATCAGTAGAAGTAAAGTTAACACCACTATCAAGTAACATATTATATGTATCAGTAAAGAAATCTGCCTTACTCCCTATGGTCATAGCCCCGCTATAGCTCTCCCCCATATAGCTAACCTTCCCAGGCGCCACCACAGCCGGAGCTATGGCCTTTAGATCCGGAACATTAGCTTGTTTCTCCAAGGCATTGAGATCATCCATGTCCAGCATCTCAACAAAAAAGTAATCCATAAAACCACTCTCCATGTTCCCGGGAGCTGCAACGATCGTGTTAGCCCCTAGCTGGTCTATTTCTCCCATAACCAAATCAGTCGCGCCCTCCCCTATAGAAACTACGGCAATTATGGCAGATACGCCTATCATAATACCCAAAACAGTCAAAAAAGAGCGGGCTTTATGTGCCGCAACATTAGACAAGGCGGAGATTATTAAAAATTTCAATTTCATATTAGTAGCCTAAATGAAAAAGGTCAGTGATTCTTTTTATTCAAAATGGTATCGCTTTCCACCTTGCCATCCTTGATCTTTATCTCTCTTTTCGCAAAACCGGCCGTGTATTCATCATGAGTGATCAGCACGATGGTGTGTCCCATCTCACTATGCAGACGGCGAAGAGTATTCATAACCTCTCCACCGGAAACAGAATCAAGATTCCCAGTAGGTTCATCGGCAAAAATAATGTTAGGTCTGTTTACCAAAGCGCGTGCGATAGCCACACGCTGTTTTTCCCCACCGGAAAGCTTAAGAGCTTGATAGTTGATCCTGTGTTCCAGCCCAACCTTTTCTACCGCCTCTCTTATATTATCGTCCCACTCACCTTCCGGACGATCTGAGTAAAGTAAAGGCAGACGAACATTATCGTAAACACTGGACCGACCCAGCAGATTAAAGGCCTGAAAGACAAAACCCATCTCTCGGTTCCTTATTTTTGCCACCTCTTCTTCGGAGTACTCATTGAACTCTTTGCTTTGGAAAAAATAATGACCGGAAGTCGGCATAGACAGAAATCCCAAAATATGCAAAAGAGTTGACTTACCGGAGCCTGATGAGCCTCTGATGGATACAAAATCGCCTTTATCTACCGAAAAGGACATACCGTGTAGAACCTCAGTTATAACTTCGTCGGTCTGGAAAGATTTACACAGATTTTTAACTTCTATAAGCATAAATTGACCTATCCTTAATCTTAACGGGAAGTTAGATCTTCCAGGTCTTTTTCATCGGCATAAGTAATAACCCTCTCTCCCGCTTTAAGACCCGAAACTATCTCAACCCAACCATCACTTCCTCTTAACCCCCTTTCTACTTCACGGTAGATCATCTTTCCATCACTTAAGATCCTTACCTGATCTTGCCCGCCCTTTCGAATAAGACCCCTGGCAGGTATCGCTATTACATCCTCCTTTTTGGAGGTTACTATATCCACATCCGCCGTCATGCCTACCCTTATACGCTTATCAGGTTCTTTAAAATCCAAACGAGTTTTAAAAGCGGCAACGCCCTCTTGCTCCGTTGCAGTCTTTGAAATATGAGTTACTTCCGCCTTAAAATCTTCTTCCCGAAAAGCGTCCAGGCTCACACTAGCCGTATCGCCAACACTAAGATTGGCTACATCAACCTCGGGTATGTATACAGTAAGATGAGGCTTCTCTGATGTAACAAAAGAGAAAACCGGCACCCCCGGGGAAACTGTTTCCCCCAAAGACAGATGTTCGGTATGAACGGTGCCAGACATTGGCGCCCTTAAAGTTGACTTATCCAAATTGGTTTTTGCCTTCCTTAGAGCTATCTGCGCTTGCTCAACTGCCGCCCTTTGAGCCTCCAGTTTTTCAGATCTCGTTCCGGCAACAGAAGCATTGAAATCCGAAACAGCCGACTCATAAGCCGACTCGGCTTCCCTGACCCCTCTTTTCGCCTCTCTTATGGCTATTTCCCTGCTCTCTATGGCACTTTCATAAGCCTGTTTAAGCCCCGGATAGCGAGGAGAGTCCGTATTAGGAATCTCTATCGACCACTCTAAATCACGGCCTCTGGCAAAGTTAGGGGGGAAAAGAATGTATAAACCGTTATCCCCCAAAGGCTGAGGAGTAATAGTAGAAACTCTACCGTTACCACCAGTTTCCAGATCAGTCTCGTAACGAAAAGAGTAGCCACTGTCAGCTTGCGATTTATAAAGAGTAATACGGTATTCACCCATTTTATTCCCCTTGTAGGATCCGCTAATAACTGGGGGCTCATAACTATAAGAACTGGAACGCTCTTCACTTAATAACCTAGCGGTAATATCAGTGGTTAATAATGAATCTTTAGCATTTTTAACTTTGCGATCCTCTCTCTCTTTTACATCCTCAAGAGCACTTTTGGCATTTTCCATGGAAACAAGAGCGGACTGAACCTTTGTCTCCAGCGCTTCCCTGTCTTCCCTGGTCAGACCAGCCTCCATTTCATCCATTTTAGCTTTGACAGACCTGAGATTGGCCTCAGCACTCTCAACCTCAGACTTACGCATATCGGTGTCTAGGCGCGCCAACGGATCACCTAAGCTGACCTTATCCCCCTCTTCAACAAAAATCTCATCTATCACACCCGAAACTTCAAAAGATAGATCCAGTTCCTCATCGGCCGCCACGCGAGCGGTTCCACTTACCTCTTCGGTAATATCTCTTCTGTCCACCTTTTCAATATCAATATCAAGCTCCTTTTTAGAATCAGTTGTCCAAACTACTAAAAACACTAATAGTAAAATAATAACCCAAATATAAGGACTTTTAGCATAGGAGATCATTTTTTTCATATTACTCACATAATAACACGAGAAATATCATTTTTATTAACAAGGGATACCTGCTAGCGTTTTTCAAATATAAAAGAAGGTTTTTCATCCACCATCTTAACCTTAAAACCCTCTTTGCCGATAACCTGACCACGAGAGTTCTCTACCAAAACCCTCCATTTACCACCGGTAACATTTTCAATAAAAGAGTAACCCCTATACCCCTCTTCCCTTCCTCCAACTATAGGAAAACTCACTCGGCTACGAGTGGTCCATTTACTCTGATCACTATCATAATACTGCCAGTGATGAACTATATCTGCTCCCAACCAAACCGGAGCAAAAACCGAGGAAAAGAAATACAGTCTATCTCCTTTTGTAAGATGTACTCTTTTACCCGGAATGAGATAAGCAAAAAAGTCTTTGTCTTCTGTTTTTAAAAGGTAATCTCCATTATCTCTTTCAATAAAATGCGCCACTTCGGCTTCGCGCAAATTAAGCGGGACCGGCGGAATGATATTGGTAAAGTACATAACATTCATAAGAATAAAGATAGACGCCACAATAGAAACAAGACCACGCCTTTTTTCATATATCTTGGGCAAAAAACGTGAAAGAGCATATAGATATAAAGCGATAACAAAAAGACTTAGAACCCCGCCAGCTAAGAAGACTACGGTTCCAACACTCTTTACAATAAAGGGCAACACCAGAACGAACAGAGAAAAGGTTATAAAAAAGTACACCCCCACCTGAACATACATCCAAAGATAGTAACGCCTAAGAAGATCATTGGAGACCATCAAGACCACGATGATGAATATAAAAGGCCAGCTTGCCATAAAGGAGCTTGAGAACCAATAGAATATTAAAAAGCCCGATAAAAGCGCACCGAAAGTATACTGCAATACAAGCGGAGAAAAGATCCTTAACAGCCTTAACACTTTCCCATACCTTAAAAAGCCCTCATTATATAAATGAATAAAAGCAATGACCAAACCGGAAACAGTAAAATGCAAGAACAGGATTGTAAAAGCAAAACGAAAATTTATAGAGCTAAAAAGCAAAGCGTCAGTTATGACACCAAAAAGAAGGGCCCCCGGAATGAGAAAGCGCTCATAACGGGAATAAAATTGCTTGATCTTAACAGTGCCGACTTTTATCATTTAAATAATTTCGGTTATCACATAAAAGTCAAACGGACGGATCAAAAAGCTCCCTGAGCTCCGCCATCTTCTCCGAAGAGGCCTTGGCTTCCATAACCTTCCTCCAGGCCATTTTCTCGGAAAAATCATCACGCAAAACAACTTCTATAAACTCATCAAAAGCAACCGGTTTTGTCTCTATTCTCTCTCCACTCTCAAGCTCGGGTTCTTTTACCCTCTCTACCCCCTTGGCAACGAAAGTATACACCACCCAATCAACTTTGGAGACCGGGTGCTCGACCCCCCATAAAATGAACTTTTCCGCTTCATACCCGCTTTCTTCTAAAAGCTCCCTCTCTGCCGCGACCAGAACATCTTCCTTTTCATTAACTCTTCCTCCCAAAGCGCTCATAAATGGTTTCTTCCCGGGCTGCTCCTGGTGAGCGAGTACCACTCTGCCATCTTTAAGCACCGGAAACACCACTACAGTATCGGGTCTTTTTACCTTTTCAAAAATAAGCTTACTGCCATCAAAAGTCTCCTCTTCCCACTGATAGACCTCAAAAAGCTCACCTCTGAAAACCATATCGGCGTTTTCCGGAATAGGCTGATCTGATTCTGGTCTTTTTAATTCCATAAATTATATCTTCACTTTTTATTAAAACCACCGAGAGACTCCAGATTATCAAGCATTCTTAAAAATCTAGGGAAACGTGCCATGGGCCGAAGAAACCGCAGGAAAGTCTGTGAACCCACGGGGATACTAAGAGCCCCCTTGGTCAAGAATTCAGCTGAAACTGCCAACCCCTGAAATGCACGGACCACGATAAAAAAAGGTAAAACGGCGATCAATTCCAACCAATAACGACGGAAAAAAGACGTGGCTGAAGAAGCTTCTTTGAATTTAAACCCCAGATCAACGATCAGAAAAAGAATCACTACCTGATCTACCATATCAAAGTAAGGACCAAAAGGTTCTAACACTTCGGGATACAAAAATTGCGAGAGTATTGAAGCGAAAAGCAAGACCAATAAAAAAGGTACGGCTTTATCTACATAATACTCCATTAAGCCGAAATAGGTTTTTGGCTTCCCTTTTTCTCCACCCTCTTTCTTTGAAAAACCAACTAAGAGAGAGACCTGTTCTATGAGAAAGACCGTTACCGCCAAGGAAACAAAAAAGGCCATTAAGGCCATAAGTGTCAAAAAAAACTCTACAAAACCATAATCTCCAAGTATAAAACCGAAAAGGTAAGCGGCAGCAGGCGGGTGCATACGATCTAAAGTAAAAAGAATAACTATTAACACCACTACACCCAATAGCACCTGTAAAACCAAAAGAGACTCCGGTAAAAATCCCACCAGTACACCTATAGCCGCAGCCGTCACGTAACCGATAACAACGGTTTTAGGATCCCCCGCCCGAGTACGATGCTGAAAGACAACTATGGTTGTAGTAGCCGCCAGAGAAGCAATGGCTATGCCATGTCCGACAGCATCCTCAAAGATACTAAAAACCAAAACCATCAACCCAACCGTAAAAGCTACAAGCACTCCGGCTATTATAGAATCTCTTGTTATTTTTTTAGCCATAAATACGATCCCCTGATCTTTTCCTGCTATCTATTAAGGATATCATAAATTATAACACCGACCGGGAGATCACCGATCAAAAAGTTTGATCCTATAATCATCTATCTTTCTCTGTTCCATATCATAAAAATACATATCCCTCTCATGAAGCTCCTTAGCGAGATCTACCCCCACAAATCGCCAATGCCATGGCTCAAATTGATAAGACGGATTATTCTCGGGATAAGATAAAACAAACCCATGCCTATGAGCGTTATCTTTTAACCATTCATAAAATTCCGTATTATCAAATCCACCCAGCGCCCCTTCCATTTCTTCCACAGAAAGATCCACCGCGGTGCCTAGCTGATGCTCAGAGTATCCTTGAGAAGCAGAAAATTGGTTAGCGGATCCTTCTCCGTATATAACGTTATATTTCTGCTTAAGTTCAGACTGCTCTTCAAAAGAGCGAAAACCGGAAACGACTCTGGGTTCAAAACCTCTTCTGTCAGCGCTTCTTAACATCCTCTGCAAGAAAGGCCATGCCTTCTCATGAAAATACGCTTCATCTCTGGTAACGGCCAAATACTTATCCGGTATCTCCTCAAGACCCGAAGGTTCATAATTCTCATTCAAAAAGTAAACCTTTGAATACTTTTTCAAAAGCTCCGGATCTATCTCCTGTAATTTCCTGATCTCTTCTACCTCTCCGGTCACCTCTTCCAATCTATCCAAAAGCGAGCCGACTGTTCGCTGTTCTTCTTTCAAGTCTCTTCTTAGATCCTCATTAATATTCATGAGTTCCTTCCTCTCTCGGTTAAGAGAAAATATCTCAGATCCGAGATCCATAACCCTGTTTTGGTATGAAGTTCGCAGTCTATCCATCTCTATCTTAAGAGAGTAAATCTCAATGGCTCCTAAAGCTCCGCCCGCCACTATCACCACAGCCAAAACGGTAAGAAGAAAGGGCAGATAACTCTTATTCTCGGAAGGTTCTTCGTAATTTATCTTATAATTATCCATTAATCTCCATTATAACACGGCTGAACGATCCGCTCTAACAGTACAAAATCCCGCTTACCTAAGGCCTATTAGTATTGAAAATAGTACTCACACTCATCGCTCCAAAGTCCTCTGCGAGAGATGCGTGCTTCATCTTCCATTTCCTTGAAATCCCCCATTTTAGTAAAATCCTCCGCCCCGTAAACGAAAGCGTAACCTCTCTCTATCATCAAAGCGTTAACCTCCTCCCCCTCATCAGTATGAACAAAACGAAGCAGCCTCCCGTATCTATCCCTGTCAGACACCTCTTCTCCTCTCCTTAAAACCACACCCCTATCACTTATAAGGTCTTCCAAAAAAACCGCCGCTTCCTGCCCATAACACTCCTCAGTGGAGTGGGGTCCTTCCAATTCCGGCGCATCAATCCCTATAAGCCTAACCGATTCTGTCTTCCCGTTAATTTCAGCCAAAAAGGTATCACCATCTATGACACTGACCACCTCCACCAAATCTCCGCCACTCTCTTCAGGGATCTTTTCCGTATCCACTTTTATCTGCTCACTCTTTTCAACTATTATCTGAGGTCTTCCTTCATAAGTTCCAACGGTTCCGTAAATATAGATCTCTTGACCCGACCAAGATTCAATATCGTCAAAAAGATGCGCGTATTTAGAAAAAATAACACCATTAAAAGAACATTCCCTGAAATCAGAACAGAAGTTCAAAAAGTAATTGCCATTGTTAGAGAGAAATACATGATCTAACTCACCGAAAACCCAAAGCTCTTCGCCGACATTATCCGGTGCTTTTGAAAAATGAATGGTGTTCTCTTGTGTTACAGGAGGTGTGTCACGGCGATCCTCTTCATCTGTAAAAATACCACCGGCACGATACAGAAAAAAGGCTAAAATAAGAACTAAAGCCCCTAAAACCAACAGAACCTTGAAAAATTCCTGTTTTGAAAATTTGAACATAAGAAGCCCTGAAGTAATTTAACGAGTATTAAAATGAACTAAAACTATATAATTTAATGAATAATCAAATCTCGCACCAGTTCAGCAAATTTAACATTTCTTTCTCTGCATTCCTCCAACGCTTTTGGATAAACCGGCAAATTTTCTATATCTTTAATATCAAAATTATTAGCAACAACCAATGGGTGCTTAAAATTAAAAAACTTGGAAGAAAAAGGTTGTACAATCAAAACTCTTCTCCCTAACAGAGTTGCCCAATATGCTCCATGATAACTATTAGTTATAACTAATAGAGCACTGCCTAAAAATTCCACAACTTCCTCAAAAGAGTCGCTGTTCTTTTTTTTGGGAAAATCTGTATTCCATTCTTTAAGTGGAAAATTTTCATGTTCATAAATAACTATATCATTTTTTATTCCATAATCTTTATCAAAGAAAAAATGCATACAACTAGAACAAGGAACCCAATCAAAAATAGGCACACTGTCTCTAACTCCCAAAAGATCAAATTTATCTAAGTAATCATAACTGCTAAATAGAGCATCTAAACGTCCATGCATATTATGACCAATACCCCATCCAATTAAATTCTTGAAATCAGAATCAAGTAAAAACTTCATATGATCTTTAAAATATTCCTGTTCCAGTAATCCCCCTCCACCAAGTATGACGTTCTTATTCTCTACATATTTGGCAAGATACTCAGGAGACATTTCTGTAAACTCTATAGTCTCAATATTTTTTAAAAAATCAAAATACTTTTCAGGATTAGAAAACTCATCACCGATATTTGTCGTATTTTTTCTATAAATATTAACTATTTCACTCATTTTTTGTATAATAAATAGATGGCAACTAAAGATTGAAATTAAAACTGTTCGTTAAAACAGTGCCGTGTTAAAAGTCTGCCTTCCGTAAATTAATAATCAACTATCCTCTTAATTATAAAACACCCTCGCCCTACAAGCCAGCAATAAACAACAAGAAGATAGTAAGGAGGTGGAAAATGTCTTTTACATTGATTATAATAAAATTAACTAATACATTTAAATATCATGGAAAATTTTGAAAAAATAAACACCAATGAAACAAATATTAATAAAGATGTCTGGGAAGAAGGAGAACCTCTCCTTGATCCTAATGAACAGGAAAGATTAAATCACTACAGGAAAAAACAAATAAACGGAGAACTAACTGACGAGGAAAGAGCGGATTTCCAAAGACTGCAACAAAAAGAAAGCGAGGCCAAGACCGGCCCCAAGCTTACCGAGGAAGAGGAAAACGAGCTAAGAGAACTAAGAAAGACCCAGATTGACAGAGAGTTTACCCCTGAAGAACTGGAAAGGTTTCAGTACCTACAAAACAAAGAATAAAAAAACAGGAAGATAGAATACACAGGTTTTTAAAATCCTCAATTAAAAAAGAAGGTATCCTGCCTTCTTTTTTAATTAAAACTTAATTTGAAATCCTCAACTAAACTCATTTCAGAGATCCGTTTCTCAAAAACCTCTCCACTTTCCTATCGTTCATATCCAGAGGATGCTCTACTGGATGCCTTTTATATTTACTATTACTTATTGCCCTATCTCCCCCCAGAAAGAAGCCGATGTGTTTGTGCTTATCCTTATTTGAATACTCTTCACCCCAGATGACAACATCGCCCGGCTCGGGGTTCTCAGTATCTACCCAACCGTTTCTTTCCATATCCTCTACCGTTGAAGCGACCGTAATATGTATCTCTTTTATCAATTTAAATATCACCAAAACCGAAGAAACAAAAAAGGCACAAGAAAGGTCACCGTTGTCAGTTATGTCTTTCTTTTCACCATCCACATTAGCATAAACATTCTTGAACATCTCTGTTCCCGGAGAATTCTTTATAACCGCCATATAAGTATCAAAAGTTCTCGGTATCACAACTCTGTCTTTTTTTTCCAAAATAGCTGACCTTTTTGCCGACATAACCATATCTTACAACATAAAATAAGAACTTCAAAAGCACAGATCAGCGGTTGATGTCTAACCGCTTATTCTTTTAACTGTCTTGGGCCACTTCCGTAGATCTTTATCCGCAAGCAAATACACCGCTTCTTTTTTAGAATAACCCAAACTCACCAGCTTCCCAAAAGCCTCCACTCCTTCTTTAAGCACTTCACCATACTTTTCCAGATAAAGATCCTTAAGACCTCTTTCTTTATCACTCCTTAAGAGATCTTCTCTGATCTTTATTTTCTCTTCAAAATCAAAAACACCATGATCTTCAATGCTGTGTCCGGAAATACTTAAAGAGATGATCTCATCCTTGACCCTATCAAGAGCTTCGCTCATCTTCATATCTAAATAGCGATCAAGGATCCTTTCTCTCTCATCAGAGTCGTTTTCTTTATTAAGACCAACAATAAGATAATCCTTCTCTATCTCGGGAATATCTTCCTCAAAGATATTGCTTACTATTCTATTCTTTATATGCTGTTGCTCGTGCACATCTACTTTTTGCAACTCTCTAAAGCCCCCGCTGGTACTTAAAACTGTATAATAAACAGGTGGGTGCGTACGAGAGATACGGAAAAAACCTTTCACCAAGATCTCTTCATCTCTTTCATTTTCTTCTTCCTCTATTTCTACACCCCTTGCTCTTTGATCTACCAGGGTCACATTTTCACTGTTGGTTTGAATATCTACCGACGCTGGGCCCACTTTCACCTCAAACTCCGAAGAATCATCAAATCTTACTCCGGTTAATTCCTCTATAAGGTCAAGATCATCAGGAAATCTTTCACGAATATCCAGAGCATCCTGCCTTTTTTGATAATAGATGTCCATGAGATGCTCGGCATCTTTTTTTTGCTCCTCGGTAAAGCCATAATACTCTCCGAATTGTTCAACAAGGTTTAAAAGATAATTTTTCGGCACATCGTTATTAAATTCAATGTACCTTTCAATAAATATTCTACAATTAGCCCAGGCCTCTTTCTGTTTCCTCAACTTTTCTCTGAACTCCCCGAGCTTCGCCTTCTTTTCTTCATTTGAAAGTTCAAGCACCTCTTGTATCTCTTCTTCGGGTGAAAAAACTCCCTCAATTAGAGGATTGCCGGCAACGAACTTCTTAAACTCAAATGACAGTAATTCAGAGAATTGCTCTTCGGTTAGCTCTTTTTTAACCTCTTTCCTCCTTGCTTCTTTATAATTCTCAAAATTATCTAACAAGGAGTCCGTCTTCTCATTTTTATCTTCATCTTCTCCGAAAGAAAAAGGTATTTTTTCGCTGGACATATTGGATATTACAAAATTCTCTCCAAGAGACCGGCAAGCTTTTCAGGGTCATGTCTGACGATGCCACCCGATACACTTAGAAGATCCTCAACTATTAATTCTCTATTTCCCGATTCCTCTCTAGGATGCTCAATAAAAAAAGACTTCTGCTCTTTATATTTCTCGAGTATATCACTCTCCGGCCTAGTGCTGTTAAAGATCACCTTATCCAAACTCCTTGGCAGGAATTCCTCCATCTTCTCTATAAGATCAAAAGAATCAAAGTCGTCTGTCTCTCCGAACTTGGTCATTATATTGCCTATATACACGAACTGGGCTTTTGCTGAAGAGAGCTCTTTATGCACACCCTCAACCAAGAGATTGGGAATAATA
>JBNJGN010000001.1:36860-44514 GCA_051747785.1 Patescibacteria group bacterium | reverse complement strand
TAATAATATTGACACTGTGCAACCCGGTCAGCAAATAGACTTCTCCCCGTTAATGGAGGATAAAGTGATAGGTAAGATATTTGAATCTTCAGACAGCTTAAATGAGGAAGCGATAGGTAATATTATAAAAAATAACGAAACCATAGCTAAATGGATCAGTGAAAATCCCGATAAAAGTCTAACAACCGAAAAAGTAAAAGAAGTGATCTCCGGAGTGACCGAAGAAAATATGGTAGAAGAATTAAAGGAAACCTCTGAAGCTTCATCTGCAACGGAACCGATTGAAGATACACCTGAGCCCGAGGAAGAGATCAAAGAAAAACCTGAGCCGACACCTACAACCGAGGAGGAGACTGAGTCAACCTCTTCAAAGGAAGATATTGATTTGACTGATAAACGGGAAGTTTTTTATAGCAAATTTGCAGAAAAGTTTGGCGGAGAAGAGGTGTATGGAAACACAATGAAGAGAGTTACCAGTGCTCTTATGAACGGAGAAGTTACACCTCAACAATACTGTGATTTTCTAGAAAATGAAGTTTATGAGGGTGATGAGCTTCCTTTTGATAAAGAAGATTATGTTAAACAGTTAGATCATTATATTGAAGAGGCTGAGTCAGCCGAAGGTGCGGAGAGTAAGATGCAACAGAGCCACTTACGTCTGTCTGCAGAGAAAAAATTGATAAATAGCATAAGCAGAGACGTGGTCTTTCTTCAAGGAGACCCCTCTGAAGTGGGTGCCAGATTTCCGGAAAGTAACGGTACAGAGGTTCCTAAAGCTGAATATGAAAATAAGGTTCGTTCCAGTGTTGGTGTTTTTCCAGATAGTCTTGAAGAGGACCATGCACCGATATCCCAACCCGAAGCGGAAGAGATCAAAGAAAAACCTGAACCGACACCTACAACCGAGGAGGAGACTGAAGATATATCTTTTGAGCCAATTCCTGAAGATGGATTATATGTCTCCGAGATAGGGTCCGGAGGCTCGGTCTGGCAATCTGCGGAAGATATTATGGAAAGAAACTTTGGTGATCGTTTTAATGAATTAAACGAAGCACAGAAGATCCATCTGTTAGATCAGGTGAGAGACGAGATAGCTAAAGACCCTTCCAAATTTGGACTGAAAGGAGTTGATAATATTGATATTGTACAACCCGGGGATAAATTAGATCTTTCTCCTTTAATTAAGGGAGGCTTAATGGGTAAAATGTTTGACTCTGCCGGTGGTCTCTCCGAAAAAGATATTTCCGATATTATCAGTAATAATGAGAAATTTGAAGAATGGATCAGCGAAAATCCCGATAAAAGCCTAACAACTGAAACAGTAAAAGAGGTAATTTCCGGGGCAAGTGAAGAAGGTGCCGAAGAAAGCGTAAAAGAAACTCCCGAAGCACCGCCTGCGCCTGAACCGATTGAAGATACACCTGAGCCCGAGGAAGAGATCAAAGAAAAACCTGAGCCGACACCTACAACCGAGGAGATAAAAGAACCTGAAATACAGGAGGCTGAAGAACCTCCTGAACCTGAAGAGGCTGAGGTGGAGCCGGAAGAAAGTGAACCTAAACCGGAAACAGCACCGCCTGAGGCTGATCAGGAGACAACTGAGGACTCTGAGGAGCCGGTACAGGAAGTACCTGAGGAAAAAGGATCGCACTTTAATTTTGAGAACTTTGATTTTGAACGCGACGAACAGGGAAATGTCAAAGATTTTGGTTACAATGGAAACTTTCATAACTTTGATCCGAGAGATCTGGTGGAAACTTCAACCCCTGAAGAGCAAAGCCTTTATATGGAAAACAGAGGCGATATAGATACGACTCTAAGGCAGATAAAGGTTTATCAAGAGGCGCTGGAGAAAATAGTGGATGTGGGTACGCCTGAATATCAGTGGCTGGAAGATAGGTTGAACGATAATATAGACAGATTGGAAAATGATTACGGGGATATAGTAAAAGGTGATAATTTAAGGGATGCTTTTAGTTTAGAAAATGAAACTGGAGCCACACCGGAAAACTCTACGGAGGGCCCATCTTCTTCTGCGGAGGAAGCTCCGGAACATACTCCGGAGGAAGGGGTTGAAAGCGACACTTCTTCCGTGGAAGGTGTGATGGAACGCTATAATATATCCGAAGGAAGTGAAGAAACTATTAAAGGACTTCTTAATACAATAGAGTCATCCGGCCTTGAAGGACCATCTAGGCAAGCTCTTATGGATCTTTATTTTGAGAACTGGAATGCCGAAATACCTTCGGAGAAAACAGAGGAGGTGTTGGGGAATTTTTTCGGTGAAGAGTATGACAAGATCGGAGAATTCTTTGAGGATGCCAGAGAAATAACCAAGGATGATTCCGGAAATACCATAGTAACTCTAAGTAGGACAAAATGGGTTAATTGGAATAATTGGGATATTATAATATCCCCGGAAGGAACAGTCGCCGTTGACGGCCCTTCGGGTTGGGGTCTTAGTGAAAGAGTGTTAAATAAAGATACTTTAGAGAGTTTAAGGAGTTACATTTATTCGTATGCAGAAAAAGTGGGGTAATGAGGGTTAATCGCAGATTTGAGGATCATTATCCATACATTGAAAAGTCGTAATTTACTATTTAAAAGATAAAATAATTATTTATGAATGAAGAACAAAAAAATGATCTATTGGAAGAATTGGGCTTAAAGGACCTTCCACAGGAGACTCAAACAAGGATCCTTGAAGCTATGACGGAATCTTTGCTTAAAAGGATAACTCTTCGTATTCTTGAAGAGCTTTCTGAAGAGGATAGGGGAGAGTTTGAAAAAATAAGGGAAGAGCAGGATGCTCAAAAGACCGAGAATTTTTTAAGAGAGAAGATCCCTAATTATGATGAAGTGGTAGAGGAGGTCTCTTCAAGTTTCAAAGAGGAAATGAAAGGACATATTAACGAACTTAAGGAAGGTTTAGAGGAGGACCAATCTTAGCTTTGTGATCTCTATTGTTTTGCTAAGTATTTCATACAAGCTCTAGCATCGGGGAGACCTTTACTCTTTTTTATGACAGTTGCTATAAACTGTTTTTATAGTGTATTTTTAATATACGGGAGGGTTTCTGGATTTCTTTATAAATCACTTACCCTTTTCTTATAACGGCCAGAAATAGAGAATAAGAGGAATGGCGGTAGCTATAATAAGGACCTCTAAAGGTAAACCCACTTTCAGATAGTCTTTGAAACTGTATCCACCGGCTTCAAGTACTAAAGTGTTTGACTCGTGTCCGAAAGGAGTCAAAAAGACCGAAGTTGCACCTACTGCTACAGCCATTAAAAAAGGGTCAATGGATACACTTAGTTCAGAGGCAACAAATATGGCTATTGGAGCCATCACAACCGCGGACACGGTTGCGTTAATAAAGTTAGCTAAAAATATAGATATTATAAGTACCAGGGCTACTAATACAGAAGGAGCCAGTACATCAGAGTGGGAAACTATAAAGGAAGCCGCAACGTCCGCCCCTCCGGTCTCTTGTAGGGCTATTCCGAGAGTGATCATTGAACCGATAAGAATGATAACCGGCCATTGTATACTCTCGTATGCCTGTTTTAAGGATACTAAGTTGGTAGCCACCATAATAAAAGAGGCAATAATAAAAACTGCTTCGACGGGGGCTGTGGTTAGTGTGGCAGTCAATATCGCTAAAATAAAAATAGTTAAGGCAAAAGGAATAGCGTTCTTTTGACCAAAAGTAACGTCACGTTCGGCTAAAGGATATCCTCCCAGATTTGAAATAGCCTTCTGAACACTTTCTATTTTTCCGTGCAGGAGAACGATATCGCCCGGGCGGAAACGGAGCTCATTTAAGGGAGTTTGTATTTGTGAGCCTGTTCTGGATACAGCTAAAAGATTGGTACCGTAACGCATGGAAAGAGGGATCTCGTCCCATTTTTTACCTATTATCGGGGAAAGAGGGTTTACCACCATCTCAATAGACCCTCTTTCATCTTCGGGGGTTTGTGACTCTACCGCTTTTTCTCCGACGAGGTTCAAACGGAACTCCTCGGAAAAGTTCTTTAGCATTTTAGAATCAGCTTTGACCAGTAAATGGTCTTTGGGTTTTATTATCTCATAACCGGAAACATTGTTTATTACAACCCCGTCTCTTATCAAGGAGATCAGTTTTATGTCTTTCTTACCAAGATCTTTTATTGAACCGACATATTCTCCTACAAGTGTGGAGTTCTCCGGAATATTTAGTTCGGTTACATAATTTTCAACTGCAAAAGGTTCATCTAAATGAAGGTCCTTGCGTTTGGGGATCAATCTCCATCCCACAAAGGAGATGAATAGTATACCTATGATCGCCAATCCTATTCCGACTGGTGCGAAGTCAAACATTGCAAAAGGTCCACTCCCGGCTTCTTCTCTAAAAGCGGAAACAATTATATTCCGAGGGGTTCCGATAAGTGTCAAGTATCCCCCTAACTGGGAACCGAATGCCAAAGGAAGCAAGAATATGGAAGGAGAAAGATCGTTCTTTCTGGCAAGATGGATGGCGACCGGAATTATCGGCGCCAAGGCGCCTATGTTGTTTATAAAAGCGGAAGCAAAAGCCACCAAGCTTACCAGTACCATTATCTGTATGGCGGGGTGCTTGTCAAAAATACCTATTTTCCTGGTGATATAATCTATAAGGCCGGAATTGGAAAGTCCTCGTGTTATAATGAACATGGCGATAACAAGCAGTACCACCGGATGAATCATTCCCGAAAAAGCCTTGTCAACCGGTATAACACCGGTAAGAAAAACAACAATAAGGGCGAAGATGGAGATCATGTCATATCTCATCGTTCTGCTGACCAGTAGTACCATAACCAGTCCGATAACGGTGAAAATTATAAGCTGGTCCGTGGTCAGTGAAGAAAACATCTCTAGTATGGACATATAGCCATAATATCATTCTTTTTTTTAAAACGGGATGTTGTTAAACTAAATAAGAATAAGTAAATAAATTTATACTCTCAAGATATCCATGGAATTCCTTTCTTTTTTTATTATTCTTTTAGCGGCCGTATTCTTTTCCGAGGTGTTTAGTCGCTTACATGTTCCTTGGGTGGTAACTCTGATACTTGCGGGGGTTATTATCGGTCCTTTTGGGTTTGGCTGGGTGGATATAGACGAGAATATTTATTTTTTAGGACAGATCGGTTTAGTTTTTCTTATGTTCATGGCAGGCTTAGAGATAAAACTTTCGGAGTTTTGGGAGTCTTCCAAAAAACTTATAACCGTCACTGCTTTAAATGCAGGCATTCCTTTTTTGGCCGGGATGGCTTTGGCTTTTGGGTTCGGGATGGGATCCCAGGAGGCTTTTTTATTAGGTATAATATTCATCTCTTCTTCAGTGGGGATAATAATTCCAAGTTTAGAGTCGTCTGGAATACTGTCCTCCAAACCGGGAAGGATTATAACTCCCATGGTCGTTTTTGAGGACATCTTATCCCTTCTTTTGGTTGCCGTTTTCTTTCAGATGGCTATGCCTGACGAGGGAGGGGTTAGTTTCTCTCCATGGACTTTCCTTTCTTTATTGATTATTTCAGTTGTTCTCTTGCGTATACTGGTTGTCAAAATAAAATGGCTTTTTACTTTAAAGGAAGGAGTTTCTTTTAATGAACAGAAGGATACGGAACTTTCTCATGATTTTAGAGTGGTGATGATGGTTATGATAGGAACAGTTGTGATATTTAGTATCTTGGGTCTTCATCCTTTGGCTGGGGGATTCTTTGCAGGTTTGATACTTTCGGATGTTGTTGGCGATAGAAAATTAAAAAGAAGATTTAAGGTAGTTGGATATGGAATATTTATTCCGATATTTTTTGTGATCATTGGAGTACAGACTGATGTAGGGGTACTTTTTAAACTTAATTCGGTTTTATTTTTAGCTGTTTCGATTACTTTGGTTTCAATGTTCTCAAAGCTGTTAAGTGGTTTTTTGGGCGCTCGTTTGGTGGGTATGAATGTTAAAGAAAGTGTACTTTTAGGTGCAGCTTCTGTTCCTAAACTCTCTATAGCTTTAGCTGTGGCTTTTACCGGGGTTGAGGCGGGTCTTATTTCAGAGGATCTTGCTACCGCACTTGTTTTTCTAACGCTTATATCAACTCTAGTAGCCCCGATCTTGGTTCACTGGATAGCCGGAAAACTTGACATTAAAGTTGTTTAGTTTATCTTAGCCTTATGAATAAAAACAGAGCTGATATAGATCGAAGGATAATTGAACGTTCAAAACGTAATTCTAACCACTTTGCGGAGATGTATAGACGCTATGAACCGAGAGTTTTTGCTTTTTTCCAAAGAAGAGTTAACTCTCAGGAGATAGCAAAAGATCTAACTCAAGAAACTTTTATGAAGGCCTTTGGAAGTTTATATCGTTTTGATCATAGAGGTTATTCTTATTCTTCTTATCTTTTTACGATAGCTAGAAATCTTCTTGTTAATTACTATAGAAAGAAGAAAACTGTTTCACTTGAGGAAATTGAAAGTTATCCTTATTTCAGCCCTTCTTATCAGCAAAGGTTTGATAGTGGTTTGGTCTGGAGTGCTACTAGGGACATGTCCCCAACTGAAAGGTTGGTTTTAGAAGAAAGGTATAAAAAAGGAAAAACTGTGAGAGAGATAGCTGGAGTGGTGAATAAAAGCGAGAACGCAGTAAAGCTTATTCTCTCTCGTGCTAGAAAGAAGTTACGCAAACATCCAGTCACTAATGGTCTCATAGATAAAAGGTGATCAAAGTTGACACCCATATGTCTTTTGATTGTTTACCTTTCACAAAGGGTCGATTTTTCTAATTATAACTAAGAATTATTAATCTTATGCAAATACAAAGACGTGGAGGTGATATGCAACCTCAAAATTCTGGACCTCTTTCTCTTCGTGAAGCAATGGGTCGCCTTTTTGACGAGAGCTTTTGGGATCCGTTTGAAGAAAGTGGTCTTTTGGCTCAGGACAGGACCGAAAGTCTATTTCCGAAAGTGAATATTTCTGAAACTGATGAGGAAGTTAAGGCTGTGGCCAATATTCCCGGCATGGACCCGGAAAATATTAGCATTGAAGTAGATGAGGACTCTCTTACTCTGAGTGGCACTCTCGAAGAAGAGAAAGAGGATTCAAACGAGAGACAGTATAGGTTTGAGAGAGAGTGTGGTGAGTTTTACAGAGATTTTCTTCTGCCGGCTCGGGTAGATCCGGATAAGGTTTCTGCAGAATCTAAAAATGGTGTTATAACCATAAAGATGCCTAAAGTAGAGGACAAGAGCGGTAGAAAGAAAGTAGACGTAAAGAAAAGTTAATAAAGACCGATCCAATAATTAACAGGTCACTTTAGTGGTGACCTGTTAATTATTGGGGTTTTAAGGTAAACAAAAGTGTGATAAAGTTCATCAGAAGGTCGATGTGAAAATTTAAAATCAAGAATATTATTAATTATGAAAAATGTAATCTGGATAATTGTAGCCGTTCTTGTCATATTGCTTCTTATTTTTATCTTTACTGAAGATGAAATGGCTGAAGATGTTGACATAGAAAATGGCGATGAACAACCCGAAGAAGTCATAGATGAAGGAGATCTTATAGATGAAGATGAGACTGGTGACGAAGAGGGAGAAACTGACGAAGAGGAGGATACCGATGAAGAGGGAGA
>JBNJGN010000001.1:0-36760 GCA_051747785.1 Patescibacteria group bacterium | reverse complement strand
CGAAGAAGTCATAGATGAAGGAGATCTTATAGATGAAGATGAGACTGGTGACGAAGAGGGAGAAACTGACGAAGAGGAGGATACCGATGAAGAGGGAGAAACTGACGAAGAGGAGGACACCGATGAAGAGGAAGAAACTGACGAAGAAGAGGCTACCGAAGCAGAGGAAGTAGAACTCTAATAACAAAGACCTTAAGTTTCTAAACATTAAACACGCCTTTTAATGAGGCGTGTTTATTTTTATAAAGGAATTCTTGAAAGTAAAAAAAAATCACGATATCATTTAAATATGCAGTTTTGGAAAACAGTATTTATAAATATTTCTGTTACTCTTTTAACCCTCTTTGTGGCCTTTTTGGTAGCCTTTCTTTTTAGAGAAGAGGTTTTTGAGTATGTCGGATCATATTATATAGAGCAGGTGGAAGAGATGTCCTCGGAAGAGAAGCGTGATATGCCTTCAGTGGGCAAAGGTCATGAAGAGAGGGTGGTAAACGCCGTAGCGGATGCTGACTCTGCGGTTGTTTCTGTTGTATCCACTCAGGCGGTTCTGTCGGGGGTTGAGCAGGATCTCCATCCTTTTTTTGAAGATATGCTTCCTGATACATTAAAAGAACCGGAGGAAGAGGAGGTTGTTGGGGGGTCAGGTTTTATAGTGTCTTCTGAGGGGCATATAGTCACTAACCGTCATGTAGTGGAAGATGATAGTATTGATTACTCGGTTTTGACTAATAGCGGAGAAAAGTATGATGTTAAGGTTTTGGATAAAGACCCTGTTTTTGATATAGCTATTTTAAAAATAGACTCTGAGGAGAGCTTCAATTATTTGAAATTTGGTGATTCCGAGGAGTTGGATGTCGGGCAAACCGCCATTGCCATAGGCAATGCCTTAGGTGAATTTCAAAACAGTGTTTCCGTTGGTGTCATATCCGGTCTTTCTCGATCCATTAGTGCGGGAGGCTTAAGAGGCAGAACCGAATTTTTTGAAGAGGTCATCCAAACGGATGCCGCTATTAATCCAGGTAATTCCGGCGGTCCTCTTTTGGATATCAAGGGTGAGGTTGTCGGGGTAAATACCGCTCTTGCTTTGGGTTCTCAAAATATAGGTTTTGCCGTTCCTTCGCATACAGTGAAACCTTTAGTTTCTTCGGTAAAAGAAACAGGGCGAATAGTCAGGGCTTTTCTGGGAGTTCGCTATACCGAGATAACCCCCATGTTGCAAGCAAGGGAAAACCTTTCTGTTGAAAAAGGGGTATTGCTTGTAGGCGGAGGAAATGACGAACCGGCTGTTGTTCCGGATACTCCGGCAGATGAAGCCGGGCTCAAGGAAGGGGATGTTATTGTAAGTATTGACGGAGAAGAATTGGAAGAACCTCAAAGTTTTGCTCGTAAAATAAGAGAGAAAAAGGTAGGAGAGACTATAGAGCTTGAGATTGTTCGCAATGAAGAAAGATTTGAAATAGAAGTACCCCTGATAGAAGCACCTGCTAATATTTAAGTTAAAACACCATAATTTCAGCAAGCAAGAAAGATATATAAACAGCCAAGAGTGCAATACCCTCAAATTTTGTTATAACATGTCCCGTTGTAACAAAAACAAGCAACAAAATAGAACTTATTGTTAAGAATATTCTGGCTAAAATAAGCGAGGAAATATCAAGACCAGTTAAGGTTATCGGTTCTATTAAAGCAACTGTACCCAATACAAGAGTGGAGGCCATAGCTATACCTCCCATAACTCCTCCCAGAACCATCCAGGAACTTCCTCTTCGTGCTAAATCAACGGCAAAATAGGTCTCCGGCAGAGCTGTTCCAATGGCTATTACAAAAAGACCCAAGGCAGCCAGTGGCAAGCCTAGTTCTGAAGAGAGGGTGAGTATCTCTTTTAATAAAAGGTCAACGCTTATTACTACTGCTAGTACTCCGATAACCGCTATAAACATAGCTCTTATAGCCGATCTCTTTGTAAGGTTCTCTATTTCCGGTGTGTCCTCTTCGTATATCTTTATGAATCTTTCTTTTTTGGAGAATAGCCAAAAGATGAAAAAAGCAAAACACATCAGTAGAACGAATCCGTCCATTCTGGAAAGCTCACCGTTTAGTATTAAGAGTAAAGGTAAGACGGCTACAAAAACTGTGAATACTATCCCGCCACGTACAGTTTTACTATCAACTACTAATCCCTGTGCGCTAAAAAAAGTTGCCAGGGCTATGGTTACGGTTATAAGAAATAGATTTTCTCCAACTACTGTTCCAAGGGAGACTTCCGGTATCCCTTGCAATGCCGATGTTACTCCGACAAAGAATTCCGGTATAACTGCACCTATGGAAACTGTAAAGAAAGCGACAACGAACTCTTTGAATCCGAAATACCTGGCGATCACCACCAGTGAATATATTACCCATCTTCCGATGAAAATAATAGCTGCAAGAGAGGTTAGGGTTATGGCGATTCCCGTAAATGTCATAATTTCATTATATTACAATTTGGAAGGTTTCGGTATGAGTGTAAAACTTTTTCGCAAATTCATGTATTAATGGTAACATATCTTATATGGATACGATCATGAAAGCTGATATATTTTTCTTTGTTACCACAGTTGCGGTGGCGATAATTTCTCTGCTGGCCATAGTGGCTTCTATTTATATGGTTTTTATATTAAAGAATATTTTTTATATTTCAAAGAAAGCTAGACAGCAAACCGATCAGACTGTTGAAGACATATCAACTCTGAGACAGGCGGTTAAAGAGGAGGCTTTAAAACTTAAAAAAGATACCGATGATCTATCAGGTCGTGCCAAGTCGGAAGGCGAAGAAGCGATCAATGCTTTTTCCGAAGCTCATAAGGAGGTTAAAAAAGAAGCCAAGCGTTTCTGGGGTCTATTTACTTTTCTTTTAAGTTTTCTTACAATTAAAAGTATATTAAAGGTTTTTAATAAAAATAAAAATGACCAAAAAAGCAAGTGATAATAAAAAAAAGAGCACAAAGAGTTATCTTACTTGGGGTGCAAGCATAGGAGCACTAGCAGCAGGTGCGGCGGGTGCCTACTTTCTTTACGGTACTAAGGAGGGGGCTAAGAGGCGCAAGAAGATTAAGAGCTGGGCTGTAAGAATGAAAGGGGATGTTATGAAAAAGCTTGAGAATCTCAAAGAAGTGAATGAAGAGATATATAATAAGGTTATAGATGAGGTCGGTGAACAGTATAAGAAAGTTAAGTCCATAGATCCTCAAGAGGTGGCTGATATGGTGGATGAAATGAAGCGCTATTGGAAACATGTGAGAAAAGATCTTGAGGCGCCGGCTAAAAAAACATCTTCCAAGAAGAAAACTACTGCCAAAAAGAAAGCTCCTGCTAAGAAAACTACTGCCAAAAAGAAAACTGCCTCTAAGAAATAAGAAAAGTTAAAGTTAATAAAAAAACCCGCCATAAAGGCGGGTTTTTATTATCCCAGTATTACGGGGATAACAATAGGTCTTTTGGCTGTTTTCTGTAGAAGGAAGCGACTTACGTTATCTGCCACTTGCTCTTTTATGAATTCAAAGTCTATCGGGTTCATTCCCTTTGTACTCTCCTCAACGGTTTTCTTAATAATGAGTCTTGTCTGTTGAAGGAGGTCATGTGATTCACGAAGATATACGAACCCTCTTGATATGATATCAGGGGATTTCTTTAAATTACCGGTTTTGGGATTAATACTTGCGATCACAATAAAAATACCTTCTTCCGATAACATCTTTCTGTCTCTGATTACTACATCTTGCATATTTCCTACGGAAAGTCCGTCTACGGCAATATCTCCCTCGGCCACGTTTTCTTCTAAGGATACAATTTTTTGTCCTTTATCTCTTATCTCTATCACCATTCCGTTATCAGGCACTATTATATTTTCTTCCGGTACTCCCATTTCCAACGCTACTTCCTTGTGAACACGTAGCATATGATGGTGACCGTGAACCGGAATAAAGAATTTGGGGTTTATCTTTTTATGTATCCATTCGCTCTCTCCTCTGTATCCGTGTCCCGTTGAGTGCACATGAAAGTCATCTGCGGACTTGTAATGAATTATTTTTGCTCCTTGGCGAGAAAGATTATCTTTAAGTTTCATTACTGCACTTTCGTTCCCCGGAATAACTGAAGAGGATAGAAGTATAGTATCTTTTTTGTTTATTGAGAAATGCTTATGGGTTTTATTGGACATCCTCATCAGTGCTGCAAAGTCATCTCCCTGTGCTCCGGTGGCCAGCGCTACTATCCTGTCGGGAGGATAGCTGTGCATATTCTCCGCAGTGATGATCGTGTCTTTCTTGGCTTTCAGTACACCGGTTTTTCTGATTATGTCTATATTATTTTTCATACTTCTACCTTCTACAACCACTTTCTTGCCGTATCGCTCGGATATTTCTATTATCTTTACAATTCTTTCGATCTGAGAGGCGAATGTGCCTATTATAAGGCGACCTTTGGTGCTTTTGATTATCTCTTCCAAGCTCTGATGTACCAGCCATTCAGGAGTTGAAAATCCTGGGTTTTCTATGTTGGTGGAATCTGCCATTAGTGCAAGGACTTTTCTATCTTTAAATATACTATAAGCTTTTTCTTCTTCTTCCGCTGGAACTCCGTCAACGTGATTAAGTTTAAGATCTCCCGTGTCAACTATATCTCCGTAAGGGGTTTCAACTATAATTCCCATTGAATCTGGTATGGTATGAGTAACCCCGAAAAAACGAACTCTTATATCTCCCGCGCGAACGATATCTTCGTTTTCCACGTTATGTATATTAAGTTTCGGTACATCGGGAAACTCCTCTTGCCTTTTCTGTATCATTATGGTGGTAAGAGATCTGGAATAGATAGGAGGGTTACCAAGTTTTTCTATAAGGTAAGGAATAGCGCCTATGTGGTCTAAGTGTCCATGTGTGATAAATATTCCTCGGATCTTCTCTTTTTTCTCTTCCAAATATTTTGTGTTGGGAAGTAAAAAATCAATACCTGGGCAGTCTTCATCGCGGAATTTGAAACCTATATCAAGGATAACTATATCGTTACCGTACTCAATAGCTATCATGTTTCGTCCAATTTCTTCAACTCCACCCAGTGGTATGATCCTTACTGAGTCCCCTAGTTCTGGTAAATTTTTGCTTACCATTACTTCGTTATTCTGTTTTCGAGGCTGTTTTTTGTTTTGCCCTTCGTTTTTCTTTTTATTGCTCTTACCGGAGCGGTGAAAGTTCTTTTTTCCTTGTGTCTTTTGGTTATTTTGGGTTTTTTTCTTTTTTACACCGTTCTGTCCAAAGGAGGCCTTAAGAGGTGAATAGGAACGTTTTCTTTGCGGTACTTGTGACATGATATTAATTTTCTTTTTTAATTTACTGTTGATAATCTAATCTAATTAGAGAAGGAAGGACCACACCTTGTCTGTGATCATGAACCATTCATGAACATTAAGGAATCGCTCTTCCGGGGTGATGAGGTGTCCAAAATTGGTGTTTTGAAGATCTTTAGGTAGAGCGTAAAGAAAATGAGGGGTATAAAGAAATATAGCTGGCATATCAGATTTTATGTTATTAGTTATTTCTTCTCTTATTTCTGATCTCTTTTCAGGGTCATTCGTGTCTCTGTATTTCTCAAGGAGTTCATCAACGGTTATGTTAGTGTAAAGAGAGAGATTCATTCCGGGGTCATTTCTTTCTGATGAATGCCAGAATGGGAAAAGGTCCATGTCTCTTTCCAGGATATATCCAAAAAGAAGAGCTTCAAACTCTCTAGGGCGCAGTACGTTTTGGTTAAGTTCACTGTTGCCGTAAAGGGCTAGAGAGGTTTTAACCCCGATTCTTTCCCAGTTATTTTTTACTATTTCGGCTGCTTTTTGCAAGTCGCTATCTCTTACGGTTGATAATTTTACAGAAAGAAGCGTTTCACCGTCTTTTGTAAATCCGCCAAGCTCCTCATCGAATTCCCACCCCGCTTCTTCCAGCATTTCTTTAGCTTTTTCGGTGTCCACTTTTCCTTGCTTTTCGTCATCTTTTTTATTTTCAGCAACGCTTATGGGAGCGGGACCTTTTGCTATTTCTCCTTTGCCATTTAGTACTTCCTCTAATATTTTTTCTCTGTCTATGGCTAATGATAGTGCTTTTCTGACGTCTGTATCAGCTAAACTTTCATTGTTATTTTGATTTATGAATATGGAAAAAACTCTGGGTAAAGGTGTGGTTTTAATGTCTACATCATCTCTTATCATGGAATCCAGTCTTTGAGGAGAAAATCCGGCCAGAGCATCAATTTCTTTGCGTTGTAGGGCCATCCAAGCTTCTCGTTCTTGGGGGTAGAAGGTAAATACAAAATTGCTTATATAAGGTTTACCTCTGACGTATTCTTCAAAGGCCTCCAATCTGTATTCTTTGGGGTTGCCGTCATCTTGTACTGACACGGAAGAGACCTTATAGGGTCCTGCTCCAATGGGTTCTGTGTTTACGGAGCTGAAGGCGAAACGATTACTGTCAATGGTATCCCAGATGTGCTTTGGCAAGATTCCTAAAGTTGTAAGTTCAAGAAAGTGAGGGTGTGGCTCGGAAAGCTTAAATTTGACTAAATTTTCATCGATTGCTTTTGCCTCTATTCCTGTCCAATCTGCTGCCAGTGTACTTCTTACAGCCGGGTCTTTGACTTTTTCTATGGTAAAGACTACATCTTCGGCGGTTACCTTGACACCGTCATGAAAAACGGCATCATCTCGCAATCTGAATACATATTCTGTGTTGTCTTCTGATACTCTATGTTCGGAGCTTAGCTCATGAACCAGTTTACCATCAGGGGTTGCTTTCATTAGTCCGGAATAAATGAAGTCGGATAGAGTTCTATCCGGTGCGGATGAAGCCAGAAGGGGGTTAATAGGACCAGGTGTTCCGATTAAGCCTTCTTTTAGGGTTCCATCATAAGCAGGTATGGTAACAAGAAGAGAGGACTGTACTTGCCAAAGGAGCGACAGAGCTCCGGTTGCCATTACCAAAAGAAGAGTGACAAAAATGAATTTTTCGGTCAATGACATGCTTGCAGGTATACTTTTCTTACTCGAGTCACTTTTATTTGTTTTTGAGTAAACGCGGAATTTATTCGTGATATTTGCACCGACTTTTCCCCGGTACCCGTTTTTATTATCTGGTGTGCCTTCACCGGCTGATGTTTTTTCCATACTGGAGAATGAAATATTTATTAGTTTTACCGTTTATAGAGATAAAAATTCAAATAATATAATTAAGTTAAATCAAGCCAAGAAAAGACTTAGTTTGGAATTAAGAAGTAATATTGAAACTCAAATGATCTAAATAGGTTCTCAGTTTATACCAAAAGGTTGGCGAAAGATGATAAAGCGAATAGTATGGCGATCACGATG
The DNA here is from genome assembly GCA_051747785.1 of Patescibacteria group bacterium. Taxonomy (GTDB): domain Bacteria; phylum Patescibacteriota; class Minisyncoccia; order Phycocordibacterales; family CSBR16-193; genus SKVL01. The sequence goes on along the minus strand of JBNJGN010000001.1, from coordinate 29,370 downwards.
GTGGCATTAAAAAGAATTTTCTCAGCGCCTCTTTTTGTATAGAAATTGGCACTGGAAGCATCACCTCCACCAAAAGCCCCACCAAGACCTGCGTCTGATCTTTGCATAAGTATTGCTGCTATTAAAAGCACAGAAAGCGTTATCTGAATGTATGGTAAAAAAGTTTCCAAGAAATCCATGTAGCGCTAATATAACATATTTTTAATATTAGGCAACATTTGCAGTGATTTTGTGTATTTCCTTGAAACGTGTTTTTGCTACTTATGTTAAACTTCATCCAAATGAAAAACAGAATGCCTTTTTTTGAAGGGGTGGCCATTATTGTGGGAACGATAATAGGTGCCGGCATAATAGGAGTTCCTTACGTTTTTGCGCAAAGCGGATTTTTAACGGCTACTTTGGTATTGGTTTTAGTTGGGATCGCTTTGCTCTTTGTAAGGTTAATGCTCGGAGAGGTTCTGATGCGAACCAAAGAGATCCATCAGCTTACTGGTTACACTAGGAGGTATTTAGGTCCCTTTTTCCAGCATTTGCAGGGAGTGGTTCTTGTAAGCAGTATATTCGGAACTCTTCTAGCATATATGGTAAGCCAGGGGGATATATTATCGGCTCTTTTGGGTGGTCCTCCTTTGGTATGGTCTCTGGTGTTCTATCTTCTGTTCTCTTTTTTGGTGGTGTTCGGAATCGATGTAGTGAAACGTTCAGAGCTGATAATGATAGTGGCTGTGTTTTTCATTATGGTAGTAATCACCGCTTACTCCGCTCCGGGGGTTAAGGTGTCTTTTTTAAGTGAGTTTGATGTTTCTGAGGTATTTTTACCCTTCGGAGTGATCATGTTCGCTTGCGCAGGGCTAGTATCTGTACCTGCTTCTTGGAGAGTGGTAAAACGTGCCGGAAGAGAGGATATTTACAAGTCTGTTTTGATTTGGGGAGGTATAATTCCTCCCATTATATATTTAATTTTCGCTCTTTTGGTTGTTGGCATTACGGGACCTGAAACCAGCCAGGTGGCCACCGTAAGTCTAGGAGAGACCATTGGTCCGCATATGGTGATAATTGGGAATGTATTTGCCTTCTTCACGGTAGCTACCAGTTTTCTTACTATTGCGCTTTCTCAGCAGGACATTTTTCATCGTGACTATAAACTATCGCGCCCTATCTCTTCGGCACTGGTGATAGCGGTGCCGTTATTTCTTTTTGCTCTTAATTTCCGAGATTTTATTTCTATTATAAGTTTTGTAGGGTCTCTGATGGTTGGGGTTAACGGGCTTTTAGCTGTTTGGCTTTTTTGGGTTGCTAGAAAACAAGGTGAATTGAAACCCTATTTCACTCTTTCGCCGAAAATAGCTGGAACTGCGAGTGTTTTTTTGGTAGTGGTTTTTATCGCTGGTCTTGTATCGGTTTTTGTCTGAGTCTTTACGGATCAACGCGTTTTGGATTTTTTGTTGACTGAATATTCGGGCGCGGTTATAATACCTCTGCTTTGATCACTTCAGACACTTTTCCCGGTGTGAACTGTTAAAAAGAACTGACGGACGAAAACGTTCTGTTAAGTTATCATTTTATTATAAGTTAATCTAAATACTATATGAGCAAGAGTAAAAAAGATGTAGAGAATTTAATTACACCTCTTGGTGATCGTGTACTGGTACGCCCTTTTGAGGAGAGTGAGCTTGAAACCAAAACCGATTCGGGAATAATTCTTCCTGAGACCGTTGAGAAGGATAAACCTGAACAAGGAGAGGTTGTGGCCGTCGGAGAAGGTAAATACGAAGATGGTGAAAAAATACCTATGAATGTAAGTAAAGGAGACAAGGTTATATTTTCTAAGTTCGGATACGATGAAGTAACGATAGAAGGGGAAGAGTATTACATCTTAAGAGAAGATAATGTACTTGCTATTATCAAATAGTTTGGAAGGATCTAGAATTGTAAGTTAAGCAGATAATAACTATGGCAAAAAATATAAAATTTAGTGAAGATGCGCGAAAATCACTGAAAAGTGGTGTGGACAAGGTGGCTGATACAGTAAGAGTTACCCTTGGTCCCAAAGGAAGAAATGTTGTTCTGGAAAAAGGTTATGGCTCGCCAACCATAACTAATGATGGTGTTACTATAGCCAAAGAGATAAATCTCAAAGATAAATTTGAGAATATGGGTGCCGAGATAGTGAAAGAGGTCGCTACTAAAACAAATGACATTGCCGGTGACGGAACGACCACTTCGGTTGTTTTAACTCAGTCCATCGTTGATGAGGGTATGAAGCTTACTAGTATGGGAGTTAATACAATGGGTGTGAAGGCCGGAATAGAGCGTGCCTCAGAGGAAACCGTAAAAGCCCTTAAAACACTCGCTAAACCCGTTAAAGACCAAGAAGGAATAAAGCATGTTTCTACTATTGCCGCCGAGTCAGAAGAAGTAGGAGGTATCATAGCTGAGACTATTGATAAAGTGGGCAAGGATGGCGTTGTAACCGTTGAGGAGTCTCAGTCATTCGGAGTAGAGTCCGATGTGGTTGAAGGTATGCAGTTTGATAACGGATACATTTCACCTTATATGGTTACTGATTCTGAGAGAATGGAGGCCGAGTACAAAAATCCTGCCGTTTTGGTAACTGATAAGAAGATATCAAACGTAAAAGAGGTTCTTCCTTTCTTGGAGAGACTTTCCCAAAATGGGGTAAAAGAGCTTGTCATTATAGCTGACGACGTTGAAGGAGAGGCGCTCGCCACTTTTGTTGTCAACAAAATAAGAGGAAGCTTTAGTACTTTGGCTGTTAAAGCACCTGGATTTGGAGATAGAAAGAAAGAACAGCTTCATGATATAGCTGCTATGATCGGTGCTACCGTTATAAGTGAGGATGTCGGTCTTAACTTTGAAAATGCCGATGTGGCAATGCTCGGAAAAGCTGACAAGGTTATTTCCACCAAAGAGAATACCACTATTGTTGGAGGACAGGGTAAAAAACAAGAGCTTGATAGTCGGATAAATCAACTTAAAGCTCAGAAGGAAAAGAGTGAATCTAAGTTTGACATTGAAAAACTGGAAGAGAGAATAGCAAAGCTCTCCGGAGGTATTGCAGTTATCAGAGTCGGTGCCGCTACTGAAACTGAGATGAAGTATCTCAAACTCAAGATAGAAGATGCTGTTAATGCTACCAAGGCTGCGATCGAAGAAGGAGTGGTTGCTGGAGGTGGAACTGCTTTTGTTAAAGTGATAGAAAAAGTACGAAAAGCCCTTGAAGAAGAAATGAAAGAAAGTCGCGAATTTGAAACCGGGATCTCCATAGTCTTGAGAGCGCTTGAAGCACCTCTTAGAAACATTGTTGAGAATGCTGGAAAGGAAGATGGAGCTGTTATTATAAACCAGGTAAAGAGTAGTAAAGCCTCTGCGGGGTACAATGCTCTCAATGACGAGATGGTTGATGATATGATCGCCGCTGGTATTATTGATCCGGTTAAAGTTACCAGAACCGGAATCCAGAACGCTGCTTCAGCTGCCGCTATACTTCTTACTACCGAAGCCTCTATAGCTGATGAACCAGAAAAAGAAGAAGGAAGCTCCGATGCCGGAATGGGCGGAGGAATGGGAATGGGAGGAATGCCCGGAATGATGTAGTGGAACTGCATTTAACCTAAAGATATACAAAAAGACCTCCCAAGGAGGTCTTTTTGTTTGGTCTAAAAAGCCTAAAAGGCTTGATTTGACTTCAAATAAAGTATATCCTTAAAGAAGAGCACTTTAAAAGGAGGTAATAAAAATGTTGCTTGAGAAAAAAGACTTTACTGAAAGAGGTGTTGCGGAGTTGTTAGATAAATTTGAAAAGGAAAATCGGCATTCAGTTTGGCAAGGGCTTAATCCGTCGGCTTTCAGGGGAAGGGTTTTATCAGAAGAAGAAGAAAATCTTTACCTTGAAGAAAAGGGGGCGATAAATAGAGAAAAGGTTATCGAGAGAATAGATGCCCTGGAAGAATGTCTTAGACAGCTCAAGGCAATAGCCGATTCAAGTCAACTTCAACATTATCCTGAACTTAGGTATAGGTTCAGAGGAGAGAGGAACTTTGCTTTACAGCTTATTGAAAAAGGCAGAGAATTTCTAGAAGAAGATAATAAGAACGGGGGTAGTTTATGAGGATGGTCTCCTTTGGTTAAGCCTCGTTTTTATTGAAAAGAGCGGGGCTTTGATTTGGTACATTTACCTTTTTGATATGGATCAAGACAGGTAACTGTCTACTGCCCTTGAAAAAAGAGGGTATATAATTTATAAAATATCCAAAAAAGAAACCAGTATTTATGCATATGAAAGAATTATTCATTTTTAATATGATCTTATGCGAAGGAAGATAAAGAAGAGTGTTGCTTTATCTGTTTGGTTTTTTAGTTATTTCGTAGTTTTTATTGTTTCAAAAATTTTTCTTTCTATACAAACTTATTATGAAGATGAAAATTTTAAGGATGTAAAAAAACCAATGGTAGTAGTTTCCAATCACAAAACTCCTTTTGATCCCTGGATAATTTTTGTATCACTTCCTTTCACTGTTTTGCTCCGTCTTTTTCCTATAAGACCCTTTGCCAAGAAAGAGTTTAAGGGCAACTCTTTCTTGGCGGTTCTGTCAAAGCTTAAGATAACCAAGTTTATTTATTATATCTACGATGTTATAACCATTCCCGACACAGATTCTTTTGATGGAAAAATAGACCCTCTTGTAGAAGCTCTCAAAAATAAAAATACTATATTGATGTTCCCCGAAGGGGGAATTTTTTTTAAAGAAGGGGTAAGTGAATTTAAAAAAGGAGCTGTAGCTATTCAAGAAAGATCAGGTGCTCCCATACTGCCGTGCTCAGTTCGTCTAGGTTCAAAAAGATTATTCAGAAGAAAGGTTTTTGTTTCTTTCGGAGAGGTTCTTTATATACCCAAAGATCTTTTTAATGAAGATGAAAGTTATACGGAAGCCAGGGAGTATTTAAGAGAAAAGGTGTCGGGTCTTTATGAAGGAGTTAAAATACTTTTTAAGTAAATCTTTTTAATATGGATGTTAAAAAAAGTTTTGTGTGGAAAAATAAAAAAATAGATTTTGGCATGCCTTCATCTAAAAAAGAATTTTCGGAGATGTTTAGATTAAGGTATGATGTATATGTAAAAGAAAAAGGCTACATTCCCAATAGCCTTGAAATGAAAGAACTAGCAGAAGATAGAGATCAACATGATGAAAATAATGAATGCCACTATTTTATAGTAAAATGTAATAATAAAATTATAGGTACAGCCAGAATGATTGATAGTAATCATCTTCCTATAGAAAAAGACTATTTTGATTTTGAAGAGCCAGAAGAATTTAAAAAAATTTCAAGAGAAAAAATTGTTGAAATAGGGCGTCTAATATCTCGTCCTAATGTTTTAGGTATAGACAAGTTTCCTAGACATTTAATCCCTCTAGGTATGTTTTTGGTTATAAGTGAATATGGTAAGGATAACGGTTATTATGGTGGTTATGGAGCATTAAAATTATATGCTTTTAAAAAATTTAATAAGCTAGGGTTTCCTTTAAAATTAATAAAAAAATATAAACTAAAGTATTCTCCTCAGAAATCTAATGATCCTTTAAGAAATTTCTTTAATCCAAATGATCCAGTTATACCTTTGTATTTCTTAAACGAAGAAATAGTCAATTTTTATTCTCGTTTATTTAATAGTTCTCTAATTTTTAGTAAAAAAGAGAAAGATATTTACTTTGTTAAAAAAAATTTAAATTTATTGGATTTAATTCGTATAAGATTTTTTTTATAACATAAAGAATTATGCCTTTGTTCTCAGTTATTTTGCTAGGTGTTGCGTTAGTGAATTTTTTTATTGGGGCAATTACGCTTGTGCACGGAGAAAGAGATATAAAAATGTTTTATTTTATCTTAATAACTTTTGGTGTTTTTGTATGGTCTACTTCTCTGGCTTCATATTCTTTACTTCCAAGCAAAGAAATGATTTATTTGTTTTCTAAGATCTCTTATTTTGCAGCTTTTACATTACCTGTTTCAGCTCTATTTTATAATTTATTTTTTAGTTATGAAGTAACAAAAAAAACAAAGAAAATACTAAATATTATTTACATTGTTTTTATTTTATTTTGGGGTTTTATAATTTTTCTTACTAATTTCGTCGTTTCTGGTTTTAAGATTTTTAAATTTGTAGACGGAGTTCTTGTTGCAAGAATTTTAGAATTCGGCCCCCTTTATTTTTTTTATAGTTTTTTTATGGTGGCTTGTTTTACAATCTCTTGTGTTATTCTTTTATTTTTTTTGAAAAAGTCGATATCTAAAATTAGAAAACAACAAGGTAAAAATATATTAATTGGAATTTTTATTACTGTAATTGGTGGTTTAATTACCAATTTACTTTTACCTACCCTAGGAATATTTACTTATTACTGGCTAGGGCCTGTTTTTACTTTAGTAATGGTATTCTATTTTTCTGTTGCAATTTTTAGATATGAATTATTTAACATTAAAATTATAACTACAGAGATATTCATCCTAGTATTATGGGTTTTTTTGGTTATACGAGTATTAGTTTCTGATAGTTTTCAAGAACAAGTTGCAAGTTCTTTATTACTTATTTTAACTATCATTTTTGGAATTTTTATTATTCGCAGTGTAACGAAAGAAGTTAAGCAAAGAGAAAAGATTGAAGAGTTGGCGAAAAAAATAAAAAAGGCTAACAGGCGTCTAAGAGAATTTGATAAGGCTAAAACGGAATTTCTTTCTTTGGCGACTCATCAGATCCGTTCTCCTTTAACTTCTATCAGGGGGTACGTTTCAATGATGCTTGAAGGTGATTATGGAGAGGTTAACGAAGGATTAAAGGAGCCGTTGAATGTTGTGGATCATTCTACTAAGAGCTTAATAAAGATCGTTAATGACTTTCTTAATGTTTCAAGAATAGAGCAAGGAAGAATGAGCTACGAATTTCAAAAGAAAGATATGCGCCATATAGTGAAGAATATAGTGGAGGAATACAGGCCTTCGGCGGAGGAGAAAGGACTGGAAATGAACTTTGAGAGTATAGATGAAGAGTGTAATGCCAAGGTTGATGAGAACAAAATTGAGCAAGTCATCGGTAACCTTATTGATAACGCCATTAAGTACACCCCTGAAGGAAAGATAGGCGTTCGTTTTTCAAAACCGAATAAAGGAAGGATGCATATAAAGATCTCCGATACCGGCGTAGGTATAGATCCTAAAGAGATATCTTCTTTGTTTGCCAAGTTCAAAAGAGCCAAAGGGGCTGATAAGGTGAATACCAACGGTAGTGGGTTAGGGATCTATCTGGCAAAAAAGATAGCTGAGGACCACGGTGGTACTGTTAAAGTGGAATCAGAGGGCGAAGGTAAGGGGAGTGTATTTACTATTGAACTTCCGATGACTTCATAGGTTCATGAAGATTTGAGACTCTCTTAAAAAAGTGTGTATAACCTATTGACAGTTTCGAAATGGTGGTTATAATCCGAATATGGAGAACAAAGCGAAAACCCAGGCATGGTTTATTGTCTACATGCTATTTATCCTTCAGAGAAGGGGGGGGGGTTTTGCTATAAGATGAAATAAGAACTTTAAAAAATAAAACGCAAAAAGACCTCCCTCCCAAGGGAGGTCTTTTAATTTAAGTGCTCGGGTTACTCATCGTGACTCTGGGTGTGTCCATTAGTATGGTGGTCACACCTTAGGTTACGGTTTAACCTATGGAGCTGTACTGTTCGTCCAAGTGGGCTGAACATATTTTGTTCTTTGATTTTCGAAAAAGGAGGTTTCCATGTCTGATGGCTTTTATACTGAGATTGATGAGGCTAAGGATGTTATTGATTCTCGGGGAAAGGGTGTAAAAAAATCTGTAGAAGATTGGTGGATCGATTCAGGAGTTAGCTTCCCGTCTATTTTTAATGGAGTCCCTTATGCCATTTTGGCACGCAACATTCCAACCTTCAGGTACGAAGATGCTGTTTTTGTTAAGATGGCAGAAAGAGTTGGTCTTACTCCTCTTTGGATGGGGTATAGCGAAGATTTCATGGTATCTGCTTCTTCAGATAAAATTTCACTTATTAACCCCGTATTTGCTATGCGTATGGGCAAGAATGGTGGAGTTGTTCTTGAAAAAAAGAGAATAGCTTGTTGTGAAAAGAACGAAGGGAAGAAGCTTTCCGAGATTGTTTGTAATAACGGCGGAGGTAGTCTCAAAGAATTTCACCGAAAGCAACTTCTGTCTTTTTACCCTGAAGCTCTTACCTGGGATTTTTCCGGAAAAGCCAAGGAACTGGGAGGTAGGGCCGTGTTTTACTATACTCATTTTCTGTCGTTGGCAATTTCTCATGGTGTTCTTTTTGAGGACTACCATGGTGATGGATCTGACTGGCAACTCAATCGCTTTACGAATAATGTTTTTGAACCTGCTTTCAAAGAGGTTAAAGAACTGTTCGGGTGTGCCCCGGTTATTGTTAAGATGTCCTGGCGAAAAGAACTTGACTATTACCCAAGTGTTAATTTTGTAAACTATAACAAAAAAGAAGTTCCTTGGAAGGAGCAGCCTTTTGCCAGACTTGAGGAAGACTTGTAATGAATTTTATTGATAGATGTTTATCAAAAGATAAACATCCAAATCTCTAAACAGAAACCTCCTAACAGAGCCGTTCATTCGTTTGAGATGGACGGCTTTTCTTTAAATTTATATTTGATAGAGTTAGTATATAATATAAGATAGATTTAAATGAAAAAAGGTTTTGTAAAAAAAGTCATTAGAGACCTGAGCGCAATGGGGGAACGTCAGTTTGAGGTTGAGACAAGAACCGCTTTATATATAGAAGACATTTTGAAAAAGAGTGCTACTTCTTACAAAAAAGAGGGCTTCAAGGTGGATCTTCCAAGGGTTAAGAAGTGTGAACTTCGGGTTGATGAAAAAGAAATACCTTGTAAATCCACATCTTTTATTAGTGGGGAGATAAAAGATAACCACCATCTTGTAAGTTCTCTTGCTGATTCGTGTGATTTTCTGTATAAGCCGAATATCAATTTCAATCCTGCTTGTAGAGTAATTTCTAAGTGTAATTTTTATTTTGCACCATCTGTGGCTGTAAGGAGGGGTGATATTTTAAAGATAGCCAAGGCTAAAAAGGTTTCTGGAAGGGTGGAAGTTAAAAGAGAGGCTCATGAATGTCGGAATATTCTTGTAGGTAATACAAAAAATCCAGAAGTGATAATTTTTTCTCATTATGATTCTATTGAGAATGGATCTATTGATAATGCGAGTGGTACCGCGATGGCGCTATACATGATATTGAGTTGCCCCGATATCTTAGAAAGAGCACTTTTTGTTTTTTCGGGAAATGAAGAGATTTCCTATGACGAGCCTGTTTACTGGTGTTATGGATATAGGCGTTTTGAAGATAAGCACTCCGATATTTTGCTTGGTTCAAAAAAGATATTTGTTCTAGATTCTTTGGGTCATTCAAATACCGAATTTATTGACGATCTTGAACTTTTAAAACTTGGTTTTGGTATAAAGTCATTGGAGAAGGTTGCTAAAAAAACAAAAGTAGTGGCAGGGGATTTAGACGATCTTATGTCTGTTTATCACAGTTCTGACGATCTTCCGAAGAGGGTTTCTGAAAAAGAGGTGGAGCGAGCAGCTAGAAGAGTGATTGATGAGATATAGAGTGCGCTGTCTTTATTAGTGATGTCTGTTGTGGTAAAATAAGTTTACTTACTTATAATAATTAAATATAAACATGGATTTGAATATTTTGATATATATTCTTTTAGGATTAATACTTGTTTTGGTGGTATGGGTTATTATCGCCTATAACGGCTTTGTAAAACTTGTTAACCGAACTAAAGAAGCTTGGGCTGACATAGACGTTCAGCTAAAGAGACGGTATGACCTTATTCCTCAGTTGGTTAATACCGTTCAGGGTTACGCAGAACATGAAAGGGGTGTTTTTGAAGAGGTTACAAAGAAGCGTACCGAGGCGATGAACTCTGAAAAGTCGGGAGATGTAAAGAGCATGGAACAGTCAGAGAATATGCTCTCTGATGCTCTAAAGTCTCTTTTTGCCGTTGCGGAGAACTATCCAGATCTAAAGGCCAATGAGAATTTTTTAGAACTTCAAAGAGAGCTTTCCGACACTGAAAACAAAATCCAAGCAGCTAGAAGATTCTATAATGGTAATGTACGGGATCTTAATATCAGAATAGAATCTTTCCCCTACAACATAATTGCCAGTATTTTCAAGTTTGAGGACAGAGAGTACTTTGAACTGGAAGAGGAGGAGGCCCGTGAACCTGTGGAGGTAAGTTTCTAGTAAGGCGAAATCAGTCTTAGTTATTCTCTGATAGGTATAATTACTTATCTTTAACATATCTTATGTCTACTGCTTATACACAGGTTGATTCCAATGTGAGAAGAACATGGTTTTTGATGCTCGGCTTTTTTGTCGTTGTCATTTTACTGGGTTGGGCTTTCAGTTGGATATTTGATAGTCAGATCATTTTGATTATTGCTGTCGCTATAAGTATTCTGATGAACGTAATAAGTTATTGGTATTCAGACAGGATAGTGTTGAAGATGAGTGGAGCCAGGCCAGTTAAAAGAGAAGAGTTTCGTGAGCTTTGGAATGTTACGGAGAATCTTTCCATAGCCAGTGGACTTCCCATGCCTAAGTTGTATGTGATAGAAGATCAGGCGCCTAACGCTTTTGCTACCGGAAGGAATCCTGAGAACTCGGTTGTGGCCGTAACCACAGGTCTTTTAAAAATATTAGACAGAAACGAATTGGAAGGCGTGATAGCTCATGAGTTATCGCATATAAAGAATCGTGATATTTTACTTATGACCACTGTTGTTGTGTTGGTCGGCTTTGTTACACTCCTTTCCGATTTCTTTTTGAGAATGACGATATTCGGAGGAGTGGGGGGAGACCGTGATGGAAGAGCTCAGTTAATAATGATCATTTTAGGTATCGCTTTAGCTATATTGGCCCCTATTGTGGCGGTTATAATAAAGCTGGCTATTTCAAGGAAAAGAGAGTTCTTGGCTGATGCCAGTGGAGCACTCATGACACGTTACTCAGAAGGATTGGCCAGTGCTCTAGAGAAAATATCCGGTGTCTCTGAGCCTCTTAAAAAAGCGAATCACGCTATGGCTCATATGTATATCTCTAACCCTTTCGGAGGAAAGGGTACAAAGATGGGTTTTATGGATAAGCTTTTCATGACTCATCCGCCGGTTGAAGAGAGGGTTAAGGCCCTGAGACAGAAAATGCAGTAGTAAAAAGTCTTTATTGGTTGATAACTTTTTAATTTTCTCTTACAATAACCTGACACTCAAAAAGCATAAGGAGAGGTGGCTGAGTGGTCGAAAGCACATGCTTGGAAAGCATGCGTACGGGCAACCGTACCGCGGGTTCGAATCCCGCCCTCTCCGCAAACAAAGACGAGAATGCGGAGCATTTGAGGATATTGAAAATAGGGTCAGCCATCATTTTTATAAAATGTTCCTGAAAAAACTTTACTTTTGCGGTACACTTTGTATAAGCATTTACATTACGTGAAGCAATACATACATAAATATGGAAAATTTTGAAAAAAAAGAGAAAGCGACAGATATGGAATTAGCACTGTTCTTAACTGAACATATTAACGATCCTTGTGAAGATCTAGAGGGAAATAATATAAGAGATTTTTATATTAGAGAAGCAGAACGAGCTTTGGATGAATTTAAAGATCCGAAAGCAAAACAATTACTCGAAGATGTTATTCAAAGATATTCGGAATAGATCGTGGAGAGACAAGATATTTATGGAAAGAATGATCGTTGTGTGCGAGATAAATTTTACTTAAACTGTGGTGTAAAGTATTTGCTAATCTTTGCTTGAATGACCACTATTCGAGCTCTTGTCAGGTTGCATTTTAGAAAGTTTGGATGTGATATTTAAGATATAGGTATTTTATTTATATAATACAAAGATCATGAAAAAAGAATGCAGAATTAAATTTTTCCCAGTATCATTTTTTTCGGTGATTTTGGGAATGGCTGGGTTTACGATTGCTTTCCAGAGAGCGGAAGAGGTTTTGGGTATGCCGTTTGATATTAGCTGGTATCTTTTGATAATAACATCCTTGATTTTTCTTGTTATTACCGTTGTTTACGCCCTAAAGATATTTAGGTTTAAAGAAGAAGTTAGGGTGGAATTCAATGACCCTGTCAAATTGAGTTTTTTCCCAACCTTTTCAATCAGTTTACTTTTATTAAGTATAGCTTTTTTGGGGATAAACGTTCCTATTTCAAAGTATTTATGGATCGCAGGATCTGCTATTCATCTTATTTTTACTATTAAGATCATTTCCATATGGATACAGCACACAAAATTTGAGGTTAGACATATGAATCCTGCTTGGTTTATTCCGGCTGTTGGTAATATTTTAGTTCCGGTGGCTGGTGTGGCTCATTTTTCTAATGAAATATCTTGGTTTTTTTATAGCATAGGATTTTTCTTCTGGGTGGCACTTTTTATTATATTTTTTAATCGCATAATCTTTCATAGCCCCTTGCCACAAAAACTGTTACCGACGCTTTTTATTTTGATCGCTCCGCCGGCGATAGGATTTATCTCTTTTGTTAAATTAACCGGAGATGTAAGTGAGTTCTCTAAAATACTATATTACATTGCTTTATTTTTGGTAATAATGTTATTTGCGCAAATAAAAATGTTCGGAAGGATAAAGTATTACCTATCTTGGTGGGCTTACTCCTTTCCTATGACTGCTATTACTATTGCGAGTATTTTAATGTTCCACGAAACTGACATTGAGGTGTTCAAGTATCTATCCTGGCTGTTTTTTGTAATAGTTAATATCATAATTGTTATTTTACTTACAAAAACAGTTGTCGCTATTTCAAAAAAGGAAATATGTATTGAGGAAGAATAGTTCCAATTTTTTAATTTTCCCTTTTTTTATTTTTAATTAGAGTTTATTATATTCAGGTGTTGAAAGAGAGAGATGAACTAAAAAAGCAAATAAGGGAAAAACTTATAACTCACAGATATCTTTCCGGTGCCTTTGCTGGTTTTCTTTTAGGGATTGGTTTTGTAATCCCCCAACTGTGGTGGATTTATGTTTTAGGGCTATTTCTTTTATTTTGGTTATGGGCAAATGTTGCATCTAGAGGTAAGGCGGCCATTTTGGGTTTTATATCTTGGACTGTTTCGGGATCTCTGAGTGTGTTTTGGGCGTGGTCTGTTTTTCCCATTAGTTACTTGGAAGATTTTTCCAGCATATTGCAATTTTCTTTTATTGGTATCTGTTGGTTTCTTTCTGCGGCTTTTTTGGGATTGGCTGGAATGGTGTGTGGTTTTTTTGTTTGGTGTTTTTTTCAGGCTAAAAAACCTTTATATTTAGTACTCGTTCCTGTTTTTTGGTTGGTGTGTGAAATAGCGGGATCAATCTTTTTTTCCCTTTTTACTATAGGGGAGGGGGCTTTCTTGAATGCTCGTTTTAGCTTTTCTTATTTGGGATATCATCTTGCTCATTATGAACCCCTTTTTCATTTATCTGCTTTGGGCGGAGTTTATATCCTATCTTTGGCTGCTGTTACCGTTGTAATAATTATTTGGTATATAAATAGGTTTAAGAATATTTCATTATCTTTTATAACTGTCTTTATTTTAGCACTGGCCGTTTTAGGTTACGGTCTTTTTTATTTTAAGGAAAGTCCTAATGTCGAGCCTAAAGGGTTAAGGATCGCAGTTTTGCAGACTTATTTTGATAGGGAATTTCGTTCTAATCCTGATATGGGCAGTAAACAGCATGAATTAATGCGGAAAGGTGTAGTACTGGCAGGGGAGACTTCTGCAGATCATATTTTACTTCCGGAGGACACTCGTTTTCTTAATGGTTTTTCTGACTATCAAGAGGCTAAGTCTTGGTTAAGTAAAGAGTTTGCCACTAGCTCAGTACAGCTTATCGGCAGTGGAAAAGTGTCTCTGGGTGATGAAAGTGTATTAAAAGGTTTTTTGTATAATAATGACACTAACTCTCTATATAGATTTGATAAGCAGTATCTTGTTCCACAGGGAGAGTTTTTGTCTTATCTTTTTATTAGATCAGTGTCATTTTTGGGACAAGATGACGCTCTTAATGTTCTTTCTGAGGTGATGAATTATGTTCCGGGATCTGATAGCCAGTCTAATTTACCTGACGGTAGTCCAGCTGTTCTTTTTTGTTTTGAGAACGTGTCGCCTTACGGAGTAAAGAGTTTGGTAATGAAGAGAAAAGAAAAGGTTCCTTTTATAGTGAATATGGTTTCTCTTTCTTGGTTTGATAATTCTCATCAGTTGGAACAGCGGCTGGATACTATGTTAAGAGTGCAGGCTCGTTGGAGCGGTGTTCATATTGTGTTTGCTGGAAATATGGCTGAAAGTAAAGTTTATACTCCATACGGAGATGTTCTTAATAACCCTGTTATTTCTAAGAGAGGAGATTCCCACTGGTGGGATCTTCTGGTATTTGAGATATAGTTTTTTTAGATTTTCCTACGCAGTTCCTATTAAATAGGTTGTATTTTATTGCGCATTTTTGATAAATTTGATACACTCCTAACCTATATGATAGCCGTAAAAGAAAAAACAGACAAAACTTCAAAAATTGAAGATGATAATATAAGAGAGCTTTTTTCAGTAGGGGCTCATTATGCTTATAGCCGTTCAAGGAGGCACCCTTCAGTGAGCCCTTATATTTTCGGAGTGAAGAATAATGTTGAAATATTTGATTTGGAGAAAACCGAGGAGAAGATAAAGGAGGCAGAGAGATTTTTTGAAGACCTAGGAAGAAAAAAGGCGAATGTTCTCTTTGTGGGCGGTAAAAATGAGGCCAGAAAACCTGTAGAGAACAACGCTACAAGGATAGATCAACCTTATGTTTCCGGACGTTGGGTTGGAGGAACTTTGACCAATCATTCTCAAATAAGTAAAAGGGTTCAAAAACTTGATGATTTGGAGAGTGATAATGAAAAGGGAGTTTTTGCTAAATATACTAAAAAAGAACGTCTTTTACTTGATCGAGAAATTGAAACTTTAAAAAGAACTTTTGGCGGTATCAGAAAAATGAATGATCTACCGTCAGCAATATTTATAGTTGATATAAGCAAGGAGTATACTGCTCTGAGAGAGGCTAAACAGCTTAATATTCCAGTTGTAACTTTATCAAACTCAAACTGTGATCTCTCAGAAGTTGATGTGGCCATTCCAGGAAACAGTTCGGTTCAAAAAAGCATTGACCATATCCTTTCCAGGATTGTAGAGGCTTATGAAAGTGGAATGAAACAGTTTACTTCGGAAGATCAGGAAAAATAAAAAGTTTTTGGTCTTAAATAATAATTTATAATAACTAATTATGGATACAACAACCGAAGATGTAAAAAAACTTCGCGATGAAACAGGAGTTTCTGTTATGAAGTGCAAGAATGCCCTTGAGGAAGCTGGTGGGGACATGAAAAAAGCAGCTGAACTTTTACAGAAGAAGAGCAAGGAAACAGCAGATAAGAAAAAAGACCGTACGTTGGGGGCTGGAAGAATTGTCTCTTATATTCACAACACCAAAACAGTAGGAGTTCTTTTGGAGCTTTCCTGTGAGACAGATTTTGTCGCTAAAAATGAAGAATTTATTGATCTCGCTTATAATATAGCGATGCATGTAGCGGCGATGAATCCTCAGTATACTTCTGCTGAAGAAGTTCCCGAAGAGGATAAGAGTTCTATGAGAGAAGACTTTGAAAAAGAGCTATCAGATAAGCCTGACGGGGTTCGCGAAAAGGCTGTTGAAGGTAAGCTCTCTTCTTATTTAAGTGAAATAGCGCTGATGGAGCAGCCGTATATAAAAGATGGCGATAAGACTATAGCCGGCCTCATTGATGAAGCTATTCAAAAGTTTGGTGAGAGAATAGAGGTCACCAGATTCACGCGTTACGAAGTTGGTGAATAATTGAACTTATCATGTCAATTTCAGAAGGACTTTTTTTTATTCCTCTGATACTACTTATATTATTCTTGATATATAAGAAAACGGAGCTTTACTTAGGCACGGATTTTGCGTTTTCTAGGTACATTCGTTCTTATGATCTTGTTTTAAGAGAGTTTTTTATCTTTATCAGAGAGTTTGTTTTTACTTTTAAAGGTAAAGTGTCTCTGTTTTTTTTAACTAGAGTGGTCTATCCTATGCATAGAGTTTCTAGGAGGACGAAGTTTAGATTAAGTACTTGGTATTTTCGTTTTTTGGATAGGTTAAGAGAAAGGCATATGGCCAGGTATAGAAATGAAACCTCTTTATATTTAAGAACTATATCTTGGAATACATCACAAAATAAATCTGTAAGAACAGATGAAAAAGCAAGTGATAATGAAGGTTGATCATCTTTTTTGGTTGCAAAGATACTATCTGTTGTTGTATATTTCATAAGTGATATTAAAAAAAGCCTGGGTAGCTCAATTGGCTAGAGCAGCCGATTTGTAATCGGCAGGTTGTGGGATCGTGCCCCACCCCAGGCTCAGAAAATTTGGTTGAATTCTGTTTATTTTAGCCATGTTTATTATCTACACTTGATTTACCTCTCTTTTGATAATAAAATGAATTAAGTTCTTTCGAGAGAAAGGAGAGGGCGGTTTTAGTTTCAAGGGTCTCCTTGAAACGAATGTTATAATCTTTATAAGTAAAATTAATATTCTTTATTATGAATGGGGAAAATAATCAGCACGAAGGTTTGAATAATAGATCCAAGGCACTGTCGTTATCCTTGAAAAAGTTAAATAATTTGGGATCATCTCTCTTGATAGCTTTTGCTTTTCTGGTGCCACTGTTCTTTATCCCTTCTCCTTTTTTCAATTTTTCCACCGGTAAGATACTTTTTGTAATAGCTGTTGTGGCGATAGCTTTTATTCTAATGACGGCGCTCTCACTTAAGAGTGGGGGGTTGAGTTTACCGAAACATCCTCTGTTCATCGCCGCTCTGTCAATTCCTGTAGTGTATTTTATATCCAGTATCTTTTCCGAGTCCGGTTTCTCGCTTTCTGTGGCCGGATATGGCTCAGAAGTATACACTTTCGCTGCGGTGACATTTTTATTCGCTCTATTTTTCCTGACCTTATTCTTTTTTCAAAAGAACTCTAATGTCTTCTATTTTTACTCTGCTCTGGCGGCGTCTTCTTTGGTGTTGGCTTTGTTTTTCCTTGTTCGCTTTTTTGCAGGATCGGAATTTCTTTCTTTGGGATTTTTTGATTCTCTCAATTCCAGTCCCGTTGAATCTTGGACCGGAGCGGGGATACTCTTCGGTGTTGTGTTTACTTTGGCGTTATTTACCCATGAAATGTTCAAGCTAAAACCGCTTTTTAAGTGGCTGTTATTGCTGTTAATGCTTATTTCCTTGTTTTTCTTGGTGCTTGTTAACGTGACTTGGCTTTGGATCACCATCGGTGCTGTTGTTTTGCTTTTTACTGTTTATAAAATGACAGGAGGTCAGCAGGGCGCCGAAGGAGCCGGGGTTCCCATTGTCTCATTGGTAACCTTGTTTATTGTGATCACTTTTGTTTTCTTTGGAGGTTCTCTGTCGGAGGTTCTGTCCGGCAATATAGGTGTGGCCTCAGATGATCTGCGACCTTCATTTGGTGCTACTGCTCACGTTGCCAAGTCAACAGTATTTGAGGGTCCTATTCAGGCGGCATTGGGTGCTGGGCCTATGGACTTCTCTTATCAGTGGATGCAGTATAAACCTCAGGAGATATTGAATACTCGCTTCTGGAATGTTGAGTTCGGTCAAGGTCATAGCTTGTTAAGTTCGGTACCGACCACTGTCGGTATATTAGGGTTGGCGGCTTGGATCGTTTTTGTTGTACTTTATCTTTTAGTTCTGTGGCGAGGTTTTATGACCCGATCTTTTGACAATGATAATTTTACGCGTTACGCCTTCATATCTTCCGCTTCCGCTTCGTTGATAATATTGGTGGCAATGTTCATGACACTTCTTCCTGTGGCGGTGCTTTCTTTGTTCTTTATCTTTGCCGCCATTTCTTTGGGTGTGCTGGTTCGGGAAGGCAAGCTTCAAACTGTTTCGGTTAATATTAATATGAGAGATAGAAAAGGGTCACTTTATGCCGTGGGGATAATAGTTATTGCGGGAGCATTGGTTATTTTCAGTGCCTTTTTGGTGCAAAGGGGTGTTTCCGCTTACTTTTATGAAAAAGCAGCTTATGCCTATCTTGGTGAAGAGGATATGGAGGCGGCTGAAGATAATTTTGACTGGGCTGTTAGCCTCGCGGAGCAAGATAGGTATTACAGAACAGCCGCGGAATTTCCTATTGCCAGGATACGTGAATACATTGGGCTTTTAGAAAGTGGTCAAATAAATCAAGACAGTTTTGTTCAAAGTGCTGGATCGGAATTTCGTTTAGCTATAAATAGAGCAAGAAAAGCAACTGATCTAAGGAATGTAGGTTATCGGAACTGGCTTACTTTAGGAAGAATATATCAGGAAATGCTTGCTTTTAATGTTTCCGATGTTAATGCTTATTCGGAAGCGAAAAATGCATATGAGAGGGCTATAGAACATAATCCTAAGAACCCTGCACTGGTGCTTCAAATGGCAAGGTTTGAGCTTGTAAATGAGGACATGGAAGAAGCTCGTCGTTATACCGAGGAAGCTCTTGAGATGAAGCCCAATTATGCCAATGCCATGTTCTTTAAATCACAATTGGATATCAGGGATGGTAATTTGGAAGAAGCCAGAGAGTCTGTTTCTCAAGCTTTGGCTGTAGAGCCGTTTGATGCCGGTTTGCACTTCCAGTTAGGTATACTTCATTATGAGGATCAGCAGTTGAGTGAAGCGTCTAATGCTTTTGCCAGGGCTGTTAATCTGGCACCCGGGTTTGATAATGCTAGATATTTCTTGAGTCTTTCACTCTACCAAACCGAGAGAGAAGAAACTGCCATAGAGTTGATGGAGGATCTGGCTGAAAGGTATAATGACATTTCCCAACTTGTGAGTGTTCTAGATAATATGAGAGAAGGGGAGGATGATCCTCTGGCTGATGTAGCCGAATTTGAAGAACCTACTCCAGAGTTGCCTGTTGAAGAAGATGTTCCCGAAATGGGAGATGAAGTCCCTGAAGATGAAGAGGAAGAAATTTTACAGGAAGATGCAGAGGATGCAGAAGGAGATGAATTAATAGAAACGGAAGAAGACTCAGAAGTAGAGGAAACCGAATAGTTACTCTCGGTTATGAAATGATATGGTTAGAAGACTACTTAATTTCTTGAACAAGGAAATTTTGGGTCTTCATCAGGCGGCGTTTCTTCTTGGGTTTTTCGCTCTGTCTTCTCAAGTATTGGCACTTGTACGTGATCGCTTGCTCGCTCATAATTTTGGTGCGGGAATAGAGTTGGACATATATTATGCCGCTTTCAGGGTCCCTGATTTTATCTTTATCACAATAGGGTCTTTGGTATCCGTTTCCGTTATCGTTCCTTTTTTGGTGGAACGGATCAAGGAAGAGAAAGAGGAGGCGAGGTATTTTATAAGGCAGATTTTTACCTTATTCTTCACACTGATAGTACTTGTAAGCGTTGTTGTTTTTCTGTTTACTCCTAGTATCCTTTCTTTTGTTTTTCCGGGTTTTTCCGGGGAGGATTTTCAGCTTTTGGTGGTGATGACTCGTGTGATGCTTCTCTCTCCTATACTATTAGGAGTGTCAAATCTGTTTGGTAGTATAAGTCAAACTCACCAGAGATTTTTTCTCTATGCCTTAAGTCCAGTAATGTATAATCTTGGTATTATTGCTGGTATAGTCTTTTTAGCCCCTGGATTAGGTGTTTTAGGTGTTGCTTTGGGTGTTATTTTGGGAGCTTTTTTACATATGTTCATCCATGTACCTTTTATTATTCAAAAAGGTTTCTTACCCGGATTCTCCTTAAAACCTGATATTTCTGTTTTTAGATCTGTTGCTAAGCTTTCAATACCCAGGACCTTAACTATGGGAATTACTAATCTTTTGATCCTGGCTCTGCTTTCGGTCGCCTCTTTGATGGCTGAAGGGTCAATAACGGTTTTTAACTTTTCTTTCAATTTACAGTCGGTTGTGTTAAGTACCATAGGGGTCAGTTACTCCCTTGCGGTTTTTCCCACTATAACCAAGCTGTTCTCACAGGGGAAAATAGAACAGTATTGGCGTTATGTTATAACATCGGCTCAGCATATTATATTCTGGTCCATACCTGCCACAGTTATCTTTATTGTTTTAAGAGCTCAGATAGTTCGTGTTGTTCTTGGAACTGGTCAGTTTGATTGGAGTGCTACTCAGTTAACAGCTGCCGCACTGGCGCTTTTCTCTATTTCTGTTGTTTTTCAGGGTTTGGTACTTCTTTTTATAAGGAGCTACTACGCTATGGGAAAAACGGCTTTGCCTCTTTTTATTAATCTTTTTTCCGGTGCTTGTGCTGTCGCTTCTGCTTTTATTCTGACTTATTTTTTCAAAAACGCTGATCTGTTTCGCTATTTTATGGAATCTTTATTAAGAGTGGAAGACCTTTATGGAACGGAGGTCTTGATGCTCCCCCTAGCTTTTTCGGCGGGAATGACAGTAAACGGGATCCTTTTCTGGTTGCTTTTGGAAAGAAGATGTAAGGGTTTTTCTTATCCTATTTTAGTTACTTTTTCACAGATATTTGCATCTTCAATTATTGCAGGTTCTGGGGCTTATGTTACTTTAGCGGTATATAGTCTTTTCTTTGAACTTAATACACTGTTTACAGTTCTTGTTCAAGGGGTTTGTGCGGGAATTGTGGCTCTTTTAATGAATGTTTTGGTTCTTTTGCTTTTAAACAATAAAGAAATAAAAGTTGTAATGGAAACTTTAAAACATCGTTTTTGGAAAGTAAAACCACCAATTTCAGAAACAAAAGTATGATCTTGATGGAATACGGTGTTTCCTTTATGCCTTTTAAGTGTTAAGGTGGCATTAATTCTGTGATTCAGATTTTATAAAAAATAAAGGAATATGACCGACAGTATACGTAATTTTTCTATAATAAGTCACGTTGATCACGGTAAATCAACCTTGGCTGATCGCATGTTGGAACTTACGCATACCGTTGAGGGTAGAAAGATGAAGGATCAGGTTTTGGATAGTATGGACTTAGAGCGTGAGAGGGGTATAACCATAAAGATGCAACCAGCCAGGATGATGTATGGTCACAGTCCGGAATATGTACTTAATCTAATAGATACACCGGGTCATATTGATTTTTCTTATGAGGTTTCCAGGGCTCTAAAGGCGGTGGAAGGTTCTTTGCTGTTGGTTGACGCTACTCAGGGGATACAGGCGCAGACATTGACCACGCTCTGGGATGCTCTTGATGCGGATCTTGAAATACTGCCGGTTTTGACTAAAGTTGATTCTCAGCAGGCTCGTATTGAGGAGGTTTCTAAAGAGGTTATGGATCTAATAGGTTGCTCTAAAGAGGAGATAAGCCTTGCCTCCGGCAAAACCGGAGAAGGGGTGGAAGATCTTCTAGGTAGAATTGTTAGAGATATCCCGGCCCCGAGCCCGGGAGACCATTCCGGTTTTCGTTCTTTGGTCTTTGATTTTGAGTACTCCAATCACCGAGGAGTTGTGGTTTATATTAGGGTATTTGATGGGCAAGTTAAGAAAGGAGATGAACTTTTTTTACATGCCGGCGGAACTTCTTTTAAGGCCGCGGAAGTTGGGGTTTTTTCTCCTCAGAATGTGCCAGTAGAGTCTCTTGGACCCGGTGAAATAGGTTACATTGTAACGGGTCTTAAAGAGCCAAATATAGCCTCTGTGGGAGATACGCTTTCATCGGAGAAGCGTTTGAATGAACCTCTGTCGGGTTATAGAACTCCTCAACCAATTGTTTGGGCTTCTATCTATCCTGAAGGACAAGATGAGTTTGTTGCACTAAGACAGGCACTGGAGCGTCTAAAGCTATCTGATTCTTCTTTATCTTTTGACGAAGAGTCTTCTCAAGCTCTGGGTAAGGGTTTCCGTTGTGGTTTTCTAGGAATGCTTCATTTGGAGATTATTACTGAGCGAATAAAGAGAGAATTTGATCTGGAACTGGTAGTGACAATGCCTTCTGTGGAGTACGAGATAGTTTACGGTTCCGGAGAGAAAGAGAAAATTTACTCTTCTCATATGTTTCCTGATGACAGGAAAGATCTGGTTGTCTATGAGCCATGGGTAGAGCTTCGGATAATAACTCCGGCTGATTATATAGGTACTGTACTGTCAGTCCTATACGAACATGAGGCTATAGTGGGCGCTTCTGAGACTATTGGTGATCAGAGGACCTCAATTTCTGCTGATATGCCTTTACGTGAGCTCATGAGGAACTTTTTTGATAAGGTAAAAAGTGTATCTTCAGGGTTTGCTTCTATGTCTTACGAAACTAAGGGTATGAGGGAAGCGGATGTTGTACGTATGGATGTTATCATAGCTGATGAGGTGATGCCTGTTTTTTCTAGAGTGATCTCTCGCAGGCAGGTTGAGAGTGAGTCTAAAAAAACAGTAGAGAAGCTTTATTCCGTAATGCCCAGACAGATGTTTGCTGCTAAAATACAGGCTAGAGCTTTTGGAAGAATAATCTCATCTAAAACTCTTCCCGCTTTACGTAAGGATGTTACCGCTAAATTATATGGAGGAGACATAACCAGGAAGATGAAGTTAAGAGAGAAACAGAAAGAAGGCAAAAAGAAAATGAAAGACAAAGGAAAGGTTAACGTTCCTTATGAGGTTTTCATAAAGATGACACAGCAAGAAGAATAAATTCAGGTTTGTGTTTAGTGCCTAGAAGAAAATTTGATCACTTGTAAACAGAGTATAAATAACTGTTTAAAGAGAGTTCTAGATAGGAGTGTAGAGAAAGACCATACTGATTGCCACGACTATACCTACAACTATCATTATCCAGCGTATGATCTTTTGGCTTTTGTGATGAAATAGCATATTTTGTATATTTTATAGTATTATTTAGTATAAAGGTAAAAGGCAAAATTTTCAATATCTGACATATGTCCTTCATTATTACCAAAAGAAAGATCAAAGAGTGGGTATACTCAAGAGTTACTTTGGTGGCACTGTTGATCCTTGTGGGGTTGATGCTGTTTCCGGTTTGGAATATGTATAATAATTACTCGGAAAGTAAGGCTTTGCTTTCCGGTTCTGTGTCTAAAATGGAAGAGCTAAAAGAGGAAAAGCATGAACTGGAAAGAGAGCTGGATTATCTTGAAAGTGACTTTGGGAGAGAGGCTGAGATAAGGAGACGTTTTAGGACCGGCAAGGAAGGCGAGGTAATGGCGGTTATTGTTGAAGATGAAGAAAAAGATAAAAACAATGAAGAGAAAGTAGAAAAAGGGAACTGGGGGCGTTTTTCTGACTGGATAAAAGGTCTTTTTTAATTAATATTGATCTTTTAAAACAGTGATTGAGTATTTTATGGTCTAGTGTTATACTTTTTTTGTTACCATTTAGGTAAAATTATTATGAAAGAAGTTACTATTTATTCAACACCTACTTGCGTTTATTGCGAAATGGCCAAGGAATTTTTCAAAGAGAAAGGAGTGGAGTTTACTGATCACGATGTCTCTGAGGAAACTGAAAAAAGGCAAGAAATGGTAGAGAAGAGTGGTCAGATGGGCGTGCCGGTGATATTCGTAGGCGAGAATATGGTTATCGGTTTTGATAGGGAGAAAGTTGAAGAGTTATTAGAGAATTCTTAAATTCTATCAATTTTTTATATCTTAATGAAGATCACACGTTTTGTGTGTTATTGTGCTCTCGTATTAAAACCTCTCGTAGTTCAATGGATAGAACGAGCCCCTCCTAAGGGCTAGATGCAGGTTCGATTCCTGCCGAGAGGACAGAACTGTAAAGTTTGCTTTGCCAGACAGAATTTTGTTATAATGGCCACATGAGCAGGGAGGATGATGATGAGCGGATAGAAGAGATACATGAACTGGCTCGGGAGAACAATGAGATGCTTAGAAAACTTTACTCTGCGCAAAGGAGGAGTTTAATGTTTACTTTTTTTTACTGGGCAGTTATAGTGGTTTTGGCAGTTATTGCGTACATTTACATTGAACCATACCTGGATAGATTAGAGGATCTGTATACAACTGCACAAGAAGCCTCTAAGGAGGCGCGGGAAGCTTTTGAGCGGTTACCGCGCTGATTATTCAGCATAAGGCATAATTGCTGAGGTAGCTCAGTTGGTAGAGCATTCGCCTGAAGAGCGAAGGGTCGGCGGTTCGAACCCGCCCCTCAGCACAAGAGGATACGTTGTTTATCTATAAGAACAAAACAAAAACGACCTTCGTTAAAAGGTCGTTTTTGTTTTTTTATCGTTTTTTACTTAACCTGTTTTAACCTTAAGTTTGGTTTCTCTTTCTTTGTTTATTTTAGGGAGCTTTAAAACTAAAAGGCCGTGTTTGGCGACCGCTTCTGCTTCATCAACTTCAACCTCTTGAGGTAGATCTATTGATCTAGAAAAGGCACCCCAGTATAGTTCTTGGATATGGTAATTAGAGCCCTCAAAACCTCTTTCCGGTGTTCTGTTTCCTCTAATAACCACCTTTTCGCGAGTAATAGAGATGTCAAGCTCTTCCGGTCTTACACCAGATACAACAGTTTTAATGAAAATATCACTGTGGTTTTCATACATATCAACAGCTAGCTCTCCTTCTTCTTCAGAGTCGTGTTCGTCTTCTTCTCCTTCGTTGTCGTATTCCTCCTCCTCTTCCTCTTCTTCATAATCCTCCTCGTCTATTTCTTCGTCCTCTTCAATATTATCTGAACCTGTGAGGCGTTCAAAAAATGATCTTGTGTCTTTTGGCATAGTTTTTATATTTACTAATTAATTGTAACAGAGAAAACACATAAATTAAAAGACATCTGTGGAAATCTCAACGTATCTTTTTCACCTTTTCAAAAGCGAATATTAAGAACATGGCACCTGTCCATGTATAGAGGAGGGCCGTTATAGGGCCGCCAAGTTGGCTGTCGGATGTGACTATGAGATTGAAAAGAGCGTGAATTACTGTGGCGGTTAATAATCCTATTATTAAGTAAAGAATTTTTTTCTTTCTGCTCTTGTAAAACGAAAAGGCTAAGAATAATCCTACGGTGGCGGAACATACTACATGTAAAAGAGTGGCCCCTACGAACCTTAAGTTAGCTATAACTACGCTATCAACGATTAGTTCTTTTGAAATAGGTTCTGTTAAAAAAAGAGTATTTTCAATGGCGGCAAAGCCTAAAGCTGCGACTATCATATATATAACAGGATCTATCGGTTCATCGTTTACTTTGTTTCTAAGTGCGGCGAAATAGGCGGCTGCATATTTGAAGAGCTCTTCCAAGGCAGCCCAAGAGAAGTATGTTAATAGAGGTGCCAGGTAAACACAGGAGTTAATGGATTTTTGGAAGGGTATAACTACGGGAACTGCTACTATTCCCATTATGAAAACCAGGGTTATGTATTGCCACGGTTCGGGATGCCTGTCCTCACGAAGCCAGAACCATAGCCATACGAGAGCGGGTATCACTCCTCCTAGTGCGGCTAGTGTCAGAACGTCAATATGGGTCATTATTTATATTAATTATCAACGTTCGGCCACTCCTCTGCCATTAAGGGTCTGTCTGATAGATAAGGACTTTTTTGCCAAACGGTTTCCGTTATAAAAGGCATAAAGGGGTGAAGCATAACTAAGCTTGTTCTTAATAATCTAAAAAGCGTATATCTGGCTGATTCTTTTGTAACATCATCGCTTTCGCTAATATCTTTTTTAGCATCTTCTATTATAACATCGGCAAATCTGTGCCAGAAATAATGATAGAGTTTTTCTCCGGCCAGATATAAGCGGTAATTCTCCATGTCTTTTGTTATTTCTTTTTTTAGATCTTCAAATTCTTTATGGTATTCTTGGTATTTTTCGGGCATGCTTTCGGGTTCTGATTCGTTTTCGTCTGATGTATTTTCAAAAACGAATCTACTTGCGTTCCATATCTTGTTGGCAAAATGCTTGTAGGCTTTGAGTTTTTGAGGTGATATTTTAGAGTCGTTTCCTGGTCTTGTTCCTATGACCAGAGACATTCTTACTGCGTCCGATCCGTACTGTTTAGATGCTTCTCTGGGGTCAAGGTTGTTTCCAAGTGATTTGCTTAGTTTCTGGCCTTTCTCGTCACGAACCATTCCGTGTAAATATACCGTTTTGAAAGGCACTTCTCCTAAAAGAGAGGTACTCATTAATATCATACGTGCAACCCAAAAGAAGATTATATCCTCTCCGGTCTCTAAAATGCTTGTAGGGTGATACTCTTCTAAATCACCTCTTTTCTTAATTTCCGGTCCGTTATCCGACGTTTCCACGTTATCAGGCCAGCCTAAGGTAGAAAAGGTCCATAGACCTGAAGAGAACCAAGTATCAAGAGTGTCCGGGTCCTGTTCCCATCCTTCTCCTTTAGGTGTTTCTTCTCCGACATGGATCTCTGTTTCTGAATCTTTGTTTTCTTTGTACCAGACGGGTATTCGGTGTCCATAACATATTTGCCTTGATATGCACCAATCATGAAGATTTTCTACCCAGTGATAGTATATTTTGTTGAAACGCTCAGGAATGATCTTTATATGACCTTCTTTGACAACATGAAGCATAAGCTCCTTAAGAGATACTTTTTGACCTGCTTTAATACCTGGTATGGAAGAGTGGGGCAGGTTAAATTTTTTATTAACATCAATGAACCACTGTAATTTAGGTATCGGTTCTATAACTCCGCCACTTCTGTAAGAAACAGATATGTTCTGTTCTATCTCTTCTTCTCTTTCTAAAAGTTCTTCTTCTTTTAGCCATCTGACTATATACTCCCTGGCATCGGTGGTTTTAAGACCGTTTATGTCAGGGTTCTCAACTTCCATTCGTGCGTATTCATTAATTATCTTAAACCAAGGGAGGTGATTTTTCTGAGCTATATCCCAGTCAGTTTTACTGTGAGCAGGGGTAACACCAAGTGCTCCTGTGCCGAACTCAGGGTCAACCTCTTTATCACCCACGATCTTAATGTTTAGGGGGCATCCGGCAAAATTAACTTTGTATTCTTTGCCTATGTATTTCTGGTAACGCTTGTCTTCGGGGTTAACAGCTACGGCAGTATCTCCTACTTTTGTTTCTGGTCTGGTGGTGGCTATAGATATAGGGAAGTCACTACTATATTTAAAAGTATACAGTAGAGCTTTGCCTTCTTGATATTCAACCTCGTCATCAGATATCGCTGTTTGGCCTTTAGGGTCCCAGTTTACGATCTGTTCCCCTCTTTTTATAAGTCCTTGTTTGTAAAGCTGGGAAAAGGCGGTTTTCACGGCTTTTTCTCTCTGTCTGTCTAAAGTAAAAGCTTCTCTGCTCCAGTCAACGGAGGCCCCCATTTTTTTAATTTGGTCACGTATGTTTCTTTTGCTTTCTTGTACGAACTCGTCAATTTCCTCTAAAAACTCTTCTCTGGTAAGCTCGGAACGTTTTATTTTTCTTTTTTGCAGACTTTTTTCTACTTTTGACTCTGTGGCTATAGATGCATGGTCGGTTCCCGGTATCCATAGGGTTTTTCGCCCTTTCATTCTCTGGAACCTTACCATCATATCCTCTACAGCTAGCATTAGAGCGCTTCCCATGTGTAACGCTCCGGTTACATTAGGAGGAGGCATAATAATACTAAAGGGCGGTCTGTCACTTTTGGCTACACCTTTCTTTTCACATTCTTCAGGGTTGAACATTCCTTCTTCTTCCCATTTGTTATAAATAACCTCTTCATTTTCTGAAGGGGTGTAAGGGCTCAAAAAAGCCGGATCTATTTTTTTACCATCTTCTGTTGAGGCCATAATTTAGTTTTACCTTTTATTTTAATAGCATAATAACATATATCGCTTTTTTAAGGGATATCTTTCTTCTTTTTTAATTATCAAAATGATAAGGGTTTCTGTTTAAAAAAAGATGGCGATCTTATTTTGCAGGTATTTCTATGTCTTTTATAAAAGACAATGTAAAAGACATAGAAATGTCTTTTACATCACAAAAAAATAAAAGGCACCATTTTAAAATATATTCTAAAAGACATATAAACATCTGTCTTTAATACATAAAAGACATTTAAAATTTTGCTAGAAATAAGGATTTTTTCTCTATTTGGCTATTGACTTTTTAAAAATATGTATGTAATATTTTTTTCAGAAGTAAAGAGAGGTTTCCCGACGAATAGGGACGTCTAATCTGTGGTGTTTGTTTTAATTTTCCTCACCACATCGTTCATTTGCTTACCTTTAGATAGCTGGGTGAGTTTATTTTAATATTATAAGAGATAAAAAATTATGAAAAATTACTATAATAACAATCCTGAAGTTCAAGCTTTTAAGGTGAGAAAAAGGGTAAAGTGCGGAAACTGTACTTCTTTTTTTAATTTTAAGGGGACAGGGTTCATCTTTGCCTTTTTTATACTCTCTCTATGGTGGACTTCATTGGCTTTCACGGGATCTGCTGTTATTCCTGCACAGGCCGAGGTAGAGGATAATGATGGCGTACTCTCTTCTCTTTCTTCTGTTTCTGAAGAGACAGCTACAGAATCAGAGCCTAGTGACCAAGGAGAGAATGACGTTTCTGTTAACGACCATGGAAATGAAGGAGAAGTTTCTTTATTGGATGATCTGGATAATGAAGCTGGAACAACGTCAATGGATGAATCTTTGGATGAGGGAAAAGAAGATATAAACACTGATGGTGATTCTGATGAACAAGGGGATGACACTCTCTTAGATGACCTGGAAGAGGTGGCCGCTTCTACTACAACTTCGGATATAGATGAAAATGAAATAGATTCAACAAATTCCTCCGGAGGATGGTTTGATGATTTTAGGGACAGAATAGTAGATGAGTATTTTAGCGATGACTTTGGTGCTGACTGTGGAGGACTTTGTGTTTCTATCACCGCTGATCCTGTGGAGGTGAACGAGAGCGGGGATGAGACAACCATCGCTTGGGTTTCCAACGGAGCTGAAAGTTGTGAAGGGGATAATTTTGACACAGGCGGAGAAACTTCCGGCACTACCACAGAGAATGTCTCTGAAGAAACGGTTTTCAGTGTTAGCTGTGAAGATGACGAAGGAAATGAAAAAACAGATTCTGTAACTGTTACGGTAAAAGACTGTCCAACACCTGACCCCGATCCTATCATCACCGAATTCTACGCCGACCCCGCAACTATACAAGAAGGAGGAACCTCAACTCTT